>DAOQID010000244.1:0-1643 GCA_035339375.1 Anaerolineales bacterium | reverse complement strand
TTGAGCCGAATTTTAAACGGCTAAGATATAATCCCAAAACCATGAATTCGAAATTCCTTCGCAATGCCCTGTTTGCCCTGCTTGTTTTTGGCTACATTTACTACTGCCAGCGTTATATTGCAGCCACCAGTTTCATCATTGAAGGCAAAACATATTACGTGCTTTTCGACGACGCCATGATCTCAATGCGCTATGCCTACAACCTCGCGCATGGGCTGGGGCCTGTCTGGAATGCAGGCGAACGTGTGGAAGGATTCACCAACCCACTCTGGGTCGGACTCATGGCTCTCGTCCACCTGCTGCCGATCGGATTGAACGAAACCAGCCTTGTGATGCAGATCATCGGCGCTTCGCTCCTGACCTTGAACCTGTTTCTCGTTAAAAGCATTCTCGAACATTTTACAGATGACCTCTTCGCCATGCTCGCCGCCGTGGCATTGACCGCTTTCTACGCGCCGCTCAACTCGTACGGCCTGCTCGGCATGGAAGTGAGTCTGCTAGCACTGATGTTATCCACGGTCATCTGGCTGATCATACATACCGCAGACTTCAGTCTGCTTCCCACCCCCTGGGTGTATGTAATTCTAGCCATTTCCACCCTTGTCCGCTTTGATATGGCGGTTCCTTACATTGTTATTTTTGCGGTGCTGTTCTTCGTGCAAAAAGAAAACCGCAAAGAGCATGTGATCTGGGGGCTGGGACTGCTCGTCCTCTCGCTTGGCGGGCAAACCCTGGTGCGCTATCTTTATTACGGCGCCCTGCTCCCAAACACCTACTACCTCAAAGTGGAAGGCTGGCCGCTCACCCTGCGCCTCCTGCGCGGACTGTACGCGTTGGTCCATTTTGCATATTACTCGAACTGGGTGCTCTTTTTACTGCCGTTCACGATCTTCCTCTTCCGCCGCGATTGGAAGGTGACTTTGCTGGCGCTGGTCTTCATCGCGCAGGTGGCTTATTCCGTGTATGTGGGCGGGGATGCATGGGAGAATCACGGCGGGGCGAATCGATACATTGTCATCGCCATGCCGTTGTTTTTTATTGTGTTCAGTTGGTCAGCAGTGGAGTTGTTGAAGAAGGCAGCTTCAAATATTTTTGCTCAAGGCGGCGTCCTCGCCGCCGGGGACGGCGGGAGGAGCGAACATCACGAAGGAAACCTTTTTGAAATTGGCTGGCGGATTGTATTTGTCATCCTTTTTACTTTTTCCCTCCTCAACTTCAATGCATTGATCGGCGAATGGAAATCCATCGAACGCTGGAATTTCACTCGGCGACCCGATTACGTGGCAGGCAGTGACCGCAATTTGCAGATCGCTCTCGCCATCGAAAATGTGACCCAGCCCGGGGCCTCCGTCGCTGTCATCGGCGCGGGGACAATTCCCTACCTGCTGCCAGACCGCTACGCGATCGACATCCTCGGCAAAGCCGACCCGTACATCGCGCATCAAAACGTGCGCACACCGATGAGCCTTGCCGATGTCCCATTCATGCGGCCCGGTCACATGAAATGGGATTACGCCTATACCTTCGGTCAACTCAAACCCGATGTCATCGTCTCCATTTGGGAAGGCACCGATGCCGAAGCCGCGCCGTATTTGAAAAAGGATTACGTCCAGGCTGTGATCGGGGAAAAGATCAAGGTGTAT
>DAOQID010000243.1:0-1711 GCA_035339375.1 Anaerolineales bacterium | reverse complement strand
TTAAAACGGATGAGAGGCGAAAAAGAGACGGGGTAAAGTAACCAATTTCAGAAATTGGTACTTTGGTTTGAGAACAAAATGGGCGGATCCGGTGAAGGATTCGCCCAAAGTGAATTGGTTTAAGAGATTTGGTTAGTCAATGCGGCTGATGGCACGGTAGAGCATTTTTGCGAATTCGCCGCGGGTTACGGGTTGGTCTGGTGAGAAGGTGGTGTCACTGGTTCCTTCTACAATGCCCCAACCATAGGCCTTCACAACCGGCTCGGCATAGTATGCGCCGATGGAAACATCGGTCCATGCAGATTGGCGGTAGGTGAATGGAAGGATATACAGGAAAGTGATTGGATTAAAGGTGTTGATGTATCCACTAAATAGAAGCGGACTTGATAGAAAGGTATCTGAGACGTTTTTGAAAATGGTGACGATCTGTCCACGGGTGAGCAGGTTATTCGGGTCGAAGAGACCGCCGCCGACACCGTTCATGATTCCGTCTGAGCAGGCTTGCCAGACCCAGCCAGCGAACCAGTCTGAGGCAGTGACATCGGTGAAGTCACAGCCAGCGGGGGCAGAGGTGGGTAACATAGTGGCATCATAGCCGTTGGCTGTTTCGATGAGGGTGGCGGCTTCAGCACGGGTGAGCGTTGCATCGGGGCCGAAGCTTCCGTCGGCGAAGCCGCTGATCAGGCCAAGGGTCGCAAGGTAGCGGATGTACGTCTCATCTGCATGGCCGCTGACATCGCTGAAGGTTGTGCATTCTTCCAATTCTTCAGGGGCTATGGCTACCGCATCACGGAAGTAATCTTTTTTGTCGATGTTGCCGCTTTTATCTTCAGGCTCCACACCGAAAGTCCACAATCCGCTGGCGGTGGCGGGGAAGGTGTATTCCCATGAAAGCAGGGCATCTCCTTCACCGATGGGGGCCGGTGGTGCAAAGGTGCCGGTGATAAAGGTGTTCCAGGCGTGAAAACCAGAGTAGGCTGGGACGAATCCTGCGCCGTCTGTGGCAACCGCCCAGAATTCGAAGGTGTTGCAGGCGTAGGTGTGGGTATCCGGCAGGGTGGGTACTTGTGAAGGCGGGTATCCTTGAATATAAACGGGAGCCGCGTTATCAATATAGGTAATGCCCATTACAGAGTCGATATCAGGCGTGGCGGGACCGCCGCCGCAGTCCATATCATCTACGGTGATGGTGAATTCAACCTCGTCACCATAGATCAATGCCAATGTGGAAAGGGCATAATCGTAGTTGAAGGTGCCGGAAGCATCGCCGGTGCCATTGATGGTGGCAACGAGTTGACATTCTGTAACTGCATAGGCATTGGCGGGGTTGGCATATTCCCTTGCCCAAAGGAGGATGTTCTTTGTCCCGGCTGCCATGCCGGTCACGGTCCATTCCACATCCACACTGAGGTCTGTGGAAAAGTCTGGCAGGCTGGTGATGGCGGCATCACCGGGAACAGTGATGGCAGAGGCCGTTCCAAACTGGGCCAGTACGAAAATGGATAACAATAAAACGGTAAAGACCTTTTTGTTCATTTTTCACTCCTTATTAAGATTTTATGGATTACGCTTTATTTGGATGACGTTTGTCTGAATAGATGCATTGTATGGACTCTTGTGATTTGAGTCAATCTATTTCAGTTAGTTCTTGTTTTAATTTACACATTTCGGCTGAGGGCGCAGTGAAGCATCTTACCTAACTTGTCACGGG
>DAOQID010000242.1:0-1804 GCA_035339375.1 Anaerolineales bacterium | reverse complement strand
ATCTCATAAGTAACATGATCACCCGCGTCGTATCGCTCCACTTGCATAGGGCGGTGAAGGTGGCTGGCATTAAATTTTTCTTCAAGACCTTTGATTGTATTGGCAGTATTGTTTCCCATATAAAGATCCCGACAATAATAAAAATAAAGAGATGGATGTGATTATATGTTAAATAATGTGAATAACAACCACTAATCGGTCATGGGCGCTGCAGGTTTTCATTCAATCTGTCTTGCGCGGTACAATAGTCTAAACGAGTTGATTCTGGTATGGCGCTTCTGTTTGAGATGCTTGGTCATACTTTACATATGACATGTCGTGTCTGTGAAAATAGTCGTTTTGTATTGAGTTCAAGGAAAAAGCTTTATGAGTATTTCCTCCCATGAAAGAGATGACCATCCGCTTTATGTGAACGGAGATCCGCGGCAAATCGTCAGGATCTTTTATTGGTTCACGGCTTTGATCCTGTTGTCGCTGCTTTCGGGGGGGATTATTTCGTTTTTGACCCAAAGTTTTCTGGCTGTTGCCCTGCTTTTGGCTAGTGTCCCTTTTGTGTTGATTCCGCTTTGGTTTATTCGCCAGCAAAAAGTGGAGTTGGCTGCATCCCTGCTGGCGGTGGTGTTGCTTTCTTTGCTGACAGTCCTGGCTACCTATGGACTGGGTATTCACCAGATCAGCAACCTCGGCTTTCCGGCGGTGCTGATCATTGCAAGTCTGGTGACAAGAAAGCGCACAATGGTATTTTTGACCGCTTTTGCAATTGGGTGTGCTGCCTGGCTGGTTTTTGGGGAATTATATGGAGTTTATACTCCCGTGCCTTTTGTGCAAAGCTTGCCGGGTGATTTCGTTTCGGTGGCTGTTGCCTTGTTGATAACTGCGATCATGGTCCGTTTTTTGACAGAGGCTTTTTTTAAGAACAACCTCCTCCTGCAACAGGAGTTGAAAGAGCGGAAGCGGGCCGAGGAAAAATACAGGAATATCTTTGAAAACACAATTGATGGGATCTTTCAAAGCACAGTGGATGGAAGGTTTGTCAATGTAAATCGCTCAATGGCACGCATGTACGGGTATGAATCCCCGGAAGAAATGCTGCGTATGGTGCAGGATATCTCAAAGCAGATCTATGTGTCACCGGAACAACGGGATGTTCTTGTTCAGAAATTAAGTACAGAGTATGCGGTTGTGGGGTTTGAAGCCGAGGAGTGCCGAAAAGACGGCTCTACTTTTTGGGTATCGGCGAATATCCGCACGGTGTTTGATGAAGCCGGTAACATTTTGTATTATGAAGGCACAGTTGAAGATATTTCGCTGCGCAAAATGGTTGAAATGGAGCGTAAACAGGCCGAAGACAGGCTTCTTCAATTCCGAAAATTGATGGATGAGGCAAATGACTCCATTTTTTTGATCGACCCGCAGACCAGCCGTTACATCGACTTTAACAGGACGGCCTGTGAAAAACTGGGGTACAGCCGTGAAGAACTGCTTCAACTGGATGTGATCCAAGTCGCATCACATGTCACGGATCGGCAGGTTTGGAATGAGCGGATTGAACTTGTGCGCGAATCGGGCGGGCTTATTTTTGAGGCGAGTTATCTGCGGAAGGATGGGACACAGTTTCCGGTGGAGGTCAGTGCCCGCATGCTTGATGTCGGCGATAATATGGTTATTGTTGCAAATGTGCGCGATATCACCGAACGCAAACTGGTGGAAGAGGCTTTGCGTGAAAGCGAGGAGCGTTTCCGCAGTGTGTTTGAAGGCGCCACCATCGGCCTTTATCGTATTTCACTGAAGGGGAATATTCTCC
>DAOQID010000241.1:0-1893 GCA_035339375.1 Anaerolineales bacterium | reverse complement strand
GCTTGTTTGTACGGCGATGGAAAACTGCAAGTCGGTCAAATCTGGAAACAGCAAAGCGTTGTTGGCAGTATCTTCGAGGGCAGTATCCAGATTCAGGATAACCGAATCATCCCAACGATTACGGGCGAAGCGTGGGTCATGTCCGAAGGGACGATTCTGGTGGATGAACGCGATCCATTTGGAAGCGGCATATAAAACAGGTCATCTTTTGTTACAAAAAGACCTCCGCGTTGAAATACGCGGAGGTCTATCTTTATAAACCAAACAGAAGATTTATTTGGCAGGGTACTTCACGTCAAATTCCGCATCGCTTACACGGAGATACTGAATTAAATCTATCAATCCAAGAATTGCGGGGATGCCCGTCCAACAGAATATCAGGTAAATCACACCCATTTTCATATCGCCAAGATAGAACTTGTGAACACCAAGACCACCAAGAAAAAAAGCCAACAGCGCTGCAGTAATTCTTCTGGACATTTTACATCTCCTTATTATCAAGTTTAAAGTGACGATGGCATCTTATGCAATTTTGGAAATTGCAAGAGCATCTTACGGGCAAACCAGCGGGGATGAAAATATTGGGTGATGGAAAATTTTCTGTGGTATCTCTCCTCTTCATTGGAATGTATGATTTGCGATTATATCCATAAAAGACAGGATTGGTCTTATTGGCTTCGTAAAAAAGCAACGGATTGTTGATAAAAGTACAATCAAAATCCATCCCATGATGAACCGACAAGATAGGGCTGTATAATCTACGAGACCATATTTCACTTCAAGCACCGATACGGAGCCCTCCATGTCCCACACCTCCTTTGCCACCACCACCCGCGGATTGAATCGCGACCTGCCGCCCATGCGGTTGTACGAAAAAGCCAAGAAACTCGGCATTTGGAATCCATCCGATATTGATCTTTCAAAAGACAAATTGGATTGGGCCAGGTTCACCGATGAAGAAAAGGATCTGTGTCGGTTGCTGCTCTCCATGTTCGTGGCTGGCGAAGAAGCCGTGACCCTCGACCTGCTGCCGTTGATCCAGGCCGTTGCACATGAAGGCCGCATCGAAGAGGAAATGTACCTCACCACTTTTCTCTTCGAAGAAGCCAAGCACACCGATTTCTTCAGAAGGTTTATGGACGAAGTCGCATTTTTCCCCTCTCCTTTAGGAGAGGGGTTAGGGGTGAGGTCTGATTTAACCCTTTATCACAGCGCCAACTATCGTCAGCTATTCTACGAAGCATTGCCTTCTGCGTTGAATGCCCTGCGCACCGATTCGTCGCCCGCCAATCAGATCACCGCATCCGTCACCTATAACATGGTCGTCGAAGGTGTCCTCGCAGAAACGGGATACCATGCCTTTTTCACCATGCTCGAGCGCAATGACCTGCTCCCCGGCCTGCGCAAGGGAATTTCCCTGCTCAAACAGGATGAGTCGCGTCACATTGCATATGGGGTGTATCTGCTCTCACGGCTCATCGCCGAGCATCCACAGGAATGGGACAACCTCCAAATGCAAATGAACACCCTGCTCCCCTCCGCCATCGGCGTAATCGGTGACGCTTTCGCCCGCTATCAAATCGTCCCCTTCGGTCTGGTGGAAGAGGATTTTGTCAACTACGCCATGTCACAATTCAGCAAACGCTTTGAGCGCCTCGAAAAAGCCCGCGGCGCAAGTCTGGATGAAATCAATCGCGTGGCGCGCGAAGCGGAAGAAGTGTAAAACGGGAAAGTTGTTGGGGGTGGGGTAAAATGCCTTTCGAAATAGAATCAACTCTCAGTTAAGAAAGAAGCGGATGTTCACTTCGACCATCCGACTGTGTGACCATCAAACTACATGACCAAACGCATTTTCATCTCCGCCGATCACGGCATGGCAATCATCTACTTCCT
>DAOQID010000240.1:0-2066 GCA_035339375.1 Anaerolineales bacterium | reverse complement strand
GGCGGATGTGTTCAGCATCTTCGATGGGGAAGGCCACTTCAACACGGCGATTCAAATTGCGCGACATCAAGTCGGCGCTGCCAAGGTAGATCTCTTCGGCGCCGTCGTTTTGAAAATAATAAATGCGGCTGTGTTCAAGATATCGTCCGACCACACTGATGACACGGATATTCTCGCTGATTCCTTTAACGCCGGGGCGCAGACAGCACACCCCGCGGATGATCAGATCCACTTTGACTCCCGCCTGTGAGGCGCGGTACAACAGTTGAATGATGCGCGGGTCTACGATGGCATTGGCCTTGAAAATGAGCCGTGCCTTTCTGCCGTTCTTTGCATGTTCGATCTCGCGCAGGATCAGGGCTTCGAATTTTTCGCGCAGGCATACCGGTGCAACCAGCAATTTGCGATACGTTTGCTGGGCAGAGTAACCCGTGAGAAAGTTGAACAAGTCGGTGGTGTCGGTGCCGATGGTTTCATCGGCAGTAAACATGCCGAGGTCTTCATATAGGTTGGCTGTGACCGCATTGTAGTTTCCGGTGCCGAGGTGAACATATCTGCGAATGCCTTCACCTTCCTGCCGTACCACAAGGCCAACTTTGCAATGTGTCTTCAGCCCCATCAAACCGTACACCACATGTACACCGGCCTGTTCCAGTTTGCGTGCCCAGCTAATGTTGCTTTCTTCATCAAAGCGGGCTTTGAGCTCCACCAACACAGCCACCTGTTTGCCGCGTTCTGAGGCTTCGAGCAGGGCTTCCACAATGGGCGAGTTATTTCCAACACGATACAAGGTCTGTTTGATGGCCAACACATGCGGATCACGAGCCGCCGCGTTTAGAAAATCGACCACCGAGGAAAACGAAATATAGGGGTGATGCAGCAGGATATTCTGCTGGCGGATGGCGGCAAAGAAATCTTCAGTGGACTCAAGATTTTTCAGCGCTTTGACGATCCTGGGGGTGTAGGGCACGTATTTCAGGTCATGCTTTTCCACGCTCTTGTAAAGCTGCCAAAGGGAAGCCAGCCCCAGCGGATTCGATTGCACAGCGATGTCGTTTGGCTTGGCTTCGAGGTTATCCACCAACAGTTCGCGGATGTGCTCCGGCATCGCTTCATTAACTGTGATCTGCACCACCGAGCCGAATTTTCTGCGGCGGATGCTTTGCTGCATGGTTTCGAGCAGGTCATCGGCCTCGATCTCCTGGATCTCCACATCTGCATCGCGAATGGTGCGGAATGGATGCGCAGAAACCACATGCATGCCCGGGAAAAGCATTTCGATATTTGCGGCGATGACCTGTTCCAGCCAGACAAAATAGTGGTGGCGTGGAATGGTGCCATCCTTGCGCTCGCCTCCCGACGACCGTTTGATGGGTACCAAGCGAGGAAGTGTATCTGGCACTTTGAGACGCGCAAAGCGCTCATTCCCTTTCGGGTCGTGGATGACAACAGCCAGACTCAAACTCAGGTTTGAAATATGCGGAAACGGGTGGCCGGGATCAAGCGCCAGCGGAGTCAAAACAGGGTGGATCATTTCGCGGAAATACGCATCCACCTTTTCCTTTTGGGTCTTTGTTAATTTTTCGTATTCCATCACATGAATGCCCGCTTTATCGAGTTTGGGCATCAGCTTTTTGGTCAGGCAGGTGTGGGCTTCCTTGTAGAGTTCACTGGCAAATTTACGCATTGCGGCAAGCTGGTCGCGGGGTGTCATCCCATCAATTGAAAGCTCGGTGACCCCCGCCTCCACCTGCCTGCGGACACCCGAAACGCGCACCATGAAAAATTCATCAAGGTTTGAACCGAGGATGGCGAGAAATTTCACCCGCTCCAACAATGGGTTGCGCTCATCTTTGGCCTCATCCAGCAGGCGTCTTTGAAACTCCAGCAGGCTGAGTTCGCGGTTCAAGAACAGTGACGGGTCATTCAACTCCGACTGGGCTTCGAGAAATTCTTTTTCCATGCTTTGCTTATGAGTTTTTGCCAATTTGCACCAACTGTGAAGGGGATAGCAGCCAGTTCAGGCTGGCACACTTTCCATATTCTAATGCATCCGTTGTAAGCAG
>DAOQID010000239.1:0-2208 GCA_035339375.1 Anaerolineales bacterium | reverse complement strand
ACGGGCCTGTAGCGCAGTTGGGAGCGCGCCTCAATCGCACTGAGGAGGCCAGGGGTTCGAATCCCCTCAGGTCCACTGCTACAGAAAACATTCATAAGGGCCCATAGCGCAGTTGGGAGCGCGTCTCAATGGCATTGAGAAGGTCGAGGGTTCGAATCCCTCTGGGTCCACCAATAAAAGCGTAGGTCACGTTGTAAGCGTGACCTACAATAATAAAAAGTCAAAACAGGAGTAGTAGGTCATATCCGTCAGCGAGTTGGGGCAGGTGAAAGCCCAGCACCAGTGTCACCGGAGCACTCCAGAACCGAACTCGCCTGTTATCTCGCAAGAGGACTTTGCTGGTGAAATAAAGTAGTCAGCGACGGGTAGGCCCGTTATAGCGATAAAGAGCGATTGATGTCAACTTTCAATCGAATCTGGGTGGTACCGCGGAGTAAACTCTTCGTCCCTGATGTGGATGAAGGGTTTTTTGTTTAATCATGGAAAGGAGGCTGATATGAAAAATATAGTTATCTTTTGGAAGCAGGGACCTTTGCTTGCAAGCCTTCCGTTCCTTCCGAATTGCCTGAACAAACAGGGCTAATGATCCATTAGTGCCTGTGTCCTTGAAACCTGATATTTATTTGATGAGGTAAGAATGGCTGAGAAAAAGAAAACAACAGTAAAAAAGAAGACCACCGCCAAGGCGGTTGCTTCAAAAACAAAAAAGGTTGTAAAGAAGGCTGCGACCAAGGCTAAACCAGCGGCGAAGAAAACCGTGGTTAAAAGCAAGCCTGTTGCCAAAAAAGCCGTGACCAAAAAGTCTGTTGCTGCAAAAAAGGCACCTGTCAAGAAGGCCGCCCCCAAGGCAGCAAAGAAAACCACCAAAGCGATCGTGCCCGCCCCAAAAATGGCGGTGGTGGTTGCGAAGGAAAAGCCAAAGGCAGTTGTGCCTGTGACAGAAAAACCGAAGGCAATTGTGCCAGTCAAGGCGGCTGACTCTGCACCCGTCCAGCAGGACAAATCCTACAACCCAAGGAATATTGAGAAGAAATGGCAGGATCAATGGGATGCGGATCAGTTGTACCGTTCGGTGATTGACCCTTCCAAGCCGAAACACTACGCGTTGACCATGCTGCCGTACCCCAGTGGTGACTTGCACATCGGTCATTGGTATGCGATGACCCCGTCTGATGCGCGGGCGCGTTACATGCGTATGAAGGGATACAACGTGCTGTTCCCGATGGGTTTTGATGCCTTCGGCCTGCCCGCCGAAAATGCGGCCATCAAAGACGGTGTACACCCCATGAAGCGCACTTTCCAAAACATTGAGCGAATGCGCAAGCAGATGCGTTCGATGGGTGCGATGTTCGATTGGAAGCGTGAAGCCGTTTCTGCCGACCCCGCCTACTACAAATGGACAGAATGGTTCTTCATTCAGTTGTATAAGGCTGGGCTGGCCTACCGCAAAATGTCTGCGGTGGATTGGTGCCCGAAATGCAACACCACACTGGCTCGTGAGCAGGTGTGGGGCGATGACCGTCACTGCGAACGCTGCGGCACGCCCGTGATCAAAAAGGATCTGGATCAGTGGTTCTTCAAGGCGACCAAATACGCCGATGAGTTATTGAGCTTCGAAGGCATTGACTGGCCAGAGCGCGTGAAGACCCTGCAAACCAATTGGATCGATCGCAGTGAAGGCGCTTCGGTTATTTTCAAGACCGAGCAGGGTGATGATGTCGAGATCTTCACCACCCGCCCCGATACGTTGTGGGGCGCAACCTTCATGGTCTTCTCGCCTGAACATCCATTGGTGGAAAAGATCACCACGGAAGAGAACAAGGCCACGGTCAATGAATACAAGCTGCAGGCTGCCCGTCAGACCGATATTCAGCGCGGTGCAGTGGACAAGGAAAAGACAGGTGTGTTCACTGGCGGCTATGCCATCAACCCTGTTAATCAGGCCCGCATTCCGATCTGGATCGCGGATTATGTTTTGATGTCTTACGGCACGGGTGCGATCATGGCTGTCCCTGCGCATGATGAGCGTGACTTTGCCTTTGCCAAAAAGTATGACCTGCCCATTATTCCAGTGATCCAGCCTGAGGGTCAGGGCGAAGCGGGTGTGTTAGAGTCCGCTTTTGTTGGGGCTGGGGTCATGATCAATTCGGGCATGTTGGACGGCACGAAAGTCAACACCGAAAAGGGACGCAAGAATCCCAGCATTGC
>DAOQID010000238.1:0-2226 GCA_035339375.1 Anaerolineales bacterium | reverse complement strand
AGGATGGTGAATGTTGCCCCATCTGCGAATTTGAAAAGATAGCGGTCTGATTCGGCGTAATTACGGTCATGGATCAACAATCCATCCAACGGTGTATTCGAACGGTAACGCAGTTCGAACTCGATCTGGATGCTTTGTTCTTCAGAAACGGTTGCTGTGCCGCCTGTCTGCGGTTTGACATTACGCAGATCAGACAGGTTTACGTTGATGTTTTCAATCTGGGGCAGGGCGGCGGCTTCCTGTTTTTGCGCATCGAAAGCAGGCGCACTGATCAAAGCCTGGTCTTCCTGCATGTATTCCAGTGCAGATTTTTCCTTCACGGTCTTTCCGCTTCGGCGCGCATCTGCCTGTTTGGCCATCTCCAACAGCCGTCTGGCTGCCAGCAAATTTGAATTGTCAATCGATGTGGAATTACTCATGCCAGCCTCCCGGGATGGTGATCACATATCAAGCATCGACATGTCCACGGAAAACTTGAGGCTTTTCAAAAAATTGATCTGTTGGATGAAAAAAACGCATCCCATCGACCTGAAACCGGGTGCTGTTAAAAATAAAAATTTCCCCCGCTGTAACATGCTCAACACAACACAGGTCTAATAAATACCCTGTTGCCTGCGTATCTGTAAAATGAAACTATTGATCTCTTCCGGTGATTGCGGGGAACTTCCATGTACCACTGAAAAACCAGGCGCCCAGAAATCAAGTGAAACATTCTTCCGCTTGAAGCGGGGATAATCCTCGAATATTTTTTGAGAAGTCTGCTGACGCAGTACCTTCATGAAGCGGGCGGGATTTTCCGTAAAAGGCACGGTCATGATCCACTGAAGATACCCGGGGCGGATCGTGATCGCATCCAGCCGCCAGCCGTAGGAAATGCAAACATCCTTGACCCACTTCACCAGATCTTTGGTAATGTCCCCGGTCAGGTAGTGGTCATTGAAGCGTGGAATCAGCAGGCAGGCATACGCCAGCTCAGTGGAAATTTGAGGGGCGGCTTCCATCTCAAAGGTCACATTGGCGTTGGTTTGCGGAAGTTGTTCGGCAGGCGCTTCTTCGACGATCTCGATTTTTGGCGCAGGGGCGATCTTGGGCTCCTGCAAAACCGTTTGCGAAGAAGTACCGACTTCCTTTTCCAGCTCTTCAGTATCAGTGGATTCGGACTCAAATGAGTTCACGAGTGCCTCGGCTTTGACGTTATTTTTTGTAGTATACCCCCGCTTCTAAAAAATGTCCGTAAAAAGCGGGTGAAAAGAAAAAGGGCATAAAGGCCAGTTTTTTCAGGAAAATTTACTGGCATCGGGGAGGCGTTTTTTCAGAATCGTCCCTGAAACATCGGCTTGGAATTCACGATTTTTTTATGGGTTCTTATGCGTTTATTTATTATGGAAATTTGCGGTTTCCATACAATATGAATTGTCCATCGAATTTCCATCCGCCACGTTGTTTCTGTGTGTGCTGGCCGCAAGAAAGGAACTAGCCATGAATGACAAAGAAAAAAGGGAATCGTACATTGCAATGTGCAAATGTTGTCTGCTGGCTGAGGGTATGAAGACTTGTCCGTTTTGCCTTTTTAACATCGGGCTGGCCGTACAGGTGGAATTGCTTGAACCTGAAGCAATTCCGATCCGTATTTCGCTGGCAGCCTTTGCCATGGCGGAGTAAATTTTTTACCTGCTGAATTGCATTGATCTCTCTCTTTCAAGGGGAGAGATTCTTGTTTAACGGTCTTTTCCAGAAAAAAACAGGTAGTGTCAGGCTGTTTTACTTAGGTAAATCTATTTAATTGAAGAGTGCTGCGTGTTTGAATGCAAAAGAAAAAATTCACAAAATATTAACATGTTCTTACTTTCATTTTTATTATGAAAACCATCCGCCATTTTTACAATGAATACGATTTATCCACTTGTCTTTGAAAATTATAAAGACCCCGTCTCTATCGTTCCAGAAAATAAGCAGACCAAACCTGGTTTGGCTCAAAAAAACAAGGAGAATAACTTTCATGAATATTCTAAATAATCTAAAGACCAATGTGAAATTACTTGGGAGTTTTATGATCGTTGCGGCCCTGACCGCCATTGTTGGTGGTGTGGGAATTTATTATCTGCGTTTGATCGATGCCGCAGATACCCGCCTGTATCATAACAACACTGTGCCGCTCAGCCAACTGACCAATATCGCGGTTGCGTTTCAACGTACACGTGTGAACCTGCGCGACATGCTGCTCTC
>DAOQID010000237.1:0-2226 GCA_035339375.1 Anaerolineales bacterium | reverse complement strand
ATTACTATTTACTTTTGACTCACCAACTCCTTTAATGAATTCATAACCTTCAACGAAATATCCTTCCCAATGGAATTCGTCTCTTCATAATGTTTGCCAGGCTTGAATGGATTCCACGGATATTTGAAATCTTCCACAGGCAGGATGTAGCCAACTTCATCATTTGCCAGCCCGATCACCCCTGTGACGTGTGCCCCCGCTTCTTTCATCCACGCCTTGAGCTGCAAGCCCAACTTTGGCAGCAACTCCCCGGGGACCGTTGCCAGCCACAACCCGCCGATCTTGATCAGATTCACTTCGCTGGTGATAAATCCCTTTTTATCGCGCACATCCGGCAGAAGTTTTCGCCCAAAGGCAAGTTTGTACAAAATGTTGGTAAGTTTGGCTTTGATGATGCGTTTTTCAAAACTGACCGATGTCAACGAACCACTGTCAACTGCACGAAGCGCCTTCACTCCCTCCTCCCCCAACTTCCTCCCCATGAACTCTGCCTCTTCGAATGAATGGTCTTTCACATCGGGGGTCATCATGCCGCCCAGCGCACCTGCAAAGAAAATACAGGGAGCGCCTGTTTGCTTTTCCACTTCCTCCCGCAGGTAGCCGACATAATCCGCTGTAATATTTGGGTTGTGTTCCCACAACACCTCAGGGTGGCAGGGAAAATTGAACAAAGTTGCCAGCGGCTTATCGTCGGCAGTGGAGAACTGCAACAACGTCAACTCGTCATCGAGAATCTCCGGGTTGCGGGCATTCTTCGCCAATCCCGGAACGTGGAGGGATGTCCATTTTGCAGAAGCAGGTTTGAGGTCTGAAAGCGAAGCGCTGACCGTATCCACGATCTTCTTTTTAATTGCAGACATGTATCCCTGATCCGCGCCGCAGGTTTTGTCATCAGGCCCCCAAAGACCCATCGTATCGGGGCCATGATGGGTATGCGTGGAAGCGATGACAATTTGCAAATCTGCCGCAGAGCTTTTCAAAGCATTTACGACCTCCAACACATCGTGTCGAAAAAATCCGATCAGGTCAAGTGCAACAAGTGCCAATGTGATCTTTTCGGTTTGAATCGTCAATGCGCGCACATACAGATCATCATGGATGGTTTCTGCGCGACGGTTTTGTCCAAAGCCAGCAAGATACACAGGTTTGTCAAGCGTTGGCGTAATTATTTGTTGGGCATAACCAATGTTCATATCGAATCCTTATTTTGACAGTTACTTCACAATTTCCTTCGCCGTCCGCACGATCACATCGCGCACGGCATAACCATCGAAGCCAGCCTGTTCCATGCCGAGGATCACCGCACCGACCACGGGCGGGCCATCGAGCCGAATCAACTTTGCTCGCGGGCAATGCTTCAACACCACATCGCGCATTGGCTTTATGATGATCTCGCCTGCCTCAAAGATGCTCCCCGATTGAACGATCTCCACTTCATCATTCTCCATTTCGATCTGCCGCGCCACTGAAACCGCCAGCCAGCCCAACTCCTCCCCCGCCCATCGAACGATCTCCTGCGCGGCGGCATCACCGTTCCGCGCCGCGTTGATCACCTCGATCGCGATAAAAGGGAAAATATGATATTGACTGTTCGAAACGCCTTCCATCAAATCGGCTTCGTCTTTTGCACCTGTGGCTTCAAGCAAAACTTTTGTCAATGCTGTGGGCGGGTTGCGTTTGATCCATGCATAGTTCACGGCTTGCAGTGCGCGATAGGCAATTTCAATTCCGCCGCCATATTCACCAAAGGTCGGGCCATTGCCAACGATACGGCCTTCCTTGCCGTGTGCGTTTCGTCCACGGCAATTGTTGGATGAACCCGCCGTCACATTGACTCCGATGCCGCGCGTTGCACCAGCCAGTAAACCGTTCGTGCCATCGTTGACGATTTCCACAGGGCAGGATAATCCCAACTTTGAGATGGCTTGCAAATGCGATTCTCTGTCAGACGGGAAGTCGTATCCAGCCACGCCGAAGCCTGCTCCTGTTATCTGTTCATTCCCAACCCCAGACATTTCCTTTGCACCCTCGAACGACTCTTGCAAGACATTCAACAAGCCATCATAGCCAACGCCTTGATGATTGCCGCCCCAGGATTTTCCAAACCCCACACATTGACCTGTCTCATCGACAATCAGCGCATGAGTCTTTGACGAACCGACATCTATTCCTAAAAAATATTTCATAAATCTCCGTTTGTTTGAAGGGTACAAGTTACAGGTTGAA
>DAOQID010000236.1:0-2234 GCA_035339375.1 Anaerolineales bacterium | reverse complement strand
TGGCGGCATCGGGGCAAGGTCGTCATGCTCATGTATCACCGGGTGCTGGCCCCAAAGGATGTCTCTCTTCAGTCTGTGCAGCCAGGGATGTATGTGCTTGACAATGTTTTTGCTCAGCACATGTCTTTTCTTCTGGAGAACTTTACGCTTCTTTCGCTGCAGCAGCTGTTGGATCTTTGGCAATCAGGCACATGGGATCCCTGTGCCCGGTATTGTGTGGTCACCTTCGATGATGGTTGGTTGGATAATTACCGGTATGCGTATCCAGTGTTGAAGAAATCTGGCATTCCCGCCACGATATTTCTTCCTACCGACTACGTGGGAAGTGATCGATGGTTTTGGCCTGATCAACTGGCGATTCTCTTCAAGATTTTGTCTGGCAGAAAACTGGCGCCTGAAGCAGCGATAAAAATTGGAAAGGTGTTTGCGGAATATTTAGACGGCAGAAGTGCCCCATTTATTGCGGCTATGGAACGTGGAGAACAGGTCACCGATCGAGTTATCGAGCAGTGTAAACATTTGCCGATCGAGCGAATCCATGCATTGGTGGACGGATTGGCAGGTGGGCTGGGCGTCACACTCCCACAGGAACGGGTGATTGTGAATTGGGACGAGGTGCGGGAAATGTCACAAGAAGGCATTTCATTTGGATCACACTCCTGCTCGCACCGCATTCTGACCACAATCACATCGGATGATGTTTCGGTGGAGCTTAAGAAATCAAGGCAGGTGTTATTGGAGCAAGGCGTGAACTATGTGCCGGTCTTTTGCTATCCCAATGGTAATAGTGACGACCATATTCAGCGGCAGGTTCAGGCCTGCGGTTATGAGGCGGCCTGTTCCGTGAGAATGGGGGTAGAAGGTTCTCCCCCAGAAAATAAGTATGCCATTCGCCGCGTGGGGATTCACAATGACATAACCAGCACCATCCCATTATTTTCATGGCGTGTGTTTGGTCCCTTGCCAGGTTCGGCATGAAGCCGCCAACGCAAGAGTGGGTCATGACGGGGGTTCATCGGTGAGAGTGCTGATAACTGACGGCAATGAGCGCGCTGCACTCGCGGTGACGAGAGCACTCGGCCGTGAGCAGGTTGAGGTGGTCGTCGGTGCAGATACTCAGCGGTCACTCGCGGGCTCTTCTCGCTATTGCCGAAAGAATTTTGTCTATCCCTCTCCCCATGAGAACCCTGCAGGCTTCGTGGCTACGATATTGGAGATGGTTCGGGACCACGATATCGACGCCGTATTTCCAATATCCGACATTGCTATGCATGTCATTGGCCCTGAACGTGCGCAATTTGAGCGCTTTACAAGGCTGCCCTCTCCTCCCGCCGAAGTCTTCCAGGAGATTTCTGATAAGTATCGCTTGATGCAACGTGCGGTATCAGAGGGCGTGGGCATCCCCGAAACGATTTTTGTCCCGGATGGAAATTTGAAAGGGATTCTCGATACGATCGCTGTTTTTCCGGTGGTAGTGAAGCCTGGGTGTTCTTTGGTGAAGGATGGTAGTCAGTGGAAGAAAACCAGTGTCTGTTATGCCGAATCCCGCGAAGATCTGCTGAGGTTGTATGACGAAAAAGCCTACCTGAGGGCGCCGTCTTTGATCCAGCAGCGTGTGGTCGGGGCAGGTGAGGGACTGTTTGTACTGATGCAGGAGGGTACACCATTGGGCATGTTTGCGCACCGAAGACTGCGTGAACGGCCACCTTCCGGCGGAGTCAGTGTGTTGCGCGAAAGTATTGCCTTGCCGAAAGCTATGGTTGAAGCTACTCTCAAATTATTGCAGCCTGTGAAGTGGCACGGGGTTGCCATGGTAGAGTTCAAGGTGGATCAGGTCACCCAGCGACCTTTGCTGATGGAGATTAACGGACGGTTTTGGGGATCGCTGCAATTGGCTGTGGATGCAGGTGTGAATTTCCCTTCACTGCTGCTCGATATGGCAATGGGGAACCCGCAAACCGTCCCTGAGAATGGGTATCGCATCGGTGTGAAGTCCCGATGGCTGTTGGGTGATCTGGATCAATTGGTAATGCGTGTGAAAAAGCCTGATCGTACGCTGAATCTTCCGCCTGGGGCTCCGTCGAAATTTCGTTCTTTCATGTCGTTCTGCCGTTTTTTTGAGCGAGATCTGTTCTATGAAGTGGAAGATTTTGACGATCCTGCCCCCAGTCGCTTCGAGATGTTGCGATACATCAAGTTGGCATAGGAGTGGTGATGTTGCAGGCTGATTCCCG
>DAOQID010000235.1:0-2324 GCA_035339375.1 Anaerolineales bacterium | reverse complement strand
GGTAACAAAAAACCCCGACACAGGGTCGGGGCTTGATGAGGTGAAGTATGGGTATCTGCTATTTAGTCACAGGTACGCGCACATAAACCTCCCGACCATGCGGGGGTTGAATATGATGATGGTGGTGCTTGAGCGCGGACTTGTTCATGTTGGGCGGCAGTATACCAACGGGAGGGCAATTCTGCAAGCCATTGCGTTTTTTCGAATTGCGGTATCGGGAACCTCTCACACCTGAAATTCGTTTAGAGAAAAGCCCTAAAACCTAAAAAGGGTCACTTGACATCTCTCTTCACAAAAGGCATACTCGTTTGGGAGGCGGCACCATGAAAAATCAAAAAACTTTGCGCATCATTGGCGTAATCGCCATTTTTGCACTGGCATTTGTTCTAACAAAAAGCATCTTTTTCAACAATGCCCCCCTGTCCATCGAAGCCGAGCCAACGGGGCCGCAAGTTATCGCGCAAAATCCGATCGAGGGACAACGCCTGACTCTTGAACCCTCCATCCAATTCACATTCGATCGCGATATGGACAAAGCCGCGACAGAAAAAGCATTCTCGCTTCTCTCAAACGGGGAGCCTGTTCCCGGTCAATTGACATGGCTCGACACCCGCACATTTTCCTTCTCCCCTGATTCCAAGTTGACACCCGCCGCTGAATACATGGCGGTCATCACCACCTCAGCCATTGCAAAAGACGGTACATCCCCAGAAGAAGAGATCAAAATCGAATTCATGACCGTGGAGACACTTTCCGTGTCACAGGTCTTTCCCGCACCCGACACTCAAGAAGTAGACTTGAACTCGACCATCACGGTCATTTTCAATCACCCCGTTGTGCCGCTCAACATCGTCGAAGAACAGGACAAACTCCCCCAACCGTTGAAATTCACACCCGCCATCAACGGCAAAGGTGAATGGGTGAATTCATCGGTGTATGTGTTTCAGCCAGAGGAATTACTGACAAGTGGAACCAGCTATCAGGTAAGGGTTGATCCGAAGCTACAGGACACACTCGAAAACACGTTGGGAGAATCCTACATCTGGCAGTTCGACACACGCAAGCCGATCATCTATAATTTTGCTTTGAAAGATGGGGAACAAAACCCGCCTGGTGATGTGTACAACATGAGGCTCGACCAGAGTTTTATCGTCTCTTTCGAACAGCCAATGGACAGGAAGAGCACGGAAGCGGCGTTCAAACTCATCAACCGCGAGACAAAAGCTGTCTTCCCCGTGTCTTTTTCGTGGAACGACGAAAGCACGGAATTGGTTATTGAACCGAAATCCAACTTCAAGATTGCAAGTTTCTACGAATTGACCCTCAACGACACCGCACAAGCCGTGGATAGTGGAACGCTGAGAGAAGGTCTGAATGTGGGGCTGGCAACTGTTCCATTGCCTTCGATCACAAGTGTTTATCCGCCCAAAGACTCAGACAATGCAGACTACCGCTCCACCATTGAGATTCAATTCGCTTCTCAAATGGATCTTGAAAGCCTGAAAGGTCGGGTGCAAATCACTCCCGCCCTGCAAGGCGGCGAGGATGATTGGTATTACAACAGCTACAATCACACCTTGAATATTTACGGTCTTGAGCCTGCCACCCGTTATGCAGTTCGAATACTTCCAGGCATGGCTGACATTTACGGAAACACAATTCAAGACGAACTTTCCTATGCCTTCTACAATGGAGATTATGCCACGGTGGCAAACATTGCCATGCCATGGAACAACCCCTTGATATACCGAGCACATGGAACTCAGGAAGTGTTTCTCGAGTATCAAAACATCAATGAGGCAACCCTTGCCATTTACCCGATCAGTTTTACAGAGTTCAGCCGTTTTAACAGCGGCAATGCAGTCCCTGCACAATATGACCCAAACGAAAAACCAATACGGGAATGGAAAATAGCCGCAGGAGAACGAAACAAACTTGAGCGCGAGTTATTCAACTTCCAGGATAAAAATGGCGCTTCGTTGGATGCTGGGTATTACTTTATTGGCTTAAAGGTAAAACCTTTTAAATACAACGACAATTTCTTTCAGGCATTTACATTCATCGTGGCAAATGACAATATCACGCTCAAGGCCACACCCACCGAAGGGTTTGCCTGGGTGACAGACCTGGAAAGCGGCGCACCACGCAGTAATGTGGCAGTCACTTTTTACGACGACAAATTCCAACCGCTGGGCAAAGTCAACACCGACCAGAACGGCATTGCCCATCTGAAAAACATTAAGTCAGTCAATTACGCCCAGATACAGGATAGCAGTGATGATTTTGGGTTTACAGCCTTGTATTGGGGCAGCGGCGTCAGCGCG
>DAOQID010000234.1:0-2375 GCA_035339375.1 Anaerolineales bacterium | reverse complement strand
ATCAACGGGATTGTAAATTTCAAACTTCCGAAGTCTTAAGGCTTCGGAAGTTTTTTATAACCATGTGAGAAAACAATGAAACGTAGTTTGAGAAGTCATATCTGGAAATTTGTCATCCGCAAAATATATAAAAAACACATGAGCGTCGCCGAGATTCGCGCACAGGATGCCAGTGCCGCCAAATTTGCGGGGCCGCCGCCCAAAGATGTGCAGATCGAGAGGGTCAACATCGATGGGATCGACGCCGCCTGGATACGCCCGTCAGGTGCGGAAAGAACAAAAACGCTTTTGCACATTCACGGCGGCGGGTATGTGACAGGTTCCATTCCATCCTACTTGAGAATGTGCATCCTGATGGCGCAAATGTTGAACATAAATGTGCTTTTGCCCGCATATCGCCTTGCGCCTGAGCATCCCTTCCCAGCGGCGATGGAGGATGTGCTGAAAATATACCGCCGCCTATTGAACGATGGGTTTCAACCCAAAGACATCTTCATCTCAGGCGATTCAGCGGGCGGCGGATTATGCGTTGCAGCGGTGATTGCGCTTCGGGATCAAAAAGAAGCGCTTCCTGCCGCAGTGCTGTGCATGTCTCCATGGGTCGACCTCACCATGCAGGGGCAATCGCATGTGACAAACCCGAAATCCGAAGCAATGTTAAACGCAGGCACTTTGCGCGAATGGGCATTGTTGTATACAAACGAAAAAAACTTTGGCAGTCCGCTGGTCTCGCCCATTTTTGCAGACTTTCAAAAATTCCCGCCGCTGTTGATCCAGGTCAGCAGTGATGAGGTTTTGCTCGACGATGCGCGGATGCTTGCAGAAAAAGCCAGAGCTGGCGGTGCGGATGTCACGCTTAAAATCTGGGATGGCTTGTGGCATGTCTGGCAAATTGTTGGAGACGCAATCCCTGAGAGCCGCATGGCAATTGAAGAGATCGGCGAGTTTATCCGTGCTTACCGCTGATTATGGAAGGAAGTATGCAAAACTTTACCGATGTAAAACTTGAAATATTCGCCCCGCAGGAATACGCCTTGCAGCTTCGCCATGAACTGGCGAAGATTGGTGTTGGCAAAATTGGGAATTACGATCATTGTTTTGCCATTTACCCTGTGCAGGGATATTACCGCCCGCTCGAAGGCGCGAATCCTTTTGGGGGTGAAGTCGGAAAGATCAGCTCCGGCGTCGAGTACAAGATCGAGGTCAATTGCAGGCGAGAGTTGGTCAACGAAGCGATCAAGATGGTGAAACGCATTCACCCGTATGAAGAACCGTTGATCAATGTAATTCCACTGGCGAATCATCTTTTTATAAAATGAAATCATCCACCCTGCCTTTTATCCTGCAAGCGTTGATTGCCGCGTTGTTTTTTGGGGCGAGTGCGCCGATCGCAAAATTATTGCTCGGCGATAATATCGCGCCGATCTTTCTGGCGGCGTTTCTGTACCTCGGCAGCGGCGCAGGGACTTTTCTCTTCAGGCTGACTCAGCGAATGCGCTCCAAAGATGCCGAGGCGGATATCAAACCTCCAGATATCAAATGGCTGGCGGGCGCGATCATTGCGGGCGGAATCCTGGCTCCCATTATTTTGATGATCAGCCTGCAAAATACACCTGCTTCAACGGCTTCGCTGCTGTTGAATTTTGAAGGGGTGGGGACGACGCTCATCGCCTTGTTGTTCTTCAAGGAGGCCATCGGCCGCCGTGCATGGATTGCGATCCTTGTCATTACGCTGGCGAGCATTTTTCTCTCTACAAATTTCGACGAAGGCTTCGGGCTTTCACTGGGTGCGCTGGGAATTATCCTCGCCTGTGTGTTGTGGGGTGTGGATAATAACTTCACGCGCAATATCTCTGGCAAAGATCCGCTTGCGATCGTGGCGTGGAAGGGATTGGTTGCAGGGACATTCTCTTTCTTTCTGGCATATTTCCTTGGGAATACCCTGCCTTCGTTGACGGTCATTCTCGGCACGCTGGTTTTGGGGTTTGTCAGCTACGGCTTGAGTACGATGTTGTTCATCCGCTCGATGCGTGGGTTGGGTGCGGCAAGGACAAGCGCGTTGTATGGCACGGCTCCACTGGCTGGGGTGTTGCTGTCCATTTTTCTCTTTGGGGAGATCCCATCGTTTTCATTTGTCATTGCGGCGGTTTTGATGATCGGCGGCGCGTTGCTATTGATCAATGAAGAACATTCCCATTCACACACGCATACAGCCATGTTCCATGAACACAGCCATAGCCATGACGATTCCGCGCATGGGCATGACACCGCAAAGGGAGTCCACTCGCATGAGCATGAACATCCCGCTGAAGAGCACGAACACGATCACATGCCTGATATTCATCATCGGCATGGGCATGAGGAGTAGATAAAAA
>DAOQID010000233.1:0-2406 GCA_035339375.1 Anaerolineales bacterium | reverse complement strand
TTTGACACTTGCGTCAAAATCAATTTAGTTATATAATAAAGATACTTTATTATAAAGATAATGTCAAGGGTAAATTTCTATGGCAAACTCAACAAAGACTGAATTGAAAACAAGGGCATTGATGGCAGTGCGAGATTACGGGGTAAACCTTACCCATTTTCGCAACGCCATGAACGAATGGGCAGGGCTCAACGCCACCGACATGGAATGTCTGAGGCTGTTATCGCAAAAAGGCACTGCCACCCCTACCGAACTTGCCAAACACACGGGCCTCACCTCGGGTGCAACTACCGCCATGCTGGACCGCCTCGAAAAGGCTGGCTTGATCGAACGCCGCCCCAATCCCAATGACCGTCGCGGCACACTCATCGCGCCTGAAAAATCAAGCAGTGCCAAAATGGCTGCATGGTTTGAGTCCGCGCGGAATGCGCAAGATGCGTTGATGTCCACTTATTCCGAAAGCGAGTTGGAGATCATCGCCGATGTATTCGAACGCTTTGCCAGGCTATGGGATGAAGAACGCGAGAAGGTTCAAACTGCATCACGCTCGTAATTCACGACGATCACTCCGCTCGTGCCAACCATACTTTCAGTCACTTTGAATTTTAGTGGGATCGTGCCATCGGCGAACAGGCGTTTTCCACTTCCCAAGGTAACTGGGTAAATCATCAACCAGAACACATCAACCAGATCATGTTTGATAAGCGTTTGAAGCAAGTTGCCACTGCCCCACACATGCAAGTCTGGTCCATCTTTCTGCTTGAGCTTCTTAACTTCGTTTGCGACATCTCCGCTTAAAAATACAGACGATTTCCAGTCACTGGCAGTTCTGGTATTCGAAGCAACATACTTGGTCGCCAAATTGACGTTTGGCCATACATCGGCATGCTGCGGCCAGTACGGCTCCCAAATCTCAAAGGTTTTGCGCCCCACCAACAGGTCAAACGACGAATTCATTTGCTTTCTCAGTGCCGCTCCCACAGTTGCATCGCCATGCGCCGATATCCAGCCGCCAAGCGTGAATCCGCCGCTGGTATCTTCTTCAGGTCCGCCTGGACCTTGAATCACACCGTCCAAAGAGATATGTTCAAGCACAACAACTTTTCTCATGGCTACGCTCCTTCATGCGCTGATTGCAAATCGGCAACAATGATCTTCTTCATCTTGAGCATGGCTTGCATTACCCGTCCTGATCTTTCAGGGTCTGGGTCCCCCATCAACTCGCCCAACTGCCTTGGGATGATCTGCCAAGAAAGCCCAAACTGATCCTTGCACCAGCCACATTGCTCTGACTCTGGAGCCGCAGACAACTTGCTCCAGAAATAATCGACCTCTGCCTGGTCCTCGCAATTAACATACATCGAAACGGCTTCATTGAATTTAAACATCGGTCCCGCATTCAAGCCCATGAATTCCTGCCCATCCAACTCAAACGAAACCGTGAACGCCTTGCCATCCGGTCCGCGTGAGACGCCCAGCACCTTCGCATTCTTGAAAACAGAGACGTAATAATTCATCGCCTCTTCTGCCTGTGTATCAAACCATAAAAACGGGGTCACTTTTTTCATTTTGATTCTCCTTTGGTCATTTCTTTGTTTACCTGTAAATGCAATTTGACGACTCTCTCAATTAACTTTATTGGAAGCGGCTCATCAAGCGGAAATTTCAACGTCCCTTTGCCATCCACATATTTTGCGATCTGACGCTCGAACGCCTCACTCCCCGCCGGAACCGGGTACAGCGACACATGCTTTTTCCACCCCGCAAAATGGATGATGTTCCTGCCGTTCCTTTCAAACGCCGCGATCTGATAGCTGATCCTCTCCTTCGCATCCGGTACCAACACGCGGATCAATTTACGAATTTCCCGCAAATACTTTTGCGACTCTGGCGGGCATGCCGCAATATACTCATCAATGGATTGAAAATTTGTCTTAGCCATCTTGTCCTTCCATAAGTGCCAATAGTTTCGTAGTTGTATTCCAATTGCGAATGGTCATATTCTGATAGACCGGTGTGCCAATGATCTTGGTGAGATAACTCTGCGAAGCGCGGCTGATGAGACGTGAAAAATACAGCGCCTGTTTGCCTGCATGAGCCGTATCCACGCCCTCACGGACTTTTACACTCTGCATGGCTTCCTTCGGTGTGAGCGGTTCTTTCAAAAAGATGACATCATAGCGAAACTTCTTGTCATCTTCACCAAATCCCTTCGGCGCAGACTTCACAACTGCGGACAATTCTTTCCGAGAAATCACCACCACCTTCGCCTCAAAGTTGAATCGCTTGGAAAGTCCCTTTTCGATCCTCGTCGTCAACACAGTCTTATCCTTTTCTTCAGACTGAACCACGACATTTCCGCTTTGAATGTAGGTGACCACATTCGAAAAGCCCATCTCTTCAAAA
>DAOQID010000232.1:0-2482 GCA_035339375.1 Anaerolineales bacterium | reverse complement strand
GGTGTCAAGCTCACTTCTGTGACCAAAATCTTGTCAAATGATCTTTCATCTCCTGGGTGTTTTTTACAATTTTATAGTCGCGCCAATGAGAAGGAAACAATTGGCGGTAGTGAGCCTGGGCAAAACGTTCATCGATCAACACAATGATGCCCTGATCTGTATCCGTACGAATGACCCGACCCGTTGCCTGCAATACCCGATTGAACCCCGGGTATTGATAGGCATAGGCAAATCCGCTTGCAGAGTGGTGATCAAAATACCCTTTGATCAAGTCCCGTTCCAATCCCAACTGGGGCAACCCCACGCCAACGACCACAACCCCGATCAATCGTTCTCCAACCAGATCGATCCCTTCGCCAAAAACTCCACCCATCACAGCGAAGCCGACCAGTGTTTCTTCATTGGTTGAAGAAAATTGAGCCAGAAATGCATCACGAGCCTCTTCCGTCATCCCGCGTTCCTGAACGAGAAGCTGCTCCGCGGGCAATCTCCCTTTGAGCCGCTCCACCACCTCATTCAAATAGACATAAGACGGAAAGTACACCAGATAATTCCCCACATGAGTATTGAGGACGGTTTCAATGGCTTCGGCAATGGCATCGTAAGAATCAGCCCGATGCACAAATTTGGTGGAGATCTTGTTGTGGACCAGCAAACAGACATTCTCCTGCGGGAAGGGGGAATGAAAAATGCGCCTGGGATGTTCTGCAGCGCCTGTCAGGAGTTTCATAAAATAATCCATCGGCAGCAATGTGGCTGAGAAAAAGATGGTGGAGCGGCTTCGTTCCAACGGGACCGTCAACATGGGTGCTGGATCGAGGCAGAATAACTTTGCCCGAAGGTTTGATTGCCCCACCCGCTCAAAATAAGAAACATAGAAAGTGTCAAAATAATCAGCAGTGCGCAGATAATTACTGCACAAGAAATAAAATTCCAGCAGCTCCTGCCTAAACTCTGCCACCTGATTCTGTACCAGCCAGTCTTCCGCCTTATTAACGAACTCTCGAATCGCCTTGAGCAGCGCTTCAGGGAGTTCATGCTCGATCAACACATCCCTGCCCTCCCCTTCACAGGCTTTGCGCTTTTCCAGCAATAGCTTGTTGACCTCTCCCAGCTTTTTTGCCAGCCCCGGTGCAGATGGTTTCAAGGCGCGCTGAAGTTGCAGCACTTTTTCCTTTTCCAGTTCAGCCGAGTACATGGCCCTGGCACGGTCTGGAAGATTATGCGCTTCATCAACAAGAAAGATATATGGCTCTGTGGTGAAATCGAAAAAACGGTGAAGATATACCCGCGGATCAAAAACGTAGTTGTAATCACAGATGATGCAATCCACCCACAAGGCCAGATCCAGCGAAAACTCAAATGGACAGATCTCATACTTTCGGGCGATCTCTTCAATGAGCGGGCGGGTAAATGTTTGATGCTGGGCAAGTTCTGCCAGCGCGCTTTTCACTTTGTCAAAATATCCACGGGCGAAGATGCATACTTGCGGGTCGCAATTGACCGGGGGACAAAAGCAGATCTTTTCCCTGGCAGTCAGTGTCACACTGCGAAGATACAACCCCGACTGACGCATATCCTCCAGCGCTTTTTCCGCCACCAGCCGCCCCGATGTCTTTGCCGTCAGGTAAAAAATTTTGGTTGCCAGGCCCTGCCCCAGCGCTTTGACCGATGGGAAGAGGGTCGCAATCGTTTTCCCCACCCCCGTCGGCGACTGGATATAAGCACGATCCTTCGCCCGAATGGCCTTGTACACGGCAACCGCCATATCCCGCTGACCGGGGCGGTACTCTTCATAGGGAAATTCAAGTTTCTCAATGGAACGATCCCGCTGGAGTTGCCATGCTTGAACTTTGCGAAACCAATCCAGATACGAGGTGATCAAACCCGAGAAAAAATCCTCCAAACCTGTCCATGTAAAATGGCGTACAAAGGTTTTTTCTTCATGACTATCCAAATGATAATAGGTCAGGTGAATACTGACTTCATCCAGTCGATGCTGCCGGGCATACATGTAGGCATAGCATTGCACCTGTCCCCAATGCAGCGGATTATGGTCTTCACTCACCAGATCCAGGCTCAGTGAAGTTGTTTTGATCTCCTCAATGATGACGGGTTCATGGCTGGCATACAGGCCATCGATCCGCCCCCGTACTTCCAATGGCATGTCACCGCTGTTGATCTGGCAGCGAACCTCCACTTCAGTTTCATAACCTTCGGGGCGGGAACGCTGTACTCGTTTATGTCCCTGCGTTCCAAGTTGGGCACGGTCCCGCCTTTGAAATCCGCCCGTAGACAGGTCCCCGGATTGCATCACAAATTCCACCAGGCTTCTAACCGAGATGCTTCGCGGCAGGTTTACATCGATCGTAGAGGTGACATCAGTTTCCATTTGCATCTGGAATTCTAGCATGAGTTGAACTGGGTCAACCCATGTTGGAAGGCTTTTTTACAACCTTCCCAAGTCACGTTGGTCCGCACC
>DAOQID010000231.1:0-2485 GCA_035339375.1 Anaerolineales bacterium | reverse complement strand
TCTTTGTTCTCGTTTTCCAGTCCATCCCATAGGGCGGGGTTGGCGGCTTTGAACATCATCGAGTCGCCATCGGGTGAATATCCCACCACATGCATTGAACCTTTGATCAATAAATATTTCATTCGATTTCCTCGGTGAAAACAGGTTGGTTTTATAACGCCAGCCAGGCGCGTTTTCAAGTTTACCAAATCGCCCATCCATTTTTGCAGAAAATGCTATTTGCAAGTAATTAATCCTCAACACCAAACATCCAACTCAACCTGAGAAGGAAAAGGGCGGCGCCTGCAACTTCTCAAATTCACAGTCTGCATCCAATGGATGCGGGTAAGGGTTTGCCATGTCTCGAACAAAACAAAATATGTACATCGCCGAAATCTGGCGTTATCCCGTCAAATCCATGGCAGGGGAGCAATTAAAATCTGCCACCTTGAACATGGATGGCATCATGGGCGACCGCCGTGTGCTGGTCTACAATGAAGAGACGCGTCAACTCATCACATCGCGCACGCACCCAAAACTATTGGGGCTCAAAGCAACTCTTGACTCAGCGGGTCAGGTCTTTGTAGATGGTCATGCATGGGACTCGCCTGAAACCACTGAAGCCGTTATCCATGCCGCAGGTCCGCATGCACGTTTGCTCGAATGGGATGGCATGGAGCGATTTGATATTCTCCCGTTATTGGTCGCGACCGATGGAGCCATCAAGGAATTTGGGTATGACCATCGCCGCCTGCGCCCCAACCTCGTCATTGGCGGTGTGGATGGGTTGGCAGAGCGTGAGTGGCCCGGTCAACGCATGAAGATCGGCAAAGTGATCATTGAGTTCGCCCAGTTGCGCGGACGATGCGTCATGACCACCTACGACCCGGATACGCAAAAAAAAGACCCGAAAGTTTTGCGTCACATCGTGCAAAAATTCGATGGAACTCTGGCGCTTGATACAGATGTGATTCAAAGCGGTCAGATCAAAGTAGGCGATCCGGTGGAGTTGATCGATTAATTCACCCGTTCGGGTTGGTGCCAGTGGAAAGGCCTGACGAGTCTGAAGGGTGCTTAAACGACATCCAGCGGCTGATGCGGTTCTGGCGGGAACTCAATCCTGATTCGGTCATTCGGAAACACTTCGCCACCGACAAGGACAATGCTCATCACACCTGCTTTGCGAATGATCTTCCCATGCGCATCCTTCGCAACACAAGCCTTTAGCAGCCCATCCTGAAAACCATCCAATTGTTCACACGGGTTACGCAGCCCAGTCACTTCGACCACGGCTTCTTTTCCCAGATGCAGGCGTGTCCCCTTTGGCAGGCCGAGCAAGTCAATATCGCGGGTGGTGATGTTCTCCCCCATCTGCCCGGGGGAGACATCGAATCCCTGCGTTCGTAATTCATCATGAAGTTCTGCATGGATTAAATGCACTTGTCGTAAATTGGGCTGGTTGGGTGTTCGCAAGATGCGGATGCGATGCTTTACCTTCTCCCCACTATGAATATCCCCTTCAACACCCAACCCCGCCAGCAGGCGGATGCTCGTTTCATTGGGCTTGCTGAAGGTGTAATCCGCACTTCGGCTCACTGCAATAATGATTCCATCCATTTGGGCTCCTTTTATCTGGCGTTATACAACATATGTGTCCAGTAAGAGGCGGTTATACTTCGCCAGAGGTGAACCTTGTCCGATCAATACACAGGTTCGCTTATGGCAAAAGTTCTTCCCTGCTCGTCACGACGCCATCTTCATCTACATAAACAAACTCACCTGGAGTAAAGACCACGCCCGCAAAACGAACAGGAACACCAGCCACGCCCTGTTTATCTTTTGCGCTTTTCCTGGGGTGTGTGCCAAGCGCAAGAACGCCAATGCCTATCTGCGAAATTGCAACCGAGTCGCGAATACAGCCATACACAATAATGCCAGCCCAGTGGTTTTGATACGCAAGGTCAGCCATGTTGTCGCCCAGCAAGGCGCAACGCAGCGAAGCACCCCCATCCACTACAAGGACTTTACCTGCACCGTCTTTTTCCAACGCAGCGCGGACAAAGCTGTTATCTTCATGGCATTTGACCGTCTCGATCCGCCCGTGGAACTCACTTCGTCTTCCAAAACTACGAAACCCAATCGGCTCTGCTATATGCAGTTGAGTATCATATTTATCGCACAAGTCTGTCGTCTTCATTCACAGCTCCTGATGGTAAATTTACAAAAGTATACACGCTTCACAATCGGGCGCATTGACAAAACTGCAAAATACGTGTATATACACTCATTATGCTAAAAGACATGCCAAAGGAACAGTTATATGAGTTTTCGCGCCAAGCCGTGCCGTGTGTGGGATTCAATACCCGCCGTGCCACGCGGCTGATCACCCAGTATTACGACAAAGCACTGGCACCAGCAGGAATCCGCTCGACGCAGTATTCGCTACTCAGTCTGCTTTCGATGATGGGAGAAGCGCCAATGCAGGAAGTTGCCTACGTGCTGGCGA
>DAOQID010000230.1:0-2551 GCA_035339375.1 Anaerolineales bacterium | reverse complement strand
CCGCAGGGGAATTGACGAAGAGACCCTGAAACAAGTAGCCGATATGACAGGCGGGGAATATTTTGCGGCTTCCAGCACCGGAGAGCTTCAGAATGTTTTCAATAACCTGCCCGTGCAATTGATGACCGTCACTGAAACGACGGAGGTCAGTGTGTTTTTCGCTGCGATCGGTGCCGTGCTTATATTATTGGCTCTCATCCTTTCGATGCTTTGGCATCCGATTGCATAAATAGAACTCTTGCATAAGTCCATTTTTTTACCACGAAGGCACAAAGTCTCGAAGACTCAAAGAAAAAAATCTTAGTGACTTAGTGCCTTGGTGACTTTGTGGTCTATAACACTTTACTTATACAAGAGGTCAAATAAAAAAATCCTCCGAGCCTGAAAACTCGGAGGATTTTTTGTCTTACACCAATCCAACTTCCTTGTTGAACTCAACGATCAATTCGTCAATTTCATTGGCCTGCTTTTGGACGCTGGTCCAGTAATCAGGCTGATACCATTGGTTTTGAATCTCTTCATAGGTTTTGCCCTGCTGTTCAACCCATGTGTAGTATTTCAAGTTGTGAACCCTGCGGCGTTCGGGGTAGGTAAGCTCAAGCATGTTGTCAGTGGATTGTCCATGCAGGTAGCGGGCGAAATCGGCGGCGGCGTCTTTTTCGCTGTATTCGCCGAATTCCTGGTGCATTTCATGCAGGCGTGAGCGATAGAGTTCCATCGAGTCTGTCAACATGGTGATCATGACGTCGTTCTCGTCCATTTCGTAATACTTGGCGGTCTTGATGCAGGAAAGGACGTTTGAAATGCCAGAGAAACCGAGCAGGTCAAGGTTGGAGATGACGGATTCGGGCACACCCTTTTCAGCGAGGTAGGCGCGTCCGTTTTCTTCATTGAACAGACGGGAGATGTTGACTACGGCGTTATCGTCAATGGCGGTGACAATGTCTGTGTTCTTGGTGTTGTGAACCCAGGGCACGTGCTTATCGCCGATGCCTTCGATGCGATGCGCGCCGAAGCCGTTTTCCAACAGGGTTGGGCATTGCAGGGCTTCGCTTGCCACGATCTTGCTTTCAGGGAAGAGTTGTTTCATGTAGTCGCCGCTGGCGATGGTGCCAGCCGAACCTGTTGCAGAGGCGATGCCGCGGAAACGTCCATGCTTGCCTGCAACCGCTTTGAAGACTTCTTCCATGGCGTGGCCTGTCACTTCATAGTGCCAGAGATAATTGCCAAATTCTTCAAATTGATTGAAGATCATCAAGTCCTGACCTGAGGTAGCCAGTTCCTTGCATTTATCAAAAATTTCTTTTACGTTGGATTCAGAGCCAGGGGTTTTGATGGTTTCGCCTGCAACTTTGGCCAGCCATTCAAAACGCTCTTTTGACATGCCTTCGGGCAAAATGGCGATCGATTCGCAGCCAAGCAGGGCGGAATCATATGCACCGCCGCGACAGTAGTTGCCTGTGGAAGGCCACACCGCTTTTTGGGTCGTCGGGTCAAACTGACCTGTGACCAGTCTCGGCACAAGGCAGGAAAAAGCCGCCCCGACTTTGTGTGCGCCGGTGGGGAACCATTTGCCGACAACGGCAATGATACGGGCTTTGACTCCCGTCAGCGAAGAGGGAAGCTCAAGATAGTTGACCCCGCCAAAGGTTCCGCCTGAAGCGGTGGGTTGGTTATGCCAGTTGATGCGGAAAAGGTTGCGGGGGTGAATATCCCATAGCCCGATCTTGGTCAATTCCTCCTTGATTTTCGCAGGAATTTTGGAAGGGTCTTTCATTTGGGCATAGGTGGGGATGATGATGTTGCGCTCTTTTGCGCGTTGAATGGCGCGGGCGCGGCGGTCTTTATGAACGGTCAGGTCAATCGTGGTCATGGGGTTCTCCTGAAGTAGTTGTCAGACAACTTTGATTATAGCGCACAAGTGAGTTCAATACAACTATCTGCACACTTGGTACAAACAGGTGATTTTGTTTGGGTTTCATCAGTCTATAATCTGGCTTGCAAAAATAATTTATTGAGGTGAATTAATGAAGGCTATGAAGTTTTGGTGGTTAATCTTTGTGTTTCCTGTTGTGATTGCCTTGATGGTTACATCCATTGCGCTTGTTCCCAACAACCCGCTGCGGAAAGTTGCAGGGATGTTGGTATGCCCATCTGGTTCCATACTCAAGGTGACTGCGAGCGACACAACCTGGTATGAAGATGGTTTCATCCGGGAAGGCACAGGATATTCTTTCGATTGCGTGAATCTCTCGGGTGCTCCCGTGGAAAATAATATCGATACGGTTTTCACTGTGTTGTTGCTTGCAACGATCCTTTCACCGTTTGTGATTGTGCTTGCCCGGGTGTTTGCTCCGCAGAAACAGGTAAAGCACGAATCAATGTATGATGGCAAAATGAAAGTAGGTTGATATGAACAACACCAAAACGACCGCCATTTCCGGGTGTGTGATCTGGTTTTTACTGATTTCCGTCATCGGCAGTTGTGTGATGCCAGTGTTCTTTATGGTGGGGAGTTTTACATCGTTTAGTGAATATGCCATTAAGACAA
>DAOQID010000229.1:0-2688 GCA_035339375.1 Anaerolineales bacterium | reverse complement strand
ATAGAGACTTGGAACGCGAATAGCGCGAATGGGCGAATTTCGCAAATTTTCTTGGGTTTATTTGCCCCATTCGCAAATTCGCGGCATTCGTGTTGAGGTTTTCCTGACTTTGCTACAGCCATGAATTGATTCGTTGCCACGGTTGTGCAATTCAATTAACGGGCGTAAAATAGCCCAGCGAATAACGGTAAGGAAATCATGTATCACACGGACGAGAGTGACCTAAGTTCTTCTGACAATAACCCGCCCAGTATAGGTGGGCGGCTGATGTTTAATTTAATTCCAAGCATCACGTAGGTGCCATGCGCCTCTGCGTGATGTTAATTCACGCAAGGAGGTTGCCAATGCTTAGCATCTACAAAACCACGGAGCAGGGGCTCGAAAAACTTGAAACGGTCGCGAACGGCACCTGGGTTAATGTGGCAGACCCAACGCCGGAAGAGATCGAAAAATTGGTCGCCTGGGGGATGGATATGGACTATATCAATTATTCGTTGGATCAGGATGAAATGGCGCGTATGGAAAGAGATGAAGATTACACCTTCATCCTTCTTCGCATTCCCATGCACCAGCCTGAAAGCGATGTCCCCTTTAACACAGCGCCGCTTGGAATTATGATTTTGGGAAACAAGATCATCACGGTCTGCCGTTACGACAGCGATATCTTTAGAGTGCTGGCAAATGGTAAATATCGGTTGTTGAAAACGGGCAAACGGTACCGCCTGGCTTTGTACATCTTCCTCGAAACCTCCGCGCGTTATTTAAACCTGTTGCGTGAGATCAACCGCGCCACCGAGGCAGTGGAAGACCAGCTTCAAAAATCCACGCGCAATCGTGAAGTGTTGGAATTGCTCAAATATCAAAAGAGCCTCACTTATTTCGCCACTGCGCTGCGTTCCAACGAAGTGATGATGGAGCGCGTGCAAAAAACGCAGTTGTTCAATTATTACGAAGAAGACCAGGACCTGCTCGAAGATGTGCTGACCGAAAACCAGCAGGCCATTCAAATGACCAGCATTGCCACTGAGATCCTTTCAGGCATGATGGATGCCTTTGCTTCGATCATCTCCAACAACTTGAATGCCGTCATGAAGGCGTTGGCCGCGCTCACCATCATCCTCAACATGCCTTCCCTTGTGGCTTCATTTTACGGAATGAACGTGGCCCTGCCCGGCGAAGGCCATCCGCTGGCATTCCTTACAGTGATCGGTTTGTCGCTTGCGCTTACTGCCATTGCCACGTACATCTTCTACAAACGGGATTGGTTCTAACATGCAAACTGAGTTGATCCTCGATGCCAAAGCCACGCTGGGTGAAGGCCCTGCCTGGGATGCAAAAACGCAAACCCTTTATTGGTTGGATATTCTCGAAAAACGCGTTTATGCGGATACTCGAATCCTTGCCCAATTGGATGAACTTGTCGGATGCCTTGCCCCGCGCAAGAACGGAAACCTGCTCCTTGGCACGCGCTTCAGCTTCGCCGACCTTGCGCCTGATTCTGCCCAACTGACAGTTCTTGCCACTTTGAGTGACGCAGAGCGTCCCACCAACCGCATGAACGACGGCAAATGTGATCCTGCTGGCCGTTTCATCGCAGGCACCATGGACATGAATGAGAAGGATCCGCACGGGTCGCTGTATTCCTTCGATGGAAAACAAACGACCCGCCTGCTCAATGGTGTGACCATCTCCAACGGCCTCACATGGAGCGTTGACCATAAAACCTTTTACTACATCGATACGCCCACACATGAGGTCAAGGCTTTTGATTACGACCTTGCCTCTGGGCAGATCGCGAACCCGCGGGTTGCGATCCGTATCCCAGAGTCACTTGGCTGGCCCGATGGCATGACCTCCGACACAGACGGCAATTTGTGGATCGCTCTTTGGGGTGGGGCGCAGGTGACAAAATGGAATCCGAACACGGGCAAATTGCTCGAACAGATTCCCGTCCCCGCATTACAAAGCTCCGCATGTGTGTTCGGCGGCAAAAACATGAACGAGTTGTACGTCACCTCGGCGCGGGTGGGGATGAGCGATGCCAATTTGCAAAAATACCCGCTCTCCGGCGGGCTGTTCAAGATCGTTACAGGGGTGACGGGTATGCCGACGTTTGAATTTGGGTAGAAAGAGGAAAGAAGAAAGAGGAAAGGATTTTTTTCCTCTTTCTTCATAATATTATCCCCAAAGTTTGTTTGTTAACTCCACCACCTCTTTACACTGACTTTCCGACAATGGCACGAATGGAGAATTTTCCACGACCGTGTCACGGTTTTCTACGATCAACACTCGGGCATCTTCGCTGAAGGTATGCGAATGCCAAACTCCCTTTTTCACGTTGTACAGTTTGTATAGCTCCATATCCACCGCGTGGATTTTGGTCACACTTTCCTCCCCTTCACCGATAAATAAGATGCAGCGGCCTTTCATCAACACGAAGACCTCGTCGGTTTCAGTGTGTTTTTGCACACGGTTGATCTTTTCCGGGAGCAGGTCGGCAGTGTAGTTCATCAATGCCACGCGCCATGATTGGTAATCTACCATTGGCTTGTAATCTGGCTCGTGGTGCTCGCGGACTTCGAGCAGGGATTCGGGTAATACGGTCATTGGTCTCTCCATGTTTGGTCTCTTTCATTTGACCTCTTGCATAAGTAAAGTGTTGTAGACCACAAAGTCACCAAGGCACTA
>DAOQID010000228.1:0-2871 GCA_035339375.1 Anaerolineales bacterium | reverse complement strand
GTCCGGGCAGGCCCGGCGCGGCGAAGCCTTTCGAACCCCGCCAGGATCGAAAGATAGCAACGGTAAGGAAGAGTCTTCGGGTGCCGCCGGTAGCCTGCCCGGATATTTTGTCCCCATCATTTCACTCCCACTTATGAAATCATCGAACTGGATCATGATCATTGCCGCCGCCATCATTGGCATTGGCATCGGGTTGACCTATGGCTGGGTCATTAACCCGGTGGTGTATACCGATGTCACCCCCGATGCGTTGCGCGCCGATTATCGCGCCGATTATGTGCTCATGGTTGCTGAAGCCTATCAGAGCGATCAAAACCCCGAAACAGCCGCCCGCCGCATCGCCATGATCGGAAGTGCCTCCCCAGACCAGATCGTTGAAGAGTCTTTGGATTACGCCACCGCAAACAACTTTAGCCAGAACGAGATTCTGCTTTTGCAAGGCTTGCTCACCGCCATGCAGACGTATCAACCGCAACCGGTCAACGCCCCATGAGATCATCTAACCGTAACAGTATCCTGTACATCGTCCTCGCGCTTCTTACGGGACTTGGACTTGGTCTGGCGTACTCGTGGCTTCTCTCCCCCGTAACCTATGTGGATGCAACGCCCGCCATGCTGCGTGCCGATTTCAAAGATCAATATCGCATCGTGGTGGCCGCCTCCTATGCTTCATCGCATGACCTTGCCCGTGCGCGCGCCCGCCTGCAATTGCTTGGTGATGTTGACCCCGTTGGGCAGCTCAGTGCCTTGGCGCAAAATATGGTGGCTGGCAATGCTTCTCTCGAACAAGTGCAGCCCATTGCCCAACTCGCCACTGACTTGCAACAGGGATTTTCAAGTTCACCAGTGACAGATACACCTTTCGTGGTTGTGGTCAACACCCCCACTGAAATGGATACCCCTTCGGCAGAATCGCTGGCCACTGAAACCCAGATCGTTCTCGAAGAAGAAACTCCCATTCCCACCCTTGAATTTGACCAGACCCCGCTCGCGCCAATCGTTACCTCCACTTTTGTGCCGCGCCCCACGTTCACTCCTGTTCCAGTCAGCGGTGATGTCTTCAATCTTGTCGGTCAAGATACGGTCTGCGACCCCGGGCTGCAGCCAGGCTTGCTGCAATTCATCATCATGGATTCGCGCCGCAGACAGGTGGCAGGCATCGAGATCATCGTTTCATGGAGTGAAAAAGAAGACCGTTTCTTCACTGGCTTCAAACCCGAGCTTGGAGATGGATACGCAGATTTTGTCATGCAGCCTGATGTTATATACAGTGTCCATGTTGTTGAAGGGGGGGCCATCGTCCCGAATATTGCCGCTCCCACCTGCACCGACCCGAATGGAATAAGTTATTTCGGCGGATTGCTGCTTACTTTTCAACAGCCTTAATGCAGGCTGGCTTTGCAACCAATCCCTGCTTCATTCGTTATATCTTACATAAAATGATCAAGGAGTACGAATGAACACATCTTATAACAATCAAAAACCAGGTTTGCTGACGGCCATCATCTGGATGACCCTTGCCAGCGGAATTACCAATCTCTTTTGGGGATTTGTGGCATCAGCCACTGCGCTTGGAACAATTATTGGGGTTATCTGTTTGCCAATTACGATCCTGCCGACCATTCTCGGTGTTTTTGAAATAATTTATGCGGCTAAACTCTTAAGCGCGCAGCCTGAGCCGACAAAGCCATCACAGACGATCGCGATTTTTCAAATTCTGATGATCCTTTACGGCAATGTCTTTTCTGTGGTGGTGGGGATCCTTGCTTTGATCTTTTACAACGACCAAAACGTGAAAGATTATTTTTCCAGATTGAACGGGGTGCAGGTGACCACTCCAGACCCCATGCCCGTTTCTCCGCTCCGTGTTGAGCCTGAACCTCTGCCAGAGATCTCGCCAGCCGAACCCGTTGTCCCTGAGATTCCTGCCCTCGAAGCAGAAGCAGACCCACCCGTCAAGCCGAAGCGTACGCGCAAATCATCCACCGGTAAATAACTTGAAAATGAGCCGCCCTTTCAAAAAGGCGGCTTTCTTTATCCAAATTCAGGATGTTTTACACCTTGACTAGCATTCCCCTCACTCATAAAATGGAAGCATAATTCAACGGATGTTTGGGAAGAGACTCAACAGTAGCGTCGACTTCAGTCGGCATTGTAGTTGAGCGCCGAAGGTGCAAATCTGGCAAACAGGCGAAACCAGATGAAACTCTCAGGCAAAAGGACCCTGCTTCCGATGCAACTCTGGAAAATCCCCCACGGGATACCGACGGTGTAAAGTTTGGTTGGTCAAATGGTCAATAGTTGAATAGTCTGCTGGTCATTGCGACAAAGCGACGAATAGACTAGGGACAAAGCGACCAGCCGACTAATCTCTCAGGTTCCATTACAGAGGACGCACGATTCTACAATCGTGCGTCCTTTTTTGATTCGCTGAAAAAAATATTTCACAAAGGAGAAATTGACAATGAATGCCCCTTCCAACTTAAAGTACACCAAATCTGATGAATGGTTCGATCCTGCCAGTGGTGCGGCAGGAATTACCGATTACGCCCAGAATCAGCTTTCTGATATTGTCTTCGTTGAATTGCTTGTGGATGAAGGCGAAACAGTGGAAGTTGGCAAGCCCATTGCTTCCGTTGAATCTGTGAAGGCTTCGGCTGAAATTTACGCCCCTGCTTCGGGTACCGTCAGCGCCGTGAACAAAGGCCTTTCCGAAAAACCCGAAACCCTCAATTCCGATCCGTTTGGCGAAGGCTGGATGATCAAGATCGCTGGCGGCTCTGCCGGTGAAGTGATGGACTCCGCTGCCTACACCACTTATTGTGACGGACGGGCTCATTAATTAGTTGACGGTTGATGGTGGGTGGTTGA
>DAOQID010000227.1:0-2920 GCA_035339375.1 Anaerolineales bacterium | reverse complement strand
GACGCAATTACTCCCATTTGCGAGAGACCTAATGTATAATCCCGACCATCCTTGTGGGGAATCCACTTCCCAATACCAAACCATTCCTTCACCCTTCCTCAAAAGACAAAATTCATCCACCTCTCCATCAACAACATCATATCTCCTGAAAAGGCAGCGACCATGGACAATCTGATTGGAAAACATGTCGACCGATACGAAATCCTCGAACTCTTGGGCACAGGCGGCATGGCCATGGTATACAAAGCCTACGACGCCCGCCTCGAGCGCGAGGTGGCGATCAAGATCATCCGTCGCAGCGCCTTTCCACCCGAGGTGATCGATGACATGGTCAAACGGTTTGAACGGGAAGCCAAGTCGCTGGCGAAATTGTCACATGCCAACATTGTGAAAGTGCTCGATTATGGGGAATTCGAAGGCTCGCCGTATCTGGTGATGGAATACTACCCCGGCGGAACACTCAAAGAAAAGATGGGCGAACCTGTCGAGTGGCAGGACGCGGCGCGCATCATCCTGCCGGTTGCACGGGGGGTCGAATATGCCCACGACCGCGGCATCATCCATCGCGATATCAAACCTGCGAACATTTTGATGAACGAAAAAGGAGACCCCACCCTCTCCGATTTTGGAATCGCCAAACTGCTTCAAGGCGAATCGAAAAACAACCTGACCGCCTCCGGCGCAGCCGTCGGCACACCGGAATACATGGCCCCGGAACAATGGACGGGCGAAACCAGCACCAAAACAGATATGTACGCCCTCGGCACCATTCTCTATGAAATGATCACCGGGCGCAGGCCGTACGTTGCCGATACCCCGGGCGCGGTCTTCCTCAAACAGGTCACCGAACCGCTGCCCCTCCCAAGAAAATTCAACGCCAACCTGCCAGAGATGGTGGAAGAGTTTCTGCTCAAGACCCTCGACAAAGACCCAGCCAACCGTTATGAAGATTTTCAGGCCTTCATCAAAGAACTCGAAACCCTGTTGGGAGACGACACCCTCAGCAGTTTAGAAAAGGCCAGCCCCAAAACCACGGCTGAAAAGGGAACCCAGGAAAAAACATCCGCACAAAAAACGGACCGTGAATCACCTTCAAAACAAGAAAACGCCCCGCGCAAAACTTTTCCCCTTTATGCTGGGATCGGAGGCGGGGTGCTTCTTGTGATTTTGATCGCGGTCTTCGCGCTTCGCAACAACCCGACGGCTGATACACCGTCGACAGAAACCTCCGCCCCGTCGGTGGATGCGACCGTCACCGCAACCACGGCCCCTGTTTCCAACACAGAACCCACTACGGGCCCACAAAAACTTGACATTGGCTCCGTCATCATTTCTGAAATAGATGGCATGAACCTGCTTTACGTTCCAGCAGGAGAATTCACCATGGGCAACTACGCCGATGACGCCTTAATCGATTGCGAAAAAGGCAAGTCTGAAGCGCTCAATGAATACAACTGTTCGCGCGAATTATTTTTAGATGAAGAACCACCCACCCCGGTCAACCTCGATGCATTTTGGATCGATGAAACGGAAGTCACCAACGAAATGTACGCGGAATGTGTCGCCGAAAGTGTCTGCGCCCAACCTGCAGATATCAGTTCATCCACCAATGCCAGCTATTACAACAACCCGGCCTTCAAACATTTCCCAGTCATTTATGTGGATTGGAACATGGCAAAGACCTACTGCGAATGGGCCGGGCGCAGGCTCCCCACCGAAGCCGAATGGGAAAAAGCCGCCCGCGGCACAGACAGCCGCGTCTACCCCTGGGGCTTTGCACCCCCCAACAGCAACCTGTTGAGTTACAGCGAAGGCGTCTACATCCGCGATACAGTGGAAGTTGCTGAAAGCCCCGATGGCCGAAGTATTTACGGCGCCTACGACATGGCAGGCAATGTTTATGAATGGACAAACAGTGCCTACGAAAAATACCCCTACGACCCCACCGATGGCCGCGAAGAATTCAAAGCCATAGACGATCTGCGTATAATGCGCGGCGGATCGTGGCGCAGCAACAACGTCGATATTCGCAGCGCCAACCGCTACCCCGCCCTTCCCACTGACACCTACAACAGCGGAGGAATCCGCTGTGCCCGCAGCGAACAACCCGGTGACGCGCTCATCCCACCCACGCCCATCCCCACTGAAATTGGAAAACGCAACACTGAAAATTACGACATCGGCTCCACCATCACGGGTGAAGACGGCGCCACCTTTGTGTATGTGCCAGCGGGCAAATTCATCATGGGCAGTGACGACGGCAAGGCAGACGAACAGCCCGTTCAGGAACTTTATTTGGATGCCTACTGGATCGGCGAAACCGAAGTGACCAACAAACAATATGAAGCCTGTGTCAATCAGGGCACCTGTGACCCGCCCGCTTCATTTGCATCCTACAATCAAAAGGGATATTTCGGCTACCCTCAATACATTAATTATCCCGTTCTCTATGTAAGCTGGGACCAGGCCAAGACCTACTGCACCTGGGCTGGCGGCAGGCTCCCCACCGAAGCGGAATGGGAAAAAGCCGCCCGCGGCACGGAAGGCCAAACCTACCCGTGGGGCAACGCCACCCCCAATAGCAACCTGCTGAACTACAACTCAGACCTTTTTGACACAAGCGAAGTGAAAAAATACCCCGACGGCCAAAGCATTTACGGCGCCTACGACATGGCAGGCAACGTCTGGGAATGGGTCAGCAGTATTTACAGACCATACCCATACAACAGCCTCGATGGCCGCGAAGATATGACCCTCGAAGCCGAACGCGTCCTGCGCGGCGGATCGTGGCTCGTCAGCGATGCCGATGTACGCGCCTCCAATCGCTACTATAGCAGCCAGAAAGAAACATTCAACAACCTCACCGGCTTCCGCTGCGCCCGCTCTGAATAAACCATCAGCCGAAAATAAAACGAATCAA
>DAOQID010000226.1:0-3046 GCA_035339375.1 Anaerolineales bacterium | reverse complement strand
ATCAATCATCCAACAGATCCGCAAGAAAGCCCAACAGCCCACCCTTTTCATCTTCCTCTTCAACTTTTTCGGCGAAGTCGCTATGAACCACACCGTTCTGGCCGTTGATGAGCACCAGATGTTCGCGCCCGTTGAACGGCAGTTCCGTCATCCACACCGGGAGCAGGTTGAGTTTAAAAGATTCGACCAAAAGATTGGCAGAAGAGGTCCGCACGATATTCGCATGGTTGGTCATGCTCGGAAGGTTGCGCTTGAATTTCGCAAACACACGGCTGCGTGCATCCAGTGAAGCGTCAGCCATGGGCACATCGTAAATTTCGGCAGGCCAATCCACAAGAAAGCGCGGATCATACGGCTGGATGGATTTCATATCAAAAGTGGGGATCATCTTCAAAAAGACCGCCGACGGCTTTTTCGAAGCGGGCAATGGCAGGTCATCTTCCATCACCGGGTAATCACTGGTGATGCGCACAGGCTCCATTTCACCGAGCTGCAACCCGCGATTCCTGTTTCGCCTGTTCACATCTTCCATTTCATAGGTGTATTCCACCGAACCGCCAATATCGAAGGTCCACAGCGGAAGATACAACCCGCGCGGAAGTTCCACCTGCTTTTCAGGTTTGATCTGATTCCCCTCCACCCAATTGATGAGCAATTTAATGGCCTGCTTCTGGTTGAACGCATGCGGAATGATCCCATCGGGCGCAAGCAGGTCTTTTGTCTTTTCCAGGCTCACCACATGCGGCGAATTGCAATACGCACATGAGGCAGAAATTTGTTTCGGCGGCAAAATAAACTCCGCGCCGCAGCCTTTGCAATGAAAGACCTGTTCCTGCAAGGGTTTGCCGTGTCCGCGTGCAGTGGCCATGGCAACAATAAAATCCTTTTCACTGGCCGTCCCTGAATCCAGGGTCTGGTTGCGTGTGCAATATTCACAGACCAATCCCTGCCCATCAGGTGAAAAAGACATCCGTCCGCCGCACTTGGGGCACATAAACCGCTGCGCGTCTGAAGTCCGTGTTTCATCGGTCACGACAGGCAATCGGTCGGGGTTTACAACTTCGTCCGCCTTCAGTTTCCCATCAAGGATCGCCAGCGAACGCCGCGCACGTGCATGGTGCATTTCATGCGCAAGGCAATTCTCCAATGCCTTGCGCTTTTCAGCGAGGTCATCCACAACCTCGCTCATCCAAAACCATGCCTCGGCCAGCACATCAAATGAAGACGACATGTAAATGGCCCGATCCAAATAGCGGCGGGCTGAATCGCGATTGCCTGTTTTCGCTTCAATGATCCCCGTGCGAAGAAGTTCCTTGCCGTAATCGTCCATGTTTTTTTAACCGCAGATGAACACAGATAAAAATTTATCCGCGTTTATCCCTTTCGTTTATGGTGAATGGTTTTCGCACGATCGCATCCGTCATCTTCGCCACACGCGCCATCTCTTTCACATCATGCACACGAATAATGTCAGCACCGCGCGTGATGCCCACTGCCACCGTCGCCGCCGTACCTTCCACACGCTGATCGGCGGGCAGGTCAAGCGTAAAACCAATAAACGATTTGCGGGATGTCCCCAACAAAACGGGATACCCCAACGAGCGGATCTCCCCCAACCGATCGATCAATTCGAGATTATGCTCACGCGTCTTTCCAAAGCCGACGCCTGGATCCAAAACAATATGCGACTCAGCAATTTGGGCCTTCTTCGCCAAAGCCACACATTCAAGCAATTCCCTTTTTACATCTTCAAGCAGATTCTGATATTCCGAACCCACATACGCCCCCCCCAACTTCTCGCGGACTTCGACACTGGCTGGGTTACTGCGGTTGTGCATCAAAATAACAGGCACGTTGTATTTCGCAGCCACAGCAGCCAGCCCATCATCGGCACGCAGCCCCCACACGTCATTGATGATCCGCGCCCCAGCCCGGACCGCCTCTTCCGCAACTTGCGCCTTGTAGGTATCAATTGAAATCAACGCATCAGGGAAATTCTGTTTCAACGCCTGCACAATGGGGATCACCCGCTCCATCTCTTCATCTGCATTGACTGGAGCAGAACCAGGCCGCGTCGACTCGCCGCCTACATCCAGAATATCCGCCCCTGAAGCGAGAAACCCCCGCGCCTGTTCCACAGCAGTATGGATGGCATCTCCTCTGGCAATGATGCCATCACCGGAAAACGAATCGGGAGTCACATTCAAGATTCCCATCACGTAGGTGCGGGAACCCCAGTTGAATGTAAAACTCCCGATTTGCAAGGAAGATGATTTCATAAAGAAAGAAAGCCTGAAGGTCTTCGAAACCCATCAGGCTTTGTGTTTACGGTATCTGGTCAAGCGGACGGGCAAGCCAGGCTTCCGCCTCATTAATATCGGTGAATATCTTCATCGCCGAAGCCGCTTCTGGAAGGGCTAGTGCCGCCACCTTGCGAATGGCATCTGCTACAGTCGCATCCGCAACCACCACCGCCACACGGATATTTCGCGCAGAGGGATCGCTATTGGCATCCACGGCCATGCGCACCGCTTTTTCAGGGATCTCCTTCACAGCACGCAGGTCATACAGGTTGCGTGTGCGGCGGTCTGAACCCATCAAGTGCTCCAGCGCGAATCCATGCCAATGGGTCATGGTGGCGTCTGAAAGATCGGTGAAGGTCAGGGTCATGCCGCCATCGCCGCGGCGGATCACGGAATAACCGACTTCAGCCGTGGGCGTCCAATTCAGTGGTTTTGATTCAGTCATGGGTCTCTCCTGTTTTGATTAATTTGATTATAACGCAGGCAAATATCACGGGTCGGCAAATTTCATGTTTGTAGGGAAATCGAAATCTTTCATTTTTCGAATCACATGCTATAATGCGGGTCACCCGGGCGCTTAGCTCAGTTGGTTAGAGCACTTCGTTTACACCGAAGGGGTCGGGGGTTCGAGTCCCTCAGCGCCCACAAAATACCCCGTCACCTTGGGGTATTTTTATTTTACCGAGTGACTGGGGTTCGAGCGCTACGCGTCAGCGCCCACAAAATACCCCGTCACCTTGGGG
>DAOQID010000225.1:0-3083 GCA_035339375.1 Anaerolineales bacterium | reverse complement strand
GCCCAAGAAAGGAAACGAATTCACCCTTTTCAATATCGAGATTGAAATCATCAACCACTACCGTATCGCCGAATTGCTTTGTAACCTGTGAGATGGACAAATATGACATGATGAATTTTCCTCCGTTTATTTAATGAGCTCCAGAGACTTGTTGATCGCCCGTGAACAGTTGGATCAGCCCCATGGCAGCCCATGTGAGCAGGAAGCTTGCAAAGGAGAGTGCAGCAGGTTCATATGCGCGATGCTGTCCGAGCAGGAAAAGATAGGGCCCAAAGGCAGGCACACCTAAAAATGAGGCAAGGGTAACCTCTCCCACCACAATGGCAAAGGTAAGCAAGGCACCACTCAACAACGCCGCACGGATATTGGGCAGGATCACCCGCGTAATAATGGTAAACCAGCTGGCACCCAGGCTTTGCGCCGCCTCGGTCAGTGTGCGTACATCCACAGTGCGCATACCTGTATCCACTGAACGGTACATATATGGCAGGCCCAAAACCATATACCCAGCCACGATCAAAATATCGGTACCAACCTCAAAGGTGGTAAGGGGTTGCACCAGGGTAATGTCTGTAAAAGGGATCTTAAAGGGGGAACTGTAAATGCGGATCAAACCAAAAACCAGGATGATCGCAGGAACAACAAACGGAAGAAGCGTGATAAATTCAACAATGCGGCGGGCTTCCGGAAGACGCAACCGAATCCAATAGGCGGTTGGTACGATAAGAATGATGCTGGCAAAAATGGTCATCAACGCCAGGAAGTTTGAGTAGAGAAATGTCTCAAGAAACTCCGGGTCTTCAAAAGCCCTGACATAAGCTTTGAACCCAATCACGTCGCGCTCCATGCGGAGGGAAAAGTTGACCGTGGCATATAAAGGCAACAGGAAATACAGAGCGCCTAAAATAAACCAGAACCAACTCCAAAAGGGAATACGGCGAATTCGGGCAAATATACTCATCGCAACCACCTTTCTGATCTTTTCTGAAGCCAGGAATATCCGATCAGGGAAATTGTCATTACAACGACCATGCCCATCGCCATGGCATAACCAAGCCCGGGGTTGTGAAGAACGTCGCCTCGAATCTGTGCGCCAATTTGAATGGTAATGATTCCCAACCTGCCGCCGGTCAGTGCGTAGGCTGTGGCATACGCACCAAATGCATTTCCAAACAACAGGATCATGGAACCAAGGATCGAAGGAAGCAAAACTGGAAATGCGACTCGCATCCAGTATTGAGCTGTGCTTGCGCCAAGGTTTTCTGCGGCCTCACGCCACTCACGCTTCAAACCATCCAAAGCAGGAGCCATGATAAGCACCATAAGCGGGAATTGGAAATACATGTAGGTAAGGCTCAATCCCCAAAAGCTGTACAAATCGAATTCGGTCTGTTGGTATAAATTTACCCCAAATAATTCCTTGATCAACGCGGTGACAAAACCAGTGCGGCCAAGTGTGGCAATGAAAGCAAACGCCAGCGGAACACCCGCAAAATTGGAAGCCACGCCTGAAAAAGTGATCAAAGCAGAGCGGAGCGGCTTGGGCAAACCACCCACAGTTACAGAGTAGGCGAGCAAAAAGCCAAAAATACCGCCACCGATCGCTGTTGCCGCGCTAATACGAATGCTCAACCAATATGCATCCAGAATGGATTTTTCCTGAAACAACTGCAGCACATTCGCAAATGTAAATTGGCCGTCGTTGTTGGTAAAACTCCCAACAACCAGACGAAGGGATGGTAAAACAAGAAATAGAATTGCAAAAAGAAAAAATGGGGTTACGCCAAACCATTTTTTCCAGTCCATGGCAGGGGTTGGAGCTTTTGGGTTAAGAGCAGTTTGAGCCATTGTTTATTCACCTCAACTTACAGGGTACTGCATAGTTTTCTAAACCAAAATATTCGAACCGTTCTTTTGCACTCAGAAGTTTAGGAATGTATGCAACTGGCAATATCTCTTGCTATGGCGAGACCCTGCCAGTTGGCAGGGTCTCGCGTTATTACACCAAAATCACTTTGTTACGGAGCGGCTTGAACGTCAGCGCCGACCATGCTGTCCCAATTTGCAACAATCAGTTCCTTGGCAGCGTTGAGCTGGGCCAGGGAGGGGAAGACTGCGCCGGAAACATCGGGGAGTTTTTCGAGCAGATCAGCGGGGATGACACCGCGTTCGCGCATGTCAGCTTCACGGATCGGGTGGCAGTAGCCCTTCATCCAAATGGTCTGGCCTTCGTCAGAATAGAGGAATTCCATCCACAACTTGGCAGCATTGGGGTGCGGAGCGTAAGCGCTGATCGCCTGAACGTACACGCCAGCGAAACGACCAGTGGCAGGGATCACAACCTGAGCAGCCGGGTTGCCTTCGAAGGAATCCACAGCGGCGAGAGCGTTATAGTCCCAGGTGATGCGGACAGCGGTTTCACCGGTGGCGACCAAGCCGTTGTTGGAGATCAACGGAACAAGGTTACCAGCAGTGTTCAGCTGGGCAAAGAAGTCCAAACCGGGCTGAGCATCGTCAAGAGATCCACCGTTGGCAAGTGAAGCCGCGTAAACGGTCTGGATCGCCTGATTGGAAGTGCGGGGATCGCCAGACAAAGCAACCTGACCATTGTATTTGGGGTCAAGCAGGTCGGCCCAATCCTGGGGAACTTCGGGCTGAACATCGGTGTTGACGAGGAAGGACAACACACCGTAGTAGTCACCGTACCAGTAGCCATCAGCATCCTTGGCATCATCGGGAATGGAATCCCAGGTGGAAACCTTGTAGGGCTGAATCAAGCCTTCAGCCTTGGAGGATTCACCGAAAGCGAAACCAACGTCGATCACGTCAGGAGCCTGAGGACCAGTGTTATCTTTGTTGGCCTTGATCGCTTCGATTTCATCACCGGAGCCAGCATCAGGATTCAATTCATTGACTTCAATACCGTATTTGGCCTTGAAGGTTTCAATGGCTTCGCCGTAATTGCACCAGTCATGGGGCAGAGCGATGGTGGTGAGTGTGCCTTCAGCTTGGGCAGCGGCAACCAATTCAGCCATGGGGTCGGCGGGAGCTTCGGTAGCAGCAGGAGCCTCGGTGGCGGCAGG
>DAOQID010000224.1:0-3176 GCA_035339375.1 Anaerolineales bacterium | reverse complement strand
GCTGTGATTCTGGAAGTGGTGCAAGGCGAAGGCGGTGTATATCCAGCGAGTTTGGAGTATGTACAAGCGGCCCGGAGAATCTGCAATGAACGCGGCGCATTGCTGATCATTGATGAAATTCAATCAGGCTTTGGCCGCACAGGGAAAATGTTTGCGATCCAGCATTTTGGCGTGACCCCAGACCTGCTCACCTGTGCCAAGTCATTGGCTGGCGGCGTGCCGATGGGCGCGGTGTTGATCGGTCCCAATGTCAAAAACCTAACGCCTGGTGTGCATGGTTCCACTTTTGGCGGCAATCCGCTTTCATGTGCGGCGGCAAATGCAGCGTTGGATGTGATGAAGGATGAAGACCTGCCCGGTCAAGCTGCGGCCAAGGGTGCATACCTGATGGAGAAGTTGAAAGCGCTCCAATCGCCGAACATCCGCGAAGTGCGCGGACTTGGTTTGATGATTGGCATTGAAATGAAGCAAAAGGTGGCTGGTTATATCAAAGCATTGCAGGAAAGAAAAATCATCGCATTGAACGCGGGGATGACTGTAATTCGCCTTCTGCCTCCATTGGTGATTACCTATGAACAAATTGATCACCTGGTTGATGTGCTTGCTGATGTTTTGAAGCAGGGCCTGGAAGAATAATAGCTGCCGCTGACCATGGACTGCTGACCGCCATTTGGCGTGTCCACAGTCTAACGTCTGCGGTTTGCGGTCAGGAAATTATGAGCGAAACTTTGATCGGTCTTGTCTCTCAGTACAGCCCGTCGGGGCAGGAGCGCGGCGCAGTGGAATGGCTGGTGGCCCGTATGAAATCACTGGGGTATGACAATGCGTTTATTGATGATGCGGGTAATGCTGTCGGTGTGATGGGGAAGGGGCCGAAGCAGGTAATTCTGCTGGGGCACATCGATACGGTGCCGGGTGAAATTAAAGTAGTGCGAGATGGTATCTCGCTTTACGGCAGAGGCTCGGTGGATGCGAAAGGTCCGCTGGCAAGTTTTACGGATGCAGTGGCAAAGGTTGGTGCAAAAGATGGATGGCAGTTCGTGGTCATTGGCGCGGTCGAAGAAGAGCGCAATTCTGAGGGTGCACGTTTTGTGGTAAACCAATATAAGCCGGATTTCGCCATTATCGGTGAACCAAATCAATGGGATCGGATGTCACTGGGTTACAAAGGCAGTGCATGGGCAAATGTCACTGTGCGGCGTGGACAGGTCCATACCGCGAGCGGGGAAGAAACGGCCGCTGAAGCCGCCGTTGAATTATGGTTGAAGATCAAAACATTTGTAGATTCGTTCAATGCGGATAAATCAAAGGTGTTTGACAAATTGTTGCTAACTTTGCGCGGAATGGAATCTGACTCGAATGATTTCGAACAATGGGCAAAGTTGAAGATCGGTGTGCGTTTACCGGTGGAGATCTCACCTGAAGACTGGTATCGTAAATTGGAAGAGATCATAAGTGACAGTCACCTCCATGGTGACTGTCACTTGGAACGTGTAGGATTCCCTGTCGCTGCGTGGAAGTGCGAGAAGAACTCACCACTGGTACGAAGCTTCTTAAGCGGAATCAGGTCACAGGGCGGAGAGCCGCGTTTCGTCTATAAGACGGGAACCGCCGACCTGAACATCGTCGCCCCGGTCTGGCAATGCCCTGCGTTGGTGTATGGCCCCGGTGATTCGGCGCTGGATCATACGCCGAATGAACATATTGATCTGACCGACTACCAAAAAGCAGTGGACGTGCTGGCAGCCGCCATGGCAAAATTGGTTGAAGCATAGAAACCCATCAAAATACAAGTTTGACTTTTTCACACCATGACCTCTAAAAATGACCTCGCTCTTGAACGTGCCGTCGAAGGCAAAGTGATCTACCTGTTGGCGTTGATCGTGCTGGTGCAGTTTGCATATCCCATCACTGCCAATGGCACGTTTGCACTCACGGTGTATGTGATTTTGTATGCATCCATGCTGGCTGTGGGAATTTTGCTTGGGCGCGATTCCCGTTTTCATACCCTCTTTTTGATGGTGACGGGAATCAGCTACCTCGCCGCCAGCCTGATCTATGCTTCCATGCCAACCGCCATTTGGGCGGTTATCATCACTTACATCACACTGATTCCCTACCTTGGTATGCTGGTTTGGATCTTGGGACGCTTCCTTGTCGTTGTCCAAACCATCACCCGCGATGTGTTGTATGCCGCAGTGGCATTGTATCTTTTACTCGGCGCGATCTTTGTGCCCATCTACGGTTTGTTGGATTTCATCATCCCAAACTCGTTCCGCGATGGAACCTTTCCAGATGCGCCCGTGCAATGGCAGCAGTTCGTTTATTTTTCATACACCACGCTTACGTCATCGGGCTATGGCGATATTCTGCCTGTCTCGTGGTGGGCGCGTTCTTTTGCCAATTTAGAAATGATCACAGGTGTGCTTTTCATTACCATTGTGATGTCGCGGCTGGTGAGTTTATATAATTCCGATAAATAACATGATGCCAGGCGGGGGATTTCGCCATCACAGGCATGGACAAAATTGACTTTACCGCTTCGAATTTAACCGAAAGTTGATTCTGCCTATTTGTCCAGTCGCCACATTGAGATTTTCCCGCCATCGTCCAATCGTTCAAATCCATTTTTCTCCAGCACTCGTTTGGATGCGGTGTTGTGATTTGCCACCTCCGCAAATAGCGGGCGGATGTTTACCAACACCAACATTTCTGCCACAGCAGCACTGGCAATGCCCCGCCGCCAAAACTCTTTGCCAATCCAATAGCCGATACGTTGTTCGTACTTGCCCTCTTTCCAACAAATGATGTGACCTGCAATCTTTTCTTTATAAACGATGGTTCGGGCGGTCACATTTTTATTTTTCAGAATCCCTTCCCAATGGCGCATGAACTCGCCGCGGTCTTTGGCAGGGTAGGCAGACATGGCAACGGCTTCGGGTTCAAGCTGTTGCTGAAAGAGAATGGGCAGGTCTGTTTCGATAACGGGGCGCAAGAGAATTTTTGTCATGGTAAATAAAAACAGGAGATAACCAATTATCTCCTGTTTTTCGTTTTGTGAGAACTTATTTCACTTCCACCCACAATTGGTCAAAGAGAGAGGCGTTCTCGGGAGTGAGAGCTTTGAGCCAGTGACCGTTCGTTACGGCGTCGCTGGGGATGTTGGTGATGTTGGA
>DAOQID010000223.1:0-3233 GCA_035339375.1 Anaerolineales bacterium | reverse complement strand
TCTGCTCCTGTCCTTGTCCGCTTTTTTCTTTGGTGCATACAATAATATTTTCAATCAAATTACAGGCACAGCCGCCCTGCGTGCCGCATTCCTCAGCATCGGTCTGGGTGCCTGGTACGATATCACCCTGCAGCTTCTACCCGTAGAAAACCGCAAGTCACGCCTGCCGTGGACAATAAGCCTTTACACCCTCGGCCTGATATCGATCATCCTGTTGCTAAGTACGCCCAATTCATTCATCGGGGAACAGGGCAACCAAATTTACGTCGCCCGCATGGGAATCGGCTTGCCATATATTTTGTACGCCGTTTTTGAAACAGCCGCCTGTTTCGGCATTTTTAAAAATCTGTTCTCACACAGAAAGATCGGCATGACCGCTCAGGGAAAATTTTTTCTGGTTGCGTCCATCTTCCCAGCCGTGAGTGTGCTTTACGGCGCACTGGCCCTCGCCCTCGCACCGCCGCTGCCGCGCCTGATTCAAGACCTGTTGATCTTTAGCGGCGTTTTTCTCATGGGCTTATCTGTTGCAAACCATCAAACCCTGGTGGAGAGACGCACAACCTTGCAGGATTTCCCGATCACAAGCCTGACGATCCTGGTCATCACATCAATCTACGCTGTGATCTCGCTGCGCTTCGGACTCCCCTTGCAGCTGGTCGGCCCGCTCGCGGCATTCGTGGTGCTGACACATGCCCTGTACGACCTTGTGCGCGAATCCCTTGAACGTCTGCGCATTCGCAAAGAAGAGATGCTCCGCAAACAACTGCACAAACTAAAAAGCGGACAAACTCCCGAAGACACGTTGCACCTGCGCCTTCAGGAAGGCCTCGACCTTTTATGCAGCACGCTGGATACATCCAGCGGATTCATCGCCATTAAACGGGGAGGGGAATTCGTCGTAACAGCGAGCAGGCTCTCGGTCGAGATTGATGCGCGTTTTTCATCCTCACTGGTTTCATACGAAGATATTGTCCAGGATCAAAACGATCAGATCCCAAACATAATTTATTTCGCCCCATCATTCGACGGACAAATCCAGATCGCCATTGTAGGGGTCGGCAAACCCAACGACAGGCTGGATTACTCCCGTGGAGATTTGGATCTGCTTTCAGAGGTCGCAGACCAGATCGGCACAATCGTGTCGTTGAACGCTCCACAGGTTCAACCCACTCAGACAGAAATTGATGAAAGCGGATCGACCCTTGCCGCCGCAGGAATGATCGACGCAATTGAAATCAACCCTGACCAGGATTTCATCAAGATGGTTGAAGAAGGATTGCGCCATTTATCAGATTACATCGCCTTGGGAAAATCGTCGCTTGCCGACAGGCTGAGAGTAAGTGCAGGGTCACACATCGAGCGCGGCAGGGAATTGCAGCAGACCATCGTCGCAGCCATTGACCTGTTGAAGCCGTCTGAAAAACGCCCGCCTGAACCGTTGCCGCGCGTTTGGTACAACCACGCCGTTCTTCACGATGCCTACGTGGAAGGGGTTCCCAACCGCGAGATCATGGCGCGGTTATATATTTCCGAGGGCACTTTCAACCGCACCCGCCGCAACGCCATCCGCGGGCTGGCGAGGCTGTTGATGGAAAAAAAGACAACGGCGAAATAGCCGCCCGTAATTACTCATCGTCCCTGAAGGTTTGAGCCTTCAGGGACGATTTTTTTAAGTTGGCGTCTTTTGGCAGTTTCTTCTCTGGCTTTGGCAGTTGAAATTTGAGAAAGTGGAGCCACGAAAGGAATTCGCCATGAAAAAGATATTCACCATCATTTTGGTTACAGCAGTTTTGATCGCCGCCTGGGCATTTCGGGTGCCCGCTGTGAATTTGCTCGGCTGGTTTGGCAATCGCGAGGCGGTGGTCAACTCCATTCAGGGGCTTGGACTTTGGGGACCCTTCGTTCTGATCGTATTGCTTGTTTTACAGGTTTTCCTTGCCTTCATCCCGGGGCAGGCACTCATGGTGGCCTGCGGATATATCTACGGTTTCTGGGGCGGGCTTTTGATCTCGTGGATCGGTCTGTTCGCAGGCGGGCAGGCCGCATTCTTCCTCGCACGCCATTATGGACGTCCATTTGCCGAACGCTGGATCGCACCCGATGTCCTCTCGAAATGGGACAAGGCCGCAGCCGGGCAGGGAATTGTTTTTTTTACACTTTCACTGGTTCTGCCGATCTTCCCAAATGACGCCATGTGCTACGTAGCCGGTCTTGGAAATATCACCTCCCGCCGTTTTACGGCCGCCAACAGCCTCGGGCGCGGATTGGCCTGCCTCTTCATGAGCGCGGTTGGCGCGTTCGGAAGTCAACTGGGCTGGCAGGCCTGGGTCGTCATTGCCATCCTCGTCATATTGACCTGCCTTGGCTGGCTGGCTTTCAAAAACCTGAAACCTGAATTTCTAAACGCATAAGGAGGATGACATGTTCACACCCGTACAAATTTCCCGAATGTTCCTGAAATCCTATTTCACCATCCTTAATCGCAGTTTTGATGTTGACGGAAATCTCCCCATGCCGAACGGCCCCAAGATCATCGCAATGAATCATACCCCGGGCTTCGATCCGCTTTACCTGCCCTTTCTCCTCGAAGATACCCCCCACTTCCTTTTGCAGGATGGAATGTTCAGAATCCCAGTAATCGGCTGGATGTTGAAAGGGTCAGGGCAAATCCCCGTATATCGCGGAACCGACAAAGCAAAGGAAGCCAAAGAACAGGCGTGTGCCATCCTCCGCAATGGCGGTACGATCGCCATCTTTCCTGAAGGACAGGATGTTGAGTTGGGGAAACGCATCCCTGCCAAAACAGGCGTGGTACGCATGGCGCTTGAAACCGGCGCACCGATCATCCCGCTGGGCTTATATACGTCACCACAAAATTTGACCCGCCTCAATTTTCAATGGGAGGGAACTCCGCGGTCTGGTGCATGGCAATTCTCAGGAAAAAGCTACATGCGTATTGGCACACCCTGGAATCCAAATGCCCAGGCTGATATTCATGCACAAACAGAAGAATTGATGAATCGCATCTACACCCTCGTCGCAGAAGCGGAAGTTGACAGCCACTTTGAAAGGCATACCCTGCTTAAACCGATACATCAATGGTAGGTAGTCGGTCGAAATAACTTTTGTAAAAAGATGCTCTCGGCGGCGTCTCCCGCCCGACACAAAACCCAGCCATTTGTATAGGCATCCTGACGGTAAGATTCCAGCCCAAAATGAGGACTGATTATCAA
>DAOQID010000222.1:0-3276 GCA_035339375.1 Anaerolineales bacterium | reverse complement strand
GCATACGATACAATCAGGCAAAACAAACCAAAGGAGAGAGTGTGACATGAACCGAAGAGACTTCTTAAAAGTAGCTGGAATGGGTGTAGCGGCTTCTGCACTTGCCGCCTGTGCAGAACCCGCCCCTGCCGCTGGTAATGCCGCCGCCGAAGACCTGCCCGTGCTGGATTGGCAAATGGCGACCAGTTGGAGCACAGGTTTGGACATTTTGTTCGGAGCAACGCAGAAATTTGCTGAGCGTGTCAAAGCGTTGACGGGCGGAAAATTCACCATCACACCACGCGCTGGCGGAGAACTTGCAAAAGCCACCGAAGTGCTGGATGTGGTGTCGTCGGGCGCGGTGCCGATCGGTCACACGGCTTCCTATTATTACATTGGTAAAAGCTGGGTGCTGGCCTTTGGCACAAGCCTGCCGTTTGGTTTGACCGCGTCACAGCAAAATGCGTGGCTCTACAACGGCGGCGGACTTGAATTATTGCAGGATTTTTACGCGAAGAAATTCAATGTCATTCAATTCCCTGCTGGCAATACCAGCGCACAAATGGGTGGCTGGTTCCGCAAGGAAATCAACACCCTCGCCGACCTGCAGGGATTGAAAATGCGCATCCCGGGGTTGGGTGGGCAGGTAATGTCGGCTTTGGGTGTGCAGGTGCAGAACATCCCCGGCGGCGAGATTTTCCAGGCGTTGGAAACAGGCGCAATTGATGCAGCGGAGTGGGTGGGTCCGTATGATGATGAAAAACTCGGCTTGCACAAGGCGACGGGCTTTTATTACTTCCCGGGGTGGTGGGAGCCAGGTCCATCGCTTGAATTGCAGATCAATCTGGATGAGTGGAACAAACTGCCTGCCCTGTATCAGGAAGCGATCAAAGCCGCGAGCTATGAGGCCAATGTTGCCATGGCGGCTCATTATGACGCGGTCAACGGCGAGGCGTTGGAACGTCTGCTGGCGGGCGGGGTGAAGCTGATGTCGTACAGTGATGAGATCATGCAGGCCGCGCAGGAAAAGGCTTTTGAACTTTACGATGCCAAATCTGCAGAGGATGCTGAATTCAAGGCCGTCTATGAAAAATGGATGGAGTTCCGCACTCGAATTCAAAAGTGGAGCTTCACCAATGAGTTTGCGTTGTTGAAGTTTATGGCAGGGTAGGGGCTGTAAACAGGAAACGGGAATTGAACTGGCACAAAAGCATTTTCGCTTTTGTGCCAGTTTTTATTTTATGGCAGGCTTTTTGCAGAGAGCTCGATCAACCAGGTGACGGTTTGGGGGAAAATAATAACGATTATTAATGCGAGAACCTGCAAAGCCATGAAGGGCAATGCGCCTTTGTGGATGTCGGAAGTGGGCACTTCTTTTGGCGCGGTGGTTTGCAGGTAAAACAGCGAAAACCCAACAGGCGGGGAGATGAAAGCGGTCTGCAGGTTAATGGCGAAGACAATTGCCAGCCAGGCCATGTCAATGCCGAGCGCATGCGCGGCAGGGACAAAAAGCGGCATGGCGATGAAGCAGATTTCGACGAACTCAAGAAAGACACCCAGTAAAAAGATGGCAATGTTGGCTACGATGATGAAACCCCAGAATCCGCCAGGCAGGTTGACCAGCAGGTCGGTGATGAGCCTTTGCCCGCCAAGGCCATCGAAGACGAGGCTGAAAAAAGTGGAGCTGAATAAAATTGTGATGACGAGCGCGGTCAACCGTGCAGTGGACATGGCGGCGTCTCGAATGAGCTTTGTGGTGAGCCGTTTGTTCATCAATGCCAGCAGGCAGGCGCCGACAGCCCCGACACTGCCTGCTTCGGTGGGCGAGGCCAGCCCGAAGAAAATGCTTCCCAGCACAGAGAAGACCAACAACCCAGGCGGAATGATGACGCGCACGGATTTTCGGAGCAAGTCTGCTCCAGTGACGGAAAATGCTTCAGGCGGCAGAGCAGGTGCGAGGTCGGGTTTGATGCGGGTGATGATGATGACGTATAAAGCATACAGCGAAGATAATAACAATCCAGGGATCACTGCCCCGAGGAATAAATCTCCAACAGGCACGCCGATCTGATCGCTCAATACCACCAATACCAGGCTGGGCGGGATCATTTGCGCCAATGTGCCTGAAGCGGTGATGACGCCTGTGGCGAGTTGTTTGTCGTAGCCGTGTCGGAGCATGGTTGGGAGTGCAAGCATGCCCATCATGATGATGGTGGCGGCAACGACACCTGTTGTGGCGGCGAGGAGTGTGCCAACGAGGATGACTGCCAGTGCCAGCCCGCCTCTGACCCTACCCATGAGCCTGCCGACTGTTTCGAGAAGTTCTTCAGCCAACCCCGATCTTTCAAAGACCGCGCCCATGAAAATAAAAAATGGAATTGCCAACAACGTGAAATCGGACATGGTGCCAAACCAACGGCTTGGCAGAAGTTTGAGCAGGTTGAGGTCGAATGCGCCGAGGGCGTAGCCAATGCCGCCAAAAAGAATGGCAGTGGCAGCGAATGAGTAGCCGACGGGATATCCGCTCATGATGAATATAAAAAAGCCGACGAACATAACGATGGCAAGCCATTCAAAATGGGTCATGGGTGTGAGGGTCCAGGGTTACAGGTGCAAGTTGCAGGTTGAAGGTCTACTTTGAATCTGTAGTTTGCGGCCTTTGAATGATCGCAATATTTTTGATGATCTCTGAAATTGTTTGAAACAGCAGCATGCCAAAACCAACGAGGATCATGCTTTTGATGGGCGCACGCGGCAGGCCATCGGGGTCGGGGGAGAGTTCCCAGGTGCCGAACGTGCCATCGGGCAGGCGCCCCCAGGATTGCAGAACTGGATGGGTGGTGACATATAAGCCAATGATACAAAAAACGACAAGGAAAAGCGCATGGCCGACCAGATCCACCCAGGCTTTTGTTTTTGGCGACCAGTTTGTGTAGAGAAAATCCACGCGCACATTTTCTCCGTGTTTGAGGATGTAAGAAAAACCCAGCAGGAATGTGAGCGAGAATAAATACCACTGCAGTTCGATGAGTGCGTTGGTGGTCAGTTTGAAGCCAATGAATCTGCCGAGGTAACGCGCAACCACGTTGTAGAAGCCGATGACGATGGTCAGCAGAACACAGAAGGCGGAGGCTTTGCCGAAATACTCGGTGATGGCGTCTATCCGTTGCGAGAGTTTGAGGAGTGTTTGCATGGCTATCCTTTGGCGAAGATGCCGAATCATAGCATAAAAAATTCTTTGCCTCAAAATCACGGGCTTTTTTGTTGATTGGGCTTATGCTATACTCGGTAATATAT
>DAOQID010000221.1:0-3491 GCA_035339375.1 Anaerolineales bacterium | reverse complement strand
AAGGGAAACCATGAAACTCGATGCAGCATTACCCATTGTTGGCCTGAAGGATATTCCTGCGATCGCCGAAGCCGCACAAGCAATTGGATTCGATGCGTTGTGGACTCAGGAAACGCAGCACGATCCTTTTCTGCCCTGTACGCTGATCGCTGAACATTCAGAGACTCTGCGCTTTGGCACCGCCATCGCGGTCTCGTTTTCGCGCTCGCCCGCCAACCTTGCCTACACCGCATGGGATTTGGCGGCACAGTCAAATGGACGGTTTATTTTGGGGTTGGGCACACAGGTCAAGGCGCATATTGAGCGGCGTTTCGGCATGGCCTGGCCTGAATCGGTGACGGGAAAATTGCGCGAGCAGATTCAAGTCATCCGCGCTTTTTGGGATTGCTGGCAAAATGGAACGAAGTTGAATTTCCGCGGCGAGTATTACAAAGCCACGTTGATGTCGCCGTTTTTTCAACCCCCTCCCTTGCCTTCCCCTATTTTCGGGGAAAATGGGGGAAGGTTGGGTGGGGGTATTCCAATTTATATTGCAGGCGTGAATGCAGGGCTGGCAAAACTGGCGGGCGAACTATGCGAGGGATTCCACGCGCACCCGTTCAATAGTTCGCGCTACATGAATGAAGTGATGCTGCCTGCGATTGAAGAAGGTCTAAAAAAAGAAGGCCGCCAACGACAGGACATCACCGTTTCGATGACTCCGTTTATTGCGACATCACCCGAGGAAGAAAGTTTCGCACGGATGCAGATCGCTTTCTACGCGAGCACACCGTCTTATAAATCCGTGATGGATTTTTATGGCTGGGGCGCAACCGCCGAAAAACTTTCGGGGTTTGCCGCCAAAGGCGAGTGGGCCGAAATGCCCATGCTCATCACCGATGACATGCTGAATGAATTCTGTCTGATGACCACACAGGAAAATCTGGCAGTTGATTTGAAGAAGCGTTACGCGGGTATCGCAGATCGCCTGACGCTCTACACACCCTTTGTCCCCGGTGAAAAGGATGATTGGTGGAGGAATCTGGCGAAGGCGTTTAATTAGCAGAGCGCGGACTTTAGTCTGCCCGCCACACAGCGGACTAAAGTTCGCGCTCCAGGTTTTTATAAAGGAGTCCAGCTTGAAAATCACCAGTCGACTCTATGAGGGCCCAAACGACTTTCAAACCATGCTCAACCTGCTGGCAAAGATTCGTCCCGCTGCACGGATGAATGACTTCCCCGTCAAGGTGGATATCGAAGAAAACATGGCGAATGAAGAAATCCGTGCGAATACACGGTTGTGGTTCGAAGGAGATCGTCCCATCGGTTGGGCTTATGTGGATGATGGGAACAACCTGCGCTGGGAAGTGGAAAAACAATTCGAAGACTCCGTCGGCGCGGAAATGGTTGCATGGGGCGAAGCCTGCATGCGAAGCCGCAGGAAATTGAACACGGGGGAAACATCCACACTGGATGCAAGTTGCAGGGAAGAAAATCACGAACGACTGGAATTTATCCGCAAGCACGGATTCCATCAAACAGATGTGATCTCGGTCGGCATGAAACGCCTGCTTTCAGAACCCATTCCCGAACCTGAACTGCCGCACGGATTCTCCATCCGCGCTGTAAAAGGGACGGAGGAAGCAGAAGCAGTTGCCAGCACGCACCGATCCGCATTTGGTACGGAATACATGACCACGGAAAACCGCCTGATCATCATGAATTCAAGCGAATACGACCCGTCGCTTGACCTTGTGGTTATTGCACCCGATGGCAGCATCGCCGCATATTGCACCTGTTCGGTCAATGCGAACGGGGAGGGATACACCGACCCCGTGGCCACACATCCGCGCTATCAACGGCTGGGGTTGGCAAAGGCGCTCCTGCTTAAAGGAATGCAGCTGCTCAAAGAACGCGGCATGAAATCCGCGAGCCTCGGCACTAATGGAGACAATATCGCCATGCAACGGACAGCCGAGGCGGTTGGGTTTCGTCTGGAACATAAAACGTTGTGGTTTGAAAAGGAAGTGAACCAAATAGATTAAAAGTAGAAGATCCGCAATATCTAGTTGACTTTAAGTATGGAATTAGTATAATGGCTTCATCATGCCGGGGTATTTTCTAGTTAGGGATTGGCCATCCCAAAAGCACCAGCAAAAATAATTTAAATCAAATTGCACAAATATGGAGGATAGCATGCAACCCGAATCATTTTCTCAAAAAGAAACAGAACAGCCAGGAATGTCTCTGATTCAGGAGACAAAGCCCGCACAAAGAAACCCAACCCCCGTTATCCTGACGGTATTTCTGATCATTTTTCTGGCAGCAACGGCCGGGCTTGGTTACTGGGCTTACACATTAAACTCAAGTCTTATCGCAACACAACAGCAATTGGCTGAATTACAGTCAGATCACACAAAACTCCAAAGTGAAAACGAAAATCTGACAGCAGAACTCGCCCAGGTCAAGGCTGACCTGGAAGAAAGCAGTAAAGACCTGACCAACACGCAAACCAAGCTAGAAAAAGCGCAGGCCGAAAACCTTGAACTTAATGTGAAGATCGAAAATGCCAGCAAGAAACTGCAAATCCTGTATGCATTCTCCACTATCGCGACCCCTACAGACATTCTGGCAATAGACACGCTGATCAAAGAGACAAAAGACAGGCAGCTACTCGAACGTTGGAATGAGTTTTACTCAAACCCATCCGAATCTGCCGGTGTCAATTTTATTCTAAACTTGATAACCGCAATACAAACCAGCCTGAAATAATTCCACCACTCTGAACACGAAGAGCCTTGTACTATCTGAAGAACAGGTACAGGGCTTTTATTTTTTCCGCAACCTGCAACATTTTGCATTCAGGCAAAGGAAATGACTATTCAAAAGTAATGTAAAATCCAATTCGTGAGAAATTTATCCAAAAAAACATACTGAAGGAAAACTCATGAACTTCAACGATTACCAGACCAAATCACGTGTCACTGCAAAATACCCTGCCATTGGGCACGGCGTTGTCTACCCCACTCTGGGGTTGGTCAACGAAGCGGGTGAAGTGGCGGGCAAGATCAAAAAAGTATTCCGCGATAAAAGCGGAGAGATCAGCGCTGAAACGCGCGAAGCACTCAAAGCCGAGCTTGGCGACGTACTCTGGTATCTCGCCCAAACCTGCACCGAACTGGAAATTTCCCTTGATGAAGTGGCAGAAGCCAATTTAGCCAAACTTTTAGACAGGCAGGCACGCGGAAAAATACAGGGTGATGGGGATAATCGTTAAAGTGTCAGGGTTCTGATACACGGCAACACTGTTCTCCATTGGTTTGTACAGGCAAGGAGAAGAAATGCTATTTCAAGCGACGGTATTGGTTGACATCACCGCAATGGCGATCTGCCTGTGGATGGCGTTCTACCTTTTTGCAAGAGGGTTTCCAAGCAGGGTGACCATGCGGGGAGTGATTCTGCTCCTGTCCTTGTCCGCTTTTTTCTTTGGTGCATACAATAATATTTTCAAT
>DAOQID010000220.1:0-3495 GCA_035339375.1 Anaerolineales bacterium | reverse complement strand
GGTGGAATAAATAAAGCCTTACGAATCGTAATCAATAAAATCATCCACACCAAATTGATCTTCGTAACGGGTCAACAGCACCGCGGTCTTGCTCAAAAATTCCTGTTCCGCTGTTGTGTGCCCGCCTTTTTTTGTTTCCAATTCCTCTTTGTAAGCGATGACCCGCTCACGAAAGCTAATCGTCGTTGATTCGGGGAGAAGCGGCTCGATTTCGCGGATCAGGTTCAGGGTATCTTGAACAACCGTCATTGCATCAGAAAGCAAAACATCCTCATCCAGCAATTGCTTGAAGACTTTGCATTTATACGTCTTGCAGCTGCGCGGATAATGCGGCGAGGTGTAGACCGTGCAAACCCCATCCCAAAGCGGACAGGGCTGCGTAAATCCGCGCTGACGCGGGTCATTGCGGATCACGGCCACACCGAGGGATTGCACCGTGTCCAATTCTGGAGCATTGAGCCGCACCCAGGAAAAAAGATGCCCCGAACAGCACAGTCCGCACGCTTTGCAGAGAGTTGATAAATCAGAATCGGCCATGCCCAGATGATAACAAAAGTTATGGCCAAATCCCAGATGAAAAACACGATCAAGATTCTTTTTGGCGATATTTTTCGGCGATGAAGACCAAAGTCAAGGTGCCGATCATCAACAGAACGGCAAGGGCAATCATCAGGGGGAGTCGATTCGCAAATCGTAACTGGCTGAACAGATAGACGGGGAAGGTTGGTTGTGTGCCAGAAAGAAACAAGGCCAGGGCAAATTCATCAAAAGAAACTGTGAAAGCGGTCAGCCAGGCAGAGACCATGGCTGGGAAAATCATGGGCAGGACAACGCGGCGAAGCGTGGTTGGATAATCTGCGCCCAGATCCATGGCGGCTTCCTCCATGCTGGTGTCAAACCCAGATAGACGTGAAGAGATGATCAACAAGGTGTATGGCAGCGCAACCACTGTATGGGCAATCGTCACTGTGAACAGGGAACGTTCGATATGGAGGGCAGAAAACAACAATAGAAGCGCAACACCGAGAACGATGTAAGGGACGATCAACGGCAGGGCAGACAGCATCAGAAGCAGGTTCTTACCTTTGAATTGAAAACGCGTCAAAAGGAGCGACACCATCGTTCCAAGGACGGTGGCGACCAGACTGCTGCCAGACGCCACGATCAAACTGTTACGCGCTGAGCGCAGCACCGCATCGGATGTCAATAAATTTCGATACCAGTCAAAGGTCAAACCGCGAAGCGGAAAGGTTAATGTTGTGTTTGAGTTAAGAGAGAACAGCAAAAGAATGCCAATTGGCAAATAAAGCAAAACAATCAGGCTGAAATAATATAGGGAAAGTGGAAAAGGTGCGCGCCGTTCATTCATTGCAAAATATCCTCCAGCTTCACAAGGCGTGTGGCAAGGAAGACCAAAACGAGAGTGACAGCAAGCATGATCATGGAAAGGGCGGAGCCCAACGGCCAATTTGCAGCCTTGGTGAAGAAATCCTGAATGATGTTTCCATACAAGATACCGCGTGTTCCGCCCACCAAAAGCGGAGTAACGTATTCGCCAACGGTTGGGATGAAGACCATAAAGAACGCAGCCAAAACCCCGGGAAGGCTGAGCGGAAGGGTGATCCGCATGAACTGATAATAGGGGCGTGCCCCCAAATCGGCGGCCGCTTCAAACAGCGACCAGTCGATGCGCTGCAAGGCAGAAAGGATGGGCAGGGAAGCAAACGGCACCCATACATAAATCAGAGTGAGGGTGACCGCAAAACGGTTGTAGAGCAGAGCGGTTAATGGCTCTTTGATCCACCCGAGGTAGAGAAGCAATGAATTCAACACACCGTCGGTACCAAGCATGAGTTTCCATGCCATCACCCGCAGGAGATAACTCGTCCAAAACGGAACCATCAATAAAAGAAGATACAGACCTGCTCGTTTCCCAGAATAATAAGCAAGAAAATATGCCAGCGGGTACGCCAACACAACGGCACTGATCGAAACAATCAATGCGGTTGAAGTTGAAATTCCCAGGAGCCGCCAATAGCCTGCAGTAGAAAGCACTGAAGCATATTGATCGAAGCCCGGAACCCAATTCTCAAACAGCGATCCGTAGGAATCAGCACGAAAACTAAAAGCCGCCATCAACAGGAGCGGAGCCAGAAAGAACAGGCCGAGCCAAACTAAAGGCGGAAGGTACAAAAACCAAAACGTGGACTGGCGATCCAGTTTTCTTCCTCTCTTACCCGGGTTCGGTGGAACCCGGGTAAGGTCATTGTTTTGTTGGGAGGTGGGATCAAAACTCATGGGGCAGCTTTGATTTCAGCCCACATCCTGGTCCAGGCATCGCGCTGCTCTGCTGTAAGGTTTGGTGTGAAGTTTGTATGCTGCAGAATGGATGGGTCGTTAATGGAGAAGGCCTGCATAAGCGTTGGATCGGTGATGCCGCTCATCACTTCCTGATTCGAAGCTCCATAATAGAAAAGATTAATCAGGTTGTTACTGGTGGCATTGCCAAGTTTTGCATCGAGGAATTTCAGCGCCAGATCGTAGTTTTCGGTTCCCTTGCGGATGCCATACAAACCAACCCATGAGTTGCGGCCCTCCTTCGGGGTGGCATATGCCACAGGAACACCCTGGCTTAATAAAGTGGCATATGCTCCCTGCCAGCCATAAGCAAGCCAAACATCACCGCTGGACATCGCCTGCACCAATTCAGGTTCGCCCGCCCAGTAAAACAGATTGAGATCGCGCTGGGCAGTCCATTCATCCTTGATAGAGGCCTGCTGGGCGTCGGTCAGATTCGTTATGTCGTACTCGTGAATATAGGAGGATACAAGAACGGAGGCGGTTCCATCATCCCACATGGAGACATGACCAGCGTACTTCGGGTCAAAAAAAGCCGACCACGAATCCACACCTTCGGGAATTTTATCTGTGCGATAGAGGATCGAGCTAAAGCCCCAATCCCATGGGATGAAATATTGCTTGCCGTTGATCTGCCCGATCTTTTTAAAGTTTTCGGGGACCTTATCCCAATTGGATAATTTGCTTGTATCGATCTCTTCCACCAAGCCTTCATCTACATAAAATTGCAGCCAGCCAGTGTATGGATGGAAAATATCTGCCTGATCTCCAGCCTTCATCTTGGCATAAATATCGGCATCTGACTCACCGGTCTCAAAATTGACCGTCACTTTGGGGTAGGTGGTTTGAAAATCGACCCAAAAATCGGGCGCATCGTAACCCGCCCAATCCAAAACGGTCAGCTCACCGGTCTGTTGATCTGGCGGTACGTCAGCGGGTTGGGCAGTAGTGCCTTTGCAGGCAGATAACAGCATGATGCCGATCAACACCACCAGGTGAAGTTTGAAAAACTTACGTTTGATGAAATTCATAAAATTCTCCTTTTTATTCTTGTTGATGGGGAGGATTTTATGTTCGCTTATAAGATTTGCAACCTCTCTAAATAGAGGGGAAAGGCATGGGAAATTGGTCATGCCC
>DAOQID010000219.1:1836-3600 GCA_035339375.1 Anaerolineales bacterium | reverse complement strand
GCCACAAAGTCACAAAGCCTCGAAGACACAAAGGATTCTTAGTGGCTTGGCGTCTTTGTGTTTACCCCACGGATTTAGCCACTCCCTGAATAAACTCATCTTTCATCCTTCATCACTCATCCTTTCCCTTTCACACTTCCCGCACCATTTCCTTCAACGCAAACAAGCGCGCTTCGGCAAGACCGGGCATCACATCCAACTCGTAAAAGGGGCCGCTGCCTTCTATTTTGAGCGAAGCCGAGACACTGCCATGCAAAGCCGAAAGCAGGGGATCGTTCGTCTTTTGGAAGCCAGCAAGGAATCCGCCGCAGAAGGCATCGCCTGCGCCGGTGGGGTCCACCATGCGTGAAGCGTAGGCTGGAAGCTCATAACGGTGGTTGCCTGGTACATCGTACAGCATTTGCCCCTGTGAGCCGCGTTTGATGACGACGATCTGCGGTCCGTACTCGCTGATGCGGCGGGCCATCTCCCACAGGTCATTGGTCTCACCCCAAAAGAGCGAGCGCAATTCATCTTCAGAGGGTTGGAAGATGGTGACGCCCTGCAGCACCAGCCTCAGGTCACGCCAAAAGGCAGGAACCATATAGCCGGGAGCAGGATCCAGGCTCACGGTTTGGTTGGATCCGCCTTTGAAGAGGTTGACCATCTGGCTCTGGCTGACAAAGTCAAAGGGGCAGATATGCACGTAGCGGACATCCCGAAAATCTTTCGGCACATCAAGCGCAGAAGGAGAAGCGGGCTCAGGCTCACGCGGGTCTTTGCGCGATTCGTCGGGAGGCTGATAACCAAGCAGCGATTTGGGGAAGGTCAACTGGCGGCGGGCAAAATGCGAAACGGCATTCGAGTGACTGCGTTCGTTGGTGTCGGTGAAGGCGATGAAGGAACGCAGGTCAACGTTTTGCAATTCGCGCAGAGTGCGGATGCCGCGGATATCAAAACCGCGCTCATTGAGGGCGCGCATCCATTGCCGCGGATAATCCTCCCCCACCCGCCCAACGAGGCCAATGCTGGAATCCCATACGGCGAGTCCGCCTGCGGCATAAAGCAGGTTTCCACCGGGCGAATCGAGCAAAGGTTGACCCGAGGGAGGCAGAACATATTCACGATTTAGTCTTCCTGCGATGACAAAAGTTGGCGTCATGGGGGCAAGTATACATAGAAAATGGGATATTCTGTTTCGTGGCTGCGCAAAGTGTTTTCAACTTCTGCGCCCATTGTGCAGGTGGATCAAGAGGATGAGGCGGATTGCTTGAAAAGGTTCGCCAAACGCGGATAGAACAATGCGATCAACAAGCCCAGTGCGATCTCAATATAGTAGGTAAAAAAACGATTGCGAATATAAATGCCCACGGCAAAGACCAGAAAGACCAGCACGAGCCAAACTGGCAATTGACTGAATAATGCGGTCAGCGCTTTCGATCTCGGCAAAAGGAGCAGGATGACCATCACCAGGATGGTCAGGGCGAGGGTCAGCACCCAGAAGAGGTAGGGATTTTCAAAAATGACCACGTAAATATTCTGGATGTGAATTTCCTTGAAATATAAAATGATCGGAAAATGGACGTACAAGAACAAAAGTGAATTCTGCCCGAGGAAGGTCAACAGGCCAAGTCCGCGCGGCTGGGGTGGGAAGGGAATCAGGCGCAACAGGTAAAAGGTGCCGAAAAGCAAAATACAACTGACCAGAAAATACCCAACCGACATATCCCATTTGTTCTCGATATCGAGCGGAAAGTTCGTTTGTTGTAAAACCAAAAGAAGCAG
>DAOQID010000219.1:0-1736 GCA_035339375.1 Anaerolineales bacterium | reverse complement strand
GTAGTGCTCCACCAGATAAATAACACTTGACCCCACGGCGATCATCTGAATGATGTCGAATTCAACTTCCTTGAGAAAACCAGGGTCGGTAATGCGGTTGAAGCTGTACCCAAGCAGAAGCAAAAAGGCATAGGTCAATAACACGCCGCGCGGTTTGTACTTTTGGGCCTGCAATGCAGCAGTGACACCTGCCGCGGAAAAAAAAAGTACGGGGGCCAGTCCGTACCAGAATTTGAAGCGTTCATAGCCGCCGAAGTTCAGGCTGGAATGCGCCACGATCATGAACAGACAGCCGATGCCTTTCAAAATGTCCAATGTGACATCGCGGTTTGCACGCGGAACGGCGGTCATTTTTTCATCCACGCCGGGCGCAGGCTCGCCACTTTTTTATACACGGGGCAATCGGGTTGATGCGCTCCGGGCAAATACCCCGTGGACATGAGGAACTCGTTGACGATCTCACCGCCTGTAAAAATAAAGGTCTTCTTAAATAATTTGGTCCACTCGTCTTTGGTGAGCGGATGGTTTTGATCGAGCCAGTTCTTGAACGAGCCGAATTCCTTTTTCAACTCAAGGACCTTCTGCGCGTTAACGATCGCCGCATTGACCTTCAAGCGGTTACGGATGATACCCGCATCAGCCAGCAGACGGGCACGGTCCTTCTCGGTGTATTTCGCGATCTTCTCGATCTTGAATCCGTTGTAGGCTTTGTGGAAGTTTTCCGCTTTTTTCAAAATGGTGATCCACGAAAGGCCAGCCTGGTTGATCTCCAATACAAGGCGTTCAAAGAGTTCATCGTCATCCTTGAGCGGAAAGCCGTATTGGGTATCGTGATATTTTTTATTGAAGGTATCTTCGGGGTGGGTGTTACAGTATTCGCAGTAGGAGGTCATAAAGTAATTTTACTATGCCTAAGTGAAAAGTAATCCTCCAAACACCTGGTTTGTCCTTGCGAACATTGCCCAGTACCCAACAATGATAAAATTGCCGGGCAGGTCACTGGGGCACTGTACCTGTCACTCAACCAAGGAGATATTGGACCATATGAATAGCTCTTCTTCACCGGATAAGATCACCCTACTGATTGCAGATGATCATCCATCAACGCGAATGGGGGTTCGGGCATCCATTTCGCGATTCTCGGATCTGGAAATCATTGGTGAAGCAAGCAACGGCATTGACGCTCAATATATGGTGTCAATCGATCCTCCAAGAGTGATCCTCCTTGACCTAAACATGCCCGACCTCCCCCCCGTCGTATTCACAAAATGGGTTCGCGAGTTTCATCCTGAGACCGCCATCCTGGTATTAACTTTCCACATTGATAATATCTCTTATCTTGCGGGTTTGATGGATGCAGGTATTTCAGGATACCTAAGCAAAGCAATATCAATGGATGATCTGGCCAACAGCATTCGGCGTGTTGCCAACGGGGAAGTTATTTTCGATAACCAACAAAGGATGGCCGCGCATCAATGGAAAAAGGAAGTTCAAGAAAAGATCCGTCTCCTAACCCACCAGGAGATGGAAGTCATCAAATTATTAATGGCTGGCAAAAACAACCAGACCATTGCCGAAGCCCTGAATATATCTCCCAAAACGGTAACTTATCATCTGACAAGCCTGTTTTCCAAGTTACAGGTCCAATCGAGGCTTGAAGCCACGCTTTGGGCTATGGACCATTTGTTAGACAACCTGGACCTGTTCCCATACCTGAACCGGGATAAAAACCTAGG
>DAOQID010000218.1:0-3659 GCA_035339375.1 Anaerolineales bacterium | reverse complement strand
TATTCGCCGTACACGAAAAGGTCGCTAAGCGATTCGCGATTGATGTTGTGACGAATGGCGTTGGCAAAGACAGGCGCCACGGAAAGCACGGTCAACTTCGGGTGGACTCGCTCAGGTTCGATATGGACAGTATCTGTGGTGATGATCTCGGTGATCTCAGGGACTTCAGCCAGACGCTCGAGTCCATTGTTGCTGAAGACACCATGGGTGCAGATCACGCGGATGTCTTTGAGTCCTTCGCTGATCAAGACACGGCTTAATTCAAGGATGGAGCCACCTGTGGCGATCTCATCGTCGTAGATGAGGGCACGTTCATGACCGCGTACCTGATCGCCCACCAATCCATTGATGATGACCTTGGTATCGGAAACGCGCTCTTTATTGCCTGCCGCAATGGGCAGGTTAAGAGTACGCGCGAAGCGGGCGGCGGTCTTGGCCTGCCCCATATCCGGCGCAACAAGGATCGAGCCGCTCAGGTCGGATTTTGAAAGATATTCTTTGAAAACCTTGCTGCTGCTTAGCGGGTCAGTAGGGATGCCGAAGAAACCATGCACCTGTGGTGAGTGGAACATGATGCTCATCACATGCGTGGCTCCTGCGGTCTTTAATAGATCTGCCACAAGGCGGGCGGTGATGGAAATGCGGGGCGCGTCTTTTTTATCGGAACGGCCAAAGGAAAAATAGGGAATGATGGCATGAACCTCGGAAGCCGCTGCACTGCGTGCAATATCGATCATCATCATCAATTCCATCAAATGATCGTTGACCGGCTTTGAGAGCGATTGCACGATGTACACACGGCGATAGCGCACACTGGCCCCCAGTTGGATATAAAGATTATCGTTGCTGAAACGTGAGATGTGAGTATCTTCCAGCGGCACCCCCAAATGCAGTGCGATCTTCCCCGCCAATTGCGGATTTGAACTCCCGCTAAAAAAGCGGACTTCATTTGCCGGTATTAAACTTTCTGCCATTCTGCCTCCAATGCTAGGTTGTTTTTTTCGAAAACCGATTCACGATCCATGCGCCAATCATATACCAAAACAGGAGATCGAAAACCAGGTACATCCCGTTGAATTCGGAACAATTCTCCCCTGCCCTGCATGGTCCCCAGGTTGTCAAGTAATGCAAGGGCCATCCAAAATAGTTCACATCCATGATGACAAGGCCAAAGGTATATTTCCACAAAAAACTGGCAACGATAAATAAACCCAGAGCGAGCAATATCTTCGTTAACGAAGGCTTGAGCAGGGCTTTCATTTTCCGCGCTTCTCCAGCCAATTCAACAGCTTTTTCGTGGACCATGTATTAATGACATCTTCCTTCGTGAGCCAGGCGCGGCGCGCCGTGGCAACCCCGTAAAAGAGATTGTCGAAATCTTCAGCGGAATGTGAATCGGTGTTGATGCTGATGGGGATGCCCAATTCCTTTGCGCGGCGGGCATACATGTCATCGAGGTCGAGGCGCGAGGGATGCGCGTTGATCTCGAGCGCCACGCCTGTCTCAGCGGCGGCATTGAGCACGGCTTCCATATCGAGGTCGGCGCCTTCGCGGTCGGGAATCAGCCGTCCCGTGGGATGACCGATGATATCCACATGCGGATTGCGAATCGCGGCGATCATGCGCTCGGTCACTTTCTCGCGCGGCTGACGCAGAGAGGTGTGCATCGAAGCCAGCACCAGATCGAGCGAAGCGAGAAACTCATCGGGATAATCGAGCGTGCCATCGGCTTTGATCTCCACTTCGCTTGCGTGCAAAATCAGGATCTTGTCGCCGAGTTGTTTTTGGACCTTCTTGATCTCTGCCGCTTGCTTTTTGTGGTCTTCCATTTTCAAGCCGCCCGTCACGCCGAGGCTGGCAGAATGGTCTGTGAAGGCGATGACCTTCAAACCATGTGCGATCGCTGCCTGCGCCATCTCGAGCATGGTTAATTTTCCATCGCTCCAATTCGAGTGCATTTGCAGATCGGCTTTGATGTCTTTGACCTGAATCAATTTCGGCAGGCTGCCTGCCTTTGCCGCCACCACTTCCCCGTGATCTTCGCGCAACTCAGGCGGAATCCACGGCAAGCCAAGTCTCTCGTACACTTCCTCTTCGGTGGCGCAGAAAATTTCTCCCTTGCCATTGGTCTTTGTCAGCGAGTGCTCCGAAAGCGACAGCCCCTTAGCCAAAGCAATTTGACGCAGCTGCACGTTGTGATCTTTCGAGCCTGTGGCATATTGCAGCGCCGTGCCGAACTTTTCGGGCGCATGCACCCAAACCTGCGCGCGGACTCCATCGGTAAATTCGATGCTCGATTTTGTTTCGCCTTTGCCAAGCACACGACTCACGCCCGGCAGATTGGTGAACGCTTCCATCACCGCCGCGGAATTTGTGGATGCCACCAGAATATCGAGATCGCCGACCGTGGAACGCATCCTTCTTAAACTGCCAGCGGATTCTGCTGCGACGACTCCATCCACCCGCTTCAGGGTTCTGATGATCTCCTGCGCCAGCGGATACGCCCGCCCAAGCGGAATCCGCCCGGACCTGCGGGCGAGGGATGCAATGCCTTCCAGAATGGCACTCTCGGACTTGGCGCCCATGCCCGGGAGGTCGCGAAGCTGTCCGTTTTTGGCGGCAGTTTCCAGTTCAGAAAGAGCGGTGATGTTTAACGTCTTCCAGATCAGGGCGATCTTTTTCGGTCCCAGCCCGGGCACTTGCAGCCAGTCTGCCAGAGATGCAGGGACTTCCTCTTTGAGGTTTTCAAGGAATTGAAGTTTGCCCGTGGTGAGCAGCTCATCTATTTTTTCTGCGATGGCTTTGCCCACGCCGGGGATCTCGCGCAGTTTCCCCTCTTTCCAATATTCGCTGGCTTCACGCCCAAGGGTCATTAAATTTTCGGAGGCTTTGCGATAGGCGAGAATGACATAAATGACCTCGCCTTTGATCTCACATAAATTGGCGATCAGGGTAAACGTATCGGCAAGTTGACGGTTATTCATCATAAGGGTATCCTTTCGCGGCTCTAACCATATGATACCATTTACAGATAACCTGTCCGCTGACTGCATTTTGTGGAAAATGGTGTAATATACTGCCGCACAGCCATATGACGAAAGAGAACCAAACCCTGATGACAGCCAAAACCTCTGGCGCACGCAAGCTAAAGAGAAGAAGCCTGCCGAAATTCGATCCGAGCGTTTATTCCGCCATCTCATCCGTAAACCTTGTTGCGTATGCGATTCATTTTCTGCTTGAACGCGGCATCGAAATCCATATGGAGGATGTGGTTTTTGGTTGTTTTCTGCTGTTCCCCCATAAATTTGCCCTCAAAAAATATCCGCGCTGGCCTGATTCTGCCGTGGTTGGCAGGCGGGTGGGCGATTGCCGCAGCAAGGGGTACATCGCCGCAAACACAGAATTCGGATTCAAACTCACCGTAAAAGGGACTCTGGCTGCCGAGCGAGCTGCCAAAGCGCTTGGAATTTTCAAAGTACAAAAACCAGGCCTGCCTCAGAAACCTGCTGAGAAAGTGATCGCACAGCAAGCAGTTCAACTTACATTGTTGGAAACGAAGGCGGTCGTTGCTCCTGTTGTTGTTTCGGAACCTGTGAAGAAGAAAGAAGCTGCGGTTGTTGCGCCTGTTGCAACTTCGAAGCCTGTAAAGAAGAAAGAAG
>DAOQID010000217.1:0-3738 GCA_035339375.1 Anaerolineales bacterium | reverse complement strand
TGGAAAAAGAAGTCGGCGCGAAGTTGAGAAGCTAGAGTAGTACCAACGGGATGCAGCAAATGCTTGCATCCCGTTTTTGTTGAGCGTATACTGCAAGTGAAAATAATCAACTTAAGAGGAGAAAAATATGAACAACAAGAACACTGGCATGATTGCCACCATTGCCACCGCCCTGATCTGTGGCTGTTGCGCCCTTTTCAATTGCGCAATGAGCATTGGTACCTTTTCTGGAAACGGGTCTTTCTCATTGGGGAATAACAGCCAGCCCATGCCGCCCGCGATGGGTGCTGTATTTCTTTGCCTTTCTTTCATCATGATTCTTATCCCGGTGGCAGTCGGCTTCTTCACCCTGCGCAAGAAACCCGAAGCAGCAGCTGTTGTTGAAGAAACCCCCGCCAAGGACGAACCCCTTCCCCCCGCTTCATAATTATTAGACAACAAAAAATCCTCCGAGTTTTCACTCGGAGGATTTTTTGTTTAGGGCACAATAATCTTCAATTTCATGGAACAGAACTCGGTCTTTCCAACCTTGATCCGCCATGTGGTGGTATAGGTGCCGGGGTCCATGGGAGCCCACATTTCGACAAAGATTTCCACCTTTTCCCCCGGTGGAATGGAGGTGGGCATATCATATACACTCAGCTTATGGAACTTGGTCCCGCTGACAAAGCGATAGTCTGCTGTATTTACGCCCCAGGTCTCCGTTCCGATGTTTTTAACCACCCAGCGGGTTTGAAACGCCAAACCGGGTACAAAACTTGTATCGTCCACAGGATTTTGTGAGAGCACCTGACAATCATAAGGTTCATCAGATTTCTCTGGAGTGGGTGTGAGCGAAGGTACGGTTGGCGTTGCAAGCACAAAGATGAAAGTATTCGTCGGAGATGGAGTCTCTGATGGCGCTCTTGTAAAGGTAGGGGTCACAGTGGAAGTTGGCAGCAACACAAAGGTCTGTGTTGCCGCCGCTCCCGCGGTTTCCGCAATAATCGTGTTAACCTGCAAAAGGTCAAAGGTTGGAGGGGCGTAAGGAGTCGCCAGTGGGGCACAGGCAAGCATTAATACAGTGGCAAATAAGATCGCCTGTATTCGCTGGTTCCTCTTTAGCATGAAATCCTCCAAAGAACTTTTATTTTACGAAAATCGCAATATAGGGGAAGCAGATCTGGCCTTCCACCACCCAGGTCATCACCTGGAAGCCGGGTTCATCCGGTGCAACCGCATCAAAGACCACATCAAACTGGTCACCGGGGGCCATGGAGGGTAACTGCACCGTCCCTGCAGTGGTCATCTTGGGGCCGCTCCAGTATTTGAGATCGTAGCCTGCAGGCCAGGTCTTTGTGCCGGTGTTAAGAATGGTCCACTTGATGTCAAACTCCTGACCGTGGAGAAATTCCTGATTGTCGTAGGGGCGCTGGTGAATAATATCGCAGGAGTATTCTGCTTTCACGGGGGCACCGCCTCCACCAGCCGGGCGGACAGTGGGTGTTGAAACAACGAACGGCGTCACAGTAGGAAGGGAAAACAATGTAGCCGTGGGGGTGGGTGTGAGCGTGGCCTGCGCCTGCATGGTCTGCGCTACAGAAGTGCTGATCTCGTTCTGTGCCTCAACGGTCTGGGCAACAGCCGTTTCAATATTCGATTGCACATCCTGCGAACTCTGCTGTGTATTTTGTACCTGCTGAGCCTGCTGGTTCGATGCGGTCGCAGGCAGACATGCACTGAGAGACAACGCCAGCACCAACAGAGTAATCATCGCTCGATTCATTTTTTTCATTATTTTCTCCTTCGCAAACTTTTTTGGGTTCCTTTAGTCTGTTTCGCCGGAACCGATGCCAAGCGGCTTCCATTTGTTTTCGTCACGCAAACGATGCTGCCCGCCGCCGCGATTATGCAATTCGTCGAAACCTTCAGGCTTGATGAACAATTCTTCGCCGTCAAGCAGGCCTGTCAGCCCAGTCTGCCCGAGTTCAGGGCGCTTGCTCTGGCAGAATTTGCAGGTCTTCGGGTCATGCGACTTGTATTCGGTCGGCTCTTCGTAGGTGGTGACATAGCCTTCGTAGTTGCGGACAATGACCTTATGGTCAGACATGCTCAGCATGTAGTTCGGCATGACAGGAATCTTACCACCACCGCCGGGCGCATCCACGATGAACTGTGGAACAGCGTAACCGGAGGTATGTCCACGCAGGGCTTCAATAATCTCGATACCCTTGGCAACAGGGGTACGGAAGTGACCGGCACCTTCTACAAGGTCACACTGATACAGGTAGTATGGGCGAACACGGATACGGGTCAGCTTCTGAACGAGTTCGCGCTGCAGGTGGGCACAATCGTTCACGCCCGCCAAAAGGACGGACTGGTTTCCAAGCGGAATACCTGCACGGGTTAGACGATCACAAGCCTGGGCAAGTTCCAGCGAAATCTCATTGGGGTGATTGACATGGATGTTAAGCCACAAGGGGTGGAATTTGGCGAGCATATCGCATAATTCCTGGGTAATGCGCATCGGCATGAAAACAGGCACCCGAGAGCCAATACGAACGATCTCAATATGCGGAATCTCGCGTAAACGGGTGAGCAGTTCTTCCAGAACCTTCGGCGCCAATACGAGTGGATCACCGCCTGAAAGCAACACATCACGCACCTGGGGAGTCTTCTTCAGGTATTCGATTTGCATTTCAAATTCCTGACGGTTGAAGGTCTGACCGGGATCTCCAACGATGCGGGAACGGGTGCAGTAACGGCAGTACGAAGCGCATTGGGTCGTTACCAGCATAAGGACTCTGTCAGGATACCGATGAACCAGCCCGGGGACGGGTGAGTGGCGATCCTCCGCAAGTGAATCCTCCATCATGGCGGTAAAGGCATTCAATTCTTCCGAAACAGGGATGATCTGTTTGCGGGTGGGATCGTTCGGGTCGTTGGGGTCAATCAAGGAAATAAAGTAGGGAGTCACATCCACACGGAACAATCCCTGGGTTTGCAGGGCTTTGCGTTCCGAGTCGGTAAGCGGAATGACTTTTTCAATATCCTCGGCAGTGTTCAGGCGATGGCTCAATTGCCAGCGCCAGTCATTCCACTTTTCATCAGGGACATCGGCATAGATTGGGGCACGTTTCGAGACGATAGGGGTGGGCATTTTTCCTCCAGAAATTTAAAATAAGTTTTAAACGACAATACGACTAAGATCACACTGCCGTGTGTGGAGGGTCATGGTCCGGGCGAAAGAATCCTGCAAACTTCAAAAGCATGATTAACATTGTAAAAGCAAACGGAAAGTGGGTCAATGTCGGTATTTTACAACAGGCCCATTTTTGCTTTAAAAAAGACCCGCCCGCGAAACTTTTCGCGGGCGGGCTCAGGTCTTTTCAAAAACAACAGCTAAATGCTGCCCATATCCGGCATGTTCGACCACTGCGTGGCATTCTGGGTGCTTTCCGCGTCGGCAAAACGGCCATGGATAAAGCCGGTACCGGCAGGGATGAGTTTGCCGATGATCACGTTTTCCTTGAGGCCAAAGAGCGGGTCGGTGGTGGAGCCAATGGCGGCACTGGCCAGAACCTTGATGGTATGCTGGAAGGAGGAGGCCGAGAGGAAGGAATCAGTGCTGAGTGAAGCCTTCGTCACACCAAGCAAAATCTCCTGGAAGCGGGCGGGCTGCTTGCCTTCAGCAACCAAAGCCTCGTTAATCTTGCGGATCTCAAGGCGGTCCACGGCATCACCGGGCAGGTACTTGGT
>DAOQID010000216.1:0-3789 GCA_035339375.1 Anaerolineales bacterium | reverse complement strand
TACTGAAATCATACTTCAAAGCCTTTATTTTCGACTTAAGAGCCAGTTAACATTTAGTAAACAAAAATGAAAAGATAAAGGGAGTGTGAAATCATAAACAACCTGTCGGAAACTCCTGAAGGTTGTTTACATATCATTAACCTTCCATTTCAACCGTGTTAATTGATTCGAGATATTCTATTTTGAGACTTGCTTTCAATGAAATAAACCAGCTTTGAAGGATGACAACATGATGCGAATAGAGCCAAACCGAGAAATACACAATGTCAGAGATGAGATACTTGTGCTTTCCAGCATGGTTGAAAAAGCAATGCTGGATTCTGTGGATGCATTAAAAGATCACGATTTTCAGGCATCCGAAACTATACTTAGAGAAGATAACAAGATCAACAAAAAGAGGTTTGAGATGGAAAGCTTGATCATCTCATTGATTGCCACCCGCCAGCCCATTGCGCACGACCTGCGCATGCTCACCGCCATGCTGGATATGTGTACCGAATTGGAGAGGATGGGCGATTATGCCAAAGGGCTATCCACCATCAATATCAGGTCGGAAGGGTTAAACCTGCCTCGAATCTTGCTGGACCTTCACCACATGGCGGAAAAGTCAGTAGATATGCTGCATAGGGCAATCACATCCTTTGTAGAGGAAGATATTGAATCAGCCAGAGCCATCGCATATGAGGATAACCTGATCGACTCATTGTACAGAGAGATTTATTACGAAGCCATGGATGTTGCCATCGAGGATGCCAGAAATATCGAGCGGGTCAATCATGTTTTGTGGGCCGCGCACAATATTGAACGGTTCGCAGATCGGGTGACAAACATTTGTGAGCGCACAGTTTTTGTCGTTACAGGAAGCCTGAATGAATTGCATCTGCAGGAACAAAACGAGATCGGAGTTTAGGAATCGTTATCCATGCAAAAAATCGCGGCGATAGACATTGGGTCAAACGCCATTCGCATGATCGTTGGGCGAATCACTGACTCGTGGGAGGTGGAACTGTTGGAAAATATCCGCCTCCCGGTCCGCCTGGGACAGGATGTTTTTACAACAGGAAAATTGCAGGAAACAACCATTCAGCAGGCTGTTAAAGCATTTCAACATTTTCGACGCGTGACAGACGATTTTGAAGTAACACGTGTTCGCGCAATCGCCACCAGCGCCATGCGTGAAGCGTCCAATAGTTATATTTTGACCGACCGCATTCAACAAACAGCGAAGATCGAAATTGAAGTAATCAGCGGGGATGAGGAAGCGCGGTTGATTCACCGCGCGGTTTCAGACGCGATCAAACTTAACGGGAAGCGGGCTGTTCTGATCGACATCGGGGGCGGCAGCGTTGAAGTCACCCTTTCTGAAAATGGGAATATCTTCTCAACCGAAAGTTACGACATGGGAACAGTGCGCCTGCTAAAAAAACTGGATGGACAAAAAGAAGCCGGGCTTTCATTTTCCAATAAACCAGGCCAGCCCTTTGCAGTGCTGGTGCGCGAATATGCAAAAGCCGCACGAAAAAGGATTGAACTCGAAATAGGCCAGGAAAAGATTGATCTGTGTATTGGCACGGGCGGAAACGTAGAAGAGCTCGGCAAACTGCGCCAAAAACTGCTCAAACAAAGCAGCAGTGAAGTATTACGATTGAGCGAATTGCAGGAATTAATCGAAAGGATCAGCGGCCTGAGCATCAAGGATCGAATTCGTAAATTAAAATTACGGCCAGATAGAGCGGATGTGATCCTGCCTGCGGCGATTGTGCTCCAGTTAATTGTGTGCGAGACCGGGGTAAAACAGATTCAAATTCCCAATGTGGGTTTGAAAGACGGCCTGCTGGCTGAGATCGCAGACGAACTTGCCAGAGGGCCGCAATTACCCAAACGGGAGCAGGTATGGGGCTCAGCCATACGGCTGGGTAACAAGTATGGATTCGATGCCGAACATTCGACCCTGACAGCCAAACTGGCAGGACAATTATTTGATCAATCAAGAGAATTACATCACCTTGATGAAGAGGAACGCCTGCTTCTAGAGATCGGCGCACTCCTGCACGATATTGGGCATTTCATCAACACACTCGACCATGACAAACATGGGTATTATGTTTTGAAGGCAAATTCCTTGATTGGATTGAATACCCGTCAACAGGAAATCGTCGCAAATCTTGTTCGTTATCATCGCAAATTTCCACCGACTCTTGAGGATATCGGTTTCAAATCGCTGCCTCCTGCTGATCGATTGATCGTCACCAAATTATGTGCGCTGCTCCGCCTTGCAGACGGCATGGACATCAGCCATACACAACATGTAAGAAGCGTGTCGTTAACTAAAAAGAAAAAATGCTGGGAACTGAATATTCAAGGCAGGGGTGATCTGCTTCTTGAACGCTGGGGATTGAACAAACGCCGATCCCTGTTTCAGGAAATTTTCGGGGTTGAAATGGAGATCATATAAACCATGACCAAGGAAAACGATTCAATTTTACTTTCTGCTTTTGATGAGCGTTGGAAGAAATTCCGTGCCCAGCACAAAGCCTGCCGCATGGAGTTTACGGATGAGGCAGTGCATGACTTGCGTGTGGCATCCCGCCGCATGTTGGTTGTGTTGGGGCTGGCAAAAACGATTGCTCCGCACCCGCGGGTGCGCAAGGCACGGCAAATCATCAAGAAAATGATTGAAGACTTGAATGAACTTCGTGATGTACAGGTGATGCTCGTGGAAACCTCGGAAAATATCGAGACAATGCCAGAGTTGAAGCCGTTCCGAAAATTCCTGAAAAAGCGGGAAGCCAAATTAATGCGGGCGGCTTACAAACGCATCAAACAAAATGGGCTTTCAGAACTCAGCAAGCGGATTGGGAAAATACGGGAGAGCCTTGAAAAAGAAGAACAGGCAAATGCTCAATTTAACGAGCAACTGCTCGAAGCGGCGCATAATGCCTATGCTTTAGCCGGGCAGGCTTACGGTCAGGTGGATCCGCTGCAGGCTGCAAGTATCCATCGTTTGAGGCTGGCGTTCAAAAAATTTCGATATCTGATCGAGATAATTCACCCACTTGTTGAGGGTTTTCCAAGTGGAAATTTTGAATCCATGCATAAATATCAGGGCTCAATGGGAAACATTCAGGATGCGGAGGTTTTTCTGAATTCGTTTTTGGAGTACGTGAAAGAACATTCCCCCCGGACCGATACCGAAAGTGTGATCCGATTTTTCAATGCCAGGCTGAAATCGCTGGTTGTTGATTTTATGGAAAACAAAGGTGAAATTTTCACTTTTTGGAATTTTGACAAACCAAAGAACGAGGAGCATAAAAATGAATCTTTACGTCATACGTCACGCAATCGCAGTGGAGGCGGGGAATCCAAAATACGAAGAGGACGGTCAGCGCCCGCTGACCGGAAAGGGGAAGGACAAGATGAAGAAAATCGCCCAGGGGTTATGGGAGATGGAAACACAAATGGACCTGATCTTGAGCAGCCCGGCAGTGCGGGCCATGGAGACGGCAAAGATACTGGCGAACAGGCTTGACATCAAAAAGAGCAGGTTGATCGTAACTGAACATTTGGAAGCCACCGGCTATGCCGATCAATTGATCAATGAAATAAAAGAGAAATATGGCGATATGGAAAACATTGCACTGGTGGGGCATGAACCCTATCTGAGCAGTCTGGTTTCGGTGTTGATCTCGGGAAAAACAGACAGTTCACTAACCTTGAAAAAAGGAGGGGTATGCCTGCTTACAACGGATGCATTAGAATATGGAAAGTGTGCCAGCCTGAACTGGCTGC
>DAOQID010000215.1:2812-3868 GCA_035339375.1 Anaerolineales bacterium | reverse complement strand
CGAAACAGAACCAGCCTCACCCGTGGAATGAGTCGCGGGGATTTTTGCCGAGGCGTAGAAAATGTGATAAAACGGGAGCCGTTGTCAGTGTGCAACCAGATTCCCGATTAAAAAATTAGTCTAATAGTCTTCTGGTCGGCTGGTTATCTGGTCGAAGCAGAAGGACTGGAAGACTAGCAAACTAAAAGACCAGGAGACTAAACAAATGCCAACTCAATCATCATCCCCTCACCTGCCTTTCGGCGAAAACAAACAAGCCGACTGGTATGGCAAGGACATTTTATCCGTCAAACAATTCAGCCGCGACGATCTGGAGTATGTGTTCGGCGTGGCACATGAAATGCGCGGAATGGTCGAACGTGTTGGGACATTCGATCTGTTGAAGGGAAAGATTTTAGCGAATCTATTTTATGAACCCTCCACGCGTACTTCGTCATCGTTCACGGCGGCGATGGAACGCCTCGGCGGATCGGTCATTCCGATTAGTGAGGTGAAGTATTCGTCCGTGTCAAAGGGTGAGAGCCTGCCCGATACAATCCGCACTTTGGAATGTTATGCCGATGTGATCGTTCTGCGCCACCCTGAAACAGGCTCGGCGGCGATTGCGGCGAAGGCCGCCAGGAAGCCTGTCATCAACGCGGGCGATGGCGTTGGCGAGCATCCGACTCAGGCGCTGCTCGATACCTTCACCATCATGGAAGAGATTGGCCGCCTCGATAACCTGACCGTAACCATGCTCGGCGATCTGAAGTATGGACGCACGGTCCACTCGCTGGCACGGTTGCTTTCGACCTTCACGAATATCAAATTGAATTATGTCTCGCCTGATATTTTGAAGATGCCGAAGGAAGTGATGGAGGAAGTCGGCGCGAAAAACATCCCGCAAGCTGAGTTTTCGTCACTGGAAAAAGTCCTCCCCGAAACCGACGTGCTCTATGTGACCCGTGTGCAAAAGGAACGTTTCGAAGACCCCGCAGATTATGAAAAGGTGAAAGGCGCATATGTGATCGACCCCGAGATCATGAAGGCGGCAAAGAAAGACATGATCGTGATGCA
>DAOQID010000215.1:0-2712 GCA_035339375.1 Anaerolineales bacterium | reverse complement strand
GTTGGAAGGTTGGCAGGTTTGATTGCTGCCAACCTTCCAGTTGTTTAACGTTTCAACTTTCCAACCTGCGAACCTGTTAACGATAAAAAGAAAATTGGGCTATTTTCCGATCAATGTGAAAACGACCACGCCAAGTGCGGAAATGCCGACAAGCGTGGGAAGAAGGGGGATGGCAACGAATGCTCCCAGACCCGTAAAAAGAAAGAACAGGATCGTACACCAGCCAGAGATCGTTTTGGGCATTTTCATATTAAATTCTCCTTGTGTTGTGTGGTGACAGGATTGTCACTCTAATAAGACAACACCTGTCTGAATTAAAGGGTTCGAAAAGCCATTTATTTCAAAATGGTACAATCAACCCATGTCTTCCATTTCCCTTCCCGCAGAATTTACCCTGCATCGCAAGAATTCCTATAATCGGGCGACCACCCTCAAATGGATCGCCTCGCATGCCCGCCCTTATTGGTGGATCGTGATCATGATCATCATTGGAGCGATCGGCAACGCTGCATTGGCTGCCTACGTGCCTGTGCTGACAGGGGATGCCTTCAATTCAATGATCGAATCACCGCCGGATACATCGGTTTTGCTGCCGTTGGCTTTGATCATCGGCATTTCGCAGATCGTCCGCGGTGTGCTGCAGTTGGGACGCAACTTCGGCGCCGAACTCATGGCCCAGCGCATGGAACGTGATATTCGCGACGAGTTATACCTCTCCCTGCTTGGCAAGAGTATGACCTTCCATAACCTTCAACCCGTCGGTGATACGATGGCACGCGCCACCAACGATGTGCGCGAAGTTAATTTCATGTTCAACCCCGGCGTGAACCTGGTGGTGGGCTCCTTCATGTTCATCATCATGCTGTTCTTTGCCGCGCCGCGGTATCACCCTTCCCTGCTTATTACGCCGACGATCTTCACGATCATTTATTTCATCGGACTTGCGCGTTATCTCAAGTCGCTGGCACCGATCACGGATGAGGTCCGCGCCACCTTCGGAGACATGAACACACATCTCTCCGAATCGCTGGACGGTGTGGAGATCATGAAAGGCGCCGCGCAGGAAGGCGCAGAAGTGGACCGTTTTGTGTCCAATGCGCGCAAGGTGCGCGATGCCTTCGTCCGTCAGGGTGACCTCGAAGGACGCTACATTGCCATGCTGTTGCTGGGCACCGCCTACGCAGGCGGACTTGTCCACGCGTTGCTGCTTTTCCGTGCAGGGACGATCGACCTTGGCGCAGTCGTTGCGTATTTTGGTCTGTTGCGTTTACTTGAATTCCCCACCTTTACATCCACCTGGGCCTATTCACAGATCTCCTCCGGGCTTTCCAGCGCGCGTCGTATTTTGGAACTCATCAACCGCGAAACACATCTTGACCAAAATGCCGCGGGTCGCGCAACCGAAATGCGCGGAGAAGTGGAATTCCGCGGCGTTTCCTTTGCCTACCCTGAAGGCGACGCTGTCATTCAAGACGTCTCATTCAAGATCAAGCAGGGACAAACCGTCGCCATTGTGGGGCAGACGGGTGCAGGGAAAACCTCGCTTGCGAGGCTGATCAACCGCACTTACGATGTCACAGCGGGTCAGGTCTTGATCGATGGCGTGGATGTGCGCGAATGGAATCTGGCTGCTTTGCGTTCGCAGATTTCCATCATCGAGCAGGATATCTTTTTATTCTCACGTTCGCTGAGCGATAACATCGCCTTTGGCAAACCTGGCGCCACCAAGGAAGAGATCATTTCAGCTTCCATCGCGTCGCAGGCGCATGATTTTATTCTGGACTTTGACCAGACCTACGGAACCGTCGTCGGGGAACGCGGTGTGACCCTCTCCGGCGGACAACGTCAACGCATCGCACTTGCCCGGGCCTTTCTCACCGACCCGCGCATTCTCGTGCTCGATGATTCCACATCCGCGATCGACTCAGCCACCGAAGATAAAATCCAACGCGCCATCGCCAATGCCGCCCGCGGACGGACGACCTTCATCATCACGCACCGCCTGTCGCAGATCCGCTGGGCCGATCTCATCATCGTCCTGCGCAAGGGCAAGATCGCTGCCATCGGTTCACACGATGAACTCATGAAGACCTCCGAAGCGTACTCAAGGATTTTCAGAGAATAATTCCCAACCCAGGAATGCGGACTTTAGTCCACTCCTGTAGAAAAGCGGACTGAAGTCCGCACTCCATTAATCACAAGCCTAATATCAAAAAATCGGAAATCAAAAATGGGTTTCTTTGCCGGACTAAACGACGAAAAATACGATAGACAATACAGCGACCGTGAACTCACGCGTCGCATTGCAGGGTTTTTCAAAACCAAAGCCAGACAACTAATTACCGCCTCGGTATTGGTCATTACACTGGCCTTCATCGGCGCGGCATTGCCAGTGGTGGTCAGCCGCATGGTGGACCTGCTCCGTGAGCAGCCGACGATTCAGGAGATCGCCCTGGTGGGAGTCACACTGATGGGGGTTGGAGTCGGCTTGTGGGGACTGAACTGGATGCGGCGGAGTCTGATCGTGCGCGCCGTGGGCGATGTCGTTCTCGACCTGCGTACACGCGCCTTCCGTGCCGCCGCCGAACACGACCTCTCGTTTTACGATCAATTTTCATCGGGGCGCATTGTCTCGCGCATCACATCCGATACGAATGATTTCGGCCAGCTTATTGTCATCATCACCGATGTGGTCTCGCAGTTGATGCAGGC
>DAOQID010000214.1:0-3938 GCA_035339375.1 Anaerolineales bacterium | reverse complement strand
TTCTTGACAGTAAATAAATTATCCTCTACAATCTTTACAGTGTCAAGATTGAGAGACGAGAATGCCAAAGAAGAAAACCTATCATCACGGTGATTTGAAGAATGCGCTTATCAAAGCTGGGGTGGAGATCCTTGCGAAGGATGGGGTGAGCGGACTGTCCCTGCGGAAGGTGGCGTTGAAGGCGGGGGTGAGTCATGCCGCGCCGTATGCTCATTTTGCAGATAAGCAGGCGTTGATCGCGGCAATTTCCACTGAAGGGTTTCGTCAACTATACGAGCGGGTGAGTGGGGTGGCGGAGAAATATCAAAGCCAGCCCGAAAAGCAATTGACCGAGGCGGCTTGGGCGTATGTCCAGTTTGCGATGGATGACCGTGACCGATTCAAGGTCATGTTTTCGGGGGTGCTGGAGAAGGAAAAGGATTACCCCGATTTTGTGGTGGAGTCGCAGAGAAATTTTCAGCTGGTGAAAAGCATTGTAGAGGCGAATCAGGCGTCAGGTAGGTTGAGAGGCGGTGATTCGGCGTTGGTGGCTCTTTCGGCGTGGGGAATCATCCACGGGTTTTTGATGTTGCTGCTTGAGGGGCAGATCTCGCACGCGGTTTTGGAGAAGATGAGCTTGCGTGAACTGGTGGAGTTTCAGTTGGAGCAGATCAAAGTGAAATAAAAAAGAGCCGTGCAATTCGTTGCACGGCTCTTTTTGAAATTATCTGCGGCGGCGACCCGTGAGCAGGTTGCCGATCCAGAGCAGCAGCACTGCGCCAAGGATGGCGACAAGCAGGCTTGGGACGTTGAAGCCAGTGACGCCTTCAGCGCCGAAGAAATCCATGATGTAACCGCCGATGAAAGCGCCGAGAACACCGACGATGATATTGGCGAGTGCTCCCATTTGTTTGTTGCGCTTCATGATGATGCTGGCAACCCAGCCTGCGATCGCGCCGAAGATGATCCAAACGAGAAAGTTCATTTTTGCCTCCAATAGATAAGTTGGTTTCGTTTTTTTATTTTATCATTCGGTAATGAGGCGTGCAGGGAGGTGATCGGTGCGGTTAAGATAATTGATGAGAATTTCGCCGTCTCGAAAATCAAAGCGGCTGATGGAGCAATTGTTGAGAATGAACCACGACTTCATATCATGTGCGCCCTGCCGCCAGGGAAGTTTTAGCATGGCAGAAAGCAGGCGGACAAAAAATCCGCCGTGGCTGACGAAGACGATCCTTTCTTCGGGTTGGCCTGCCCTGTCGCCATGACGATGGATCAGCTCTTTGAGGACTTTGTCGGCTCGCGGCTGGCGCTCTTCTTCCGATTCGTAGGGACGATTCCACCAGCCCGATTCGTTGTAGCTTTCAGGCAGATTCAATGCAGGATGGTTTTTCTCGAAATACGAACGCGGCTTGCCAGGCAGGCCTTGAAAGAGATTTTCCTTTTCACGGGCATAGATTCCGCCTTCTTCGTAAATATCCACCCAGGCTGTGAATGGGACGCCCAATGCGCGGGCGGTGGGTGCGGCGGTGTTGGCAGCCCGTTCCATCAGGCTGGTGTAGATATGGGTGAAACCATACCCGAACTGGTTTTGGTTATTCCGTGCCTCTTTTTCGGTGATGGGGTGGTTTGCTTTTAAATATGCGGCGAGGACTTGCGCCTGTTCCTGCCCGATCTCTGTCAGATATGGGTCTGGGCTTTCCACGTAACCGGGCTCTTCCCATTTTGCGTTGTTGATGGATTGTCCATGACGGATGAAGTAAAGTTGCATGATGGTCTCTGTAGGTTTGAAGTTTGGTTTACGGCAGTTCCCAGACGCGGAAGTTATCCATTCGGAGGGTCTGAATGCCTGTGTCGTTGGAGGCCTTCCCGAAGAAAAAGCCCACATCGCCAGAAACAGCTTCGGGGTAGTTGAGGATGCGTTCTTCCATCAACTCACCGTTGACATACAGGCGGAGTACTTTTCCAAAGCGTTCCACGCGGATGTGGTGTAGGAATTCTTTAGAGGTGGAAGGGGCGAAGTTTTTATGATCCCAATTGAAGGATGGCACTTTGGCATATAAATCTTCAAAGAAAAAAGTGTCGGCTCTTCCGATGCCTGAGGCGAAGTAGTGATTTTTACCTTCAGAGTCGGTTGTGTAGCTGTAGGCGATGCCGCAGAACGTGCCGTTTGCTTCGCAATCCACTTCGGCAACAAAATCGGTCAGGTTCATGCCGATGGGCAGGATGGTTGAGCCGTTCCACGGGATGATGAGTTCAGGAATGCCATCACGATAATAAGGTTCGAGGTCTTCGCCGAATTCATTTAAGAGCGGGGTGCCTTCTTCGAAAGTGTTTTCATGAACGAGGGTCATGTTTTGCATCCGCTCGTTGATGGCTGCCATCACTGCAGTGGCGGTGGCTGCGGCTTTTGCATCTGCTTCAGCCTGGATGGTGGCCTGTGCATTGGCTGTGGCGCTTTCGATGGCTTGTTTTGTGCTGACCTCGTTCATTGCCGCCTGTCCTTCATCTGAATTCGCCCAGTTGACGAATAGCATGAATGCTCCGCAAAGCAGAACGAGCAGGCCAATGATCCCGATGACGATTTTCTTTCCGCGTGACATGAATCTTTTTCTCCTTGGTGAATGAAAATCCCCGCCATCTGACGGGGATTGAATTTTACTGTATTTGATATTCCACTTCCGAGTTGTCGTCGTAATCCTGCCGCTCTCTGTGTGTGGAGATCCTGGCGTTGATGATGTGGATGCCGCCTTCCGTTCTTTCGAACACACAGGTCAACAGCCTTTCGCGGGGCATGGACCTGCCAATGACCATCTCGCGTTTTTGCTTTTGCGAGTGTTCGAGGTCGTCGAAATACATCGCAACAGGGTCTTTGAAGATGGTCATTGCTTCATCGAAACTGACCCCGTATTTGGATTCGTTCTTTTCCGCTTTTTCGGGGTCCCAGCTGAATTTGATCGGTTTAGGTTTGTGTTTTGCCATACGGCGAGTATAGCACAGGAGTTTTTCAATCCATTCCCATCGATCTGGATTTTTATCCCTGGATTATTTAATAGACCTCATGCAAAAATTTGAAAGATTAACCACTGAGCCACGGAGACACAGGGAATACAATTAGAAACTCTGGTTCAAAATGTTTTTTCCAGGATATTCCTTGCAACTTATGCAAGAGGTTAAATGAAAATGTTGTTTTGGTGTTCTTGTTATAATATGAATCGTCGTTGGCGGTTGGGAATGGTCGAATACAGGGATAAGCAATTTTGTTTGGCGGAGTCTACACATGGATAAGACCAAGACGCTTCAAAAATTGTTAAACGGGACTGCGAGCGAAGAAGAGATCGACTTGCTCAGGCAGGGACTGACGAGCGGGGAAATTTCCATTGGCGGGAATGTCAATGATTCTGTACTTATTGTGGGTAGTGGAAATAACGTTCAAGTAGTTCAAATGACTGCTGAAACGCTGGATAAGCTCAATGCGCGTCCAATGTTGGGGAATTTGGACCGCGACCTGACTGGTGAAGAGATTGCCTCGGGTCTGCGGCGGCTGGAAAAGCTATTACCCAATCGTGCGCCTGTTTTGCTCCCACAGTTCAAAGGGGCGGCTGCGCGGCTGCGTCCCACCTTGAAGACCGAAGTCAAAGCGTTGAGCGAGTCTGCACGCAGGGAGCGTCTCGAAGCGCTGGCTGCCATCAACAGTATATGCGTCGAAGCGGTGGACGTCTCGTTCAACGGCTTGGCGCTCGGCGAAGCCGCGCCCGACTACGACGCGCGCTCCCCATTTCGCGGCTTGGAGTCATTCCGTCCTGAGGACAGTGAATTCTTCTTCGGGCGCGAAACGTTGACAGAGAAACTCCTCGGGAAGATCAAAGCCCATTCATTCCTTGCAGTTCTCGGCGCGTCAGGCAGCGGCAAGTCATCGTTGGTGATGGCGGGCGTGATTCCCGCGCTCGATTCAGATT
>DAOQID010000213.1:0-3979 GCA_035339375.1 Anaerolineales bacterium | reverse complement strand
CAGGCCTGCCAGACCCAGCCAGCGAACCAATCAGAAGCCGTGACATCGGAGAATTCACAACCAGCCGGGGCAGAAGCGGGCAGGGTGTTTTCATCGTAGCCGTTGGAGATTTCGAAAAGGGTGGCGGCTTCAGCACGGGTGAGGGTGTTATCGGGGCCGAAGCTTCCATCGGCGAAGCCGTTGATCAGGCCAAGGGTGGCCAGATAGCGGATGTACACTTCATATTTATGTCCGCTGACGTCATTGAAGATGGCACAGTCTTCCAATTCCTGCGGTTCGATGGGGAGTGTGAGACGGTAGATGTTCCCTAAAAGGCCACTGTTTCCGGCGGCATCTTTCGGGTGGATGTAAAACGTCCATTGGCCGGTAGCTGTGGCTGGGAAGGTGTATACCCACGAAAGGGTATCTTCAGCCTTGCCAATTGGGGCGGCGGGGGTAAAGGTGCCGTTGGTTGTTTGCCCCCAGGAAACAAGCCCTGAGTATGGTGCATCGGGATCAAGGCCTGCAATATCAGAGGCAACCGCCCACATTTCAAAGGTGTTACAAGCAACAGGTTGAAGCATGATGTTGGCAGCGGAAAGTGAGGGCGGGTTGCCTGCCCTCATCGATGGGACTTTGTTGTCGATGGTGGTGCTGCCCATGACTGAACTATCTGCTGGCAGGTCTGGCGTGCCCGCGCAATCGTCGGTGTCAAGGGTCAGGGTGGTTTCGATGACGTCGCCATCGATCATTAAGAAAGCGATGTTGGTACCGGCAAAGCTATATTCAAAAGCTCCACTGGCTTCAGTAAGACCGGTAAGGTTTTCAACCACTTTACATTCAGCCATGTCGTAAGTTGTTGATGGTTCCCTGCGTGCCCACATTAAAAGGTAGCGGGGTCCCCCTGCAGGCAGGCCGCTGACAGCCCATTCCACATCAAGGTTCTGTTTAAGTGGAAGGAAGGTGGGAACACTGGTAATGGATGCATCCCCGCTGACAGCAGCGGCGGAAGCCAGGCTGAATTGGGCCAGCACAATGGCTGCCAAAAGCAAAACGATAAAAGCTTTCTTATTCATATACTTACTCCTTTATTATGATGATTACAATTCTTTGATTGTGACTGAAATTCTATAAACGGATCGAAAGTTTGTAACCTCTCTAAATGGAGGGGAAAGGGATGTGATATTGGTACTAGGGTCTTTGAATAAAAAGTCAGTCTGAAAATAACAATAAGGTAATAAAAAGAGCGGACCCGTTAAAGGATCCGCTCTAGTGTGGCATTATGATTCGGTTCAATTGAAGGATCGAATATTTTTTCCGTAACCAGGCTCAGCCAGGATCTTCCCATCTTCAAAGGCCGTTTTTCCACGCAAAACAACTTTACGAACACGGCCTTTCACCTTCCAACCCTCAAAAGGAGTCCAATGGCAGCGGGTAAACTGTTCAGCCGCCTTGATCTCATATTGGGCATTCTCATCCACTTCCACCCAGGTTTCGGGCTGTTCAGGCAGGTTGAAGATGTGTTTTGTGTTTGTATACATCTTTGAAATAACATCATCCATTGTTAAGCGGCCATCCTGTACGGCGGTGAGTATTAAAGGAAGAAAGGTCTCTAGTCCGGGAAAGCCGGGCGGCGGGTTATCTGAGTCTTTTTCAGCAATGGTATGCGGGGCATGATCGGTTGCAAAGCAATCAATTACATCCATATTTGCCCACAGGGCTTCCACATCTGCTTTTGTAGCAAGGCGCGGACGCACTTCTCCACGACCGGGGTGCCCATGCGAAATGGCGGGGATATCATCCTTCGAAAGGAACAGGTGATGCGGGCAGACTTCGCAGGTCACTTTGAGGCCGTGTTCCTTGGCAGCCTTGATGAGCAGAACTTCCTCTTTTAACGAAATGTGCGCAATATGTACGGGGCGGTCATGGATCGCGGCGAATAGAATCGCGGCGGCCATACTGCGGCTCTCTGAATGCGCCACAATCGGCATTTCCTTTGGCCAATTTGCAAAGTGCGGAGTCCAGAGCGACATGTCATCGAGACGCAATTCGCCGAAGGTCGAATCAAGATACATTTTCAAACCCGCCGCACGGTCAGACTCCGCCTTGTGGCTGATCCAGTCCGAGTTATCAGGCCCAGCGCCGACATATTGACCGTAATCACAGCGAGCCTTTTGACGGGCGGCGTCCAGAGCAAGGTCCAGTGTGGCTGCATCGAAGATGGGCGGTTTTGTATTTGGCATGGCCAGCACAATGGTCACACCGCCAGCCAGCGCGGCAGAAGTACCCGAATCAAAATCTTCCTTGTGGGTTGCGCCGGGTTCGCGCAGATGAACATGGGGGTCAATTAAACCAGGGAGTTTGATCATGAGAAAAGTATAAAGGAAAACACGCGAAGATGAGATAGGCAAACAGGTACAAATGTGTACCTGTTTGCCTGGTTGACATTCCGAGACCTATCCTCCACGCACTTCTGGAGTCTTGAAGATCAGGAAAATGGTGTTGATGAAAATGCCGACAATGGCCGCGAAAACAATCGCAGGGATGCCATTCGGGAAAAGGAAAGGCACGTTGAATGGGAACACGCCATTGGGCAGGGCAAGATTGCCACCGATGCCGCAGATCAAAATAATGGCGCCGACTGCAAGTTGTTTCGGGTCAAAGAGATTGACCTTCTCCGATTGAATGAGCGCCACACCCTGCATTCCAATGACGCCAAATAGATAAATGCTCAATCCACCGACCACAGCGGCAGGCATGGTGTTGACCAACGCCACCAGTTTGCCAAAGAAACCAAAGACCATGGCCATGGCCCCCGCTGTCATCAATACTGCAGTGGAATAATTGCGGGTGATAGCCATCAGTGAATTGTTTTCACCGTAGTTTGTACCGGCGCATCCGCCAAGCAGGCCAACAACGATGTCATCCGATCCGTCAGCAACGAGATTGAGGCCGATGAGTTCCTTGATGTTATAAGGCTTGCGTTTCATCTCCGCAGCAAGTTCGTCAATGTACAGGCTCATCTGGTAAAGATGTGCCGTGGATTCGGGAACAGTGGCAATGAAGATCAATGCAATGCTAAGAGCCATTCCCCAGGCTTCCGGGTTTTCGAAAGCGGGCAGGGTGAATTTGGGCATTGCCAGCCAACTGGCGCTGGCAACATTCTCGAAATGGACCAAACCGAATGGAATGGCCACGAGATAACCAAAGATCGCGCCGAAAAGAATCGGCAGCATCCCGATCAATCCCTTGCCTTGCAGGTATACAGAAAAAAGAACGGTGGCGATCAGCGTAATAAAAGCAACAGTCCATGTTGTAGCGGCGAGTTCGGGGGCGGCCCAGTTACCGGCATTGCCCAACGCGGCATTTGCCAATGCAATACCGATCACCATGGCCATTGAGCCTGTGACGATGGGAGGGAGCACACGATCAAGAGCGGCTTTTCCGATCCGCATAATGAGCAGGCCAATGAGGATTTCAAATACAGCGGTCAGAATGATGCCCACCTGCACAATACGTACTCCATCCGGGCAGTATGTGGCAGCAGAGTTGTAACAATCGGGAGCGAACTTGTTCATCACTGTAATGATGACTGCGATGTAGGAGAACGATGAGCCGTAGTACATGGGGATCTTACGCTTTGAAACCAGCAGGGCAATGATGGTTCCAAGACCCGAGGCCAGCAAGGTAATGCCGACATCGAACTTGGTCAGAATAGCCACCAGGACAGTGGCGGGAAACATTGTGAGGAATTGCTGGAAACCAAGGCTGAGCATTGCGCCGATGGGCGGCGTGTCATCGGGTAGGAAACCGATGACGGCGGGTTTTGTTTCTGCGGACATATTCTCTCCTTTGGGTGTGTGGATATAAAAAAAGAGAGCCGCTCAAGCGACTCTCTAGTTCACAAAAAATAAAAACACATCTGTTCCGAAAAAGTGATGGTGCGGCCTTTTATTTCGAATGGATGTATACATGTTGTGCGGTATTTTACGCAGAAATG
>DAOQID010000212.1:0-3992 GCA_035339375.1 Anaerolineales bacterium | reverse complement strand
GGCAGCAGGAGCCTCGGTGGCGGCAGGGGCTTCGGTTGCAGCAGGTGCTTCAGTGGCTTCTGCGGGGGCTTCTGTAGCCTCAACAGCAGGGGCCTCAGTGGCGGCGGTTCCGCCACAGGCGGAAAGCACAAGGCTGGCAAACACGAACAAAACCAAAATCTTATTTACAAGCTTTTTCATTCTCTCTCTCCTTATAAGTTGTTATGACGACAATTGGAAACATGACAAAAGCAGATTAGTTGCGAGTCAGCCTCCTTTCATATGTTATCTATTGTCGCACTGAACCGCTGGCAGGGCGCCAGCTTTTGAGTGCAGAATTATATGTACAGGCAAGAATAAACGTCAACTATTTATTTCCGAATAAGACAAAGGGTATAATCGAAAAAAACGATTTTTTGGAGACAAACCAATGACAGAATTGCCGATTCACCCTCTCAGCGATGAACACAAAATGCTCCGCGATGCCGCCCGCGATTTTGCTCAAAAAGAGATCGCGCCCATTGCGGCAGAATTTGATGAGAGTGGAGAATTCCCGTACGCCACCATCAGAAAAATGGGCGAACTGGGCTTCATGGGCATTGAAATCCCTGAGGAATACGGCGGCGCCGGCATGGACGCCTTGGCATACGTCCTTGCTCTTGAGGAAATCTGCAAAGTGGATGCCTCACATGGGGTCATCATGTCGGTGAATAATTCGCTGTACTGTCATGGCATTCTCAAATTCGGCACCGAGGAACAAAAGAAAAATTTCATCACCCCCATTGCAACGGGCAAGGCCATTGGCGCCTACTCCCTTACCGAACCCCAAAGCGGGTCAGATGCGGGCGCCATGAAAAGCCGCGCCACACGCGACGGCGATTTTTACATTTTGAATGGACGCAAATCCTGGGTGACAAGCGGCCCTGTGGCTAATTATTTCGTCGTTTTCATGATGACCGACCCTGATAAAAATCAGAAAGGCGTGACAGCTTTCCTGGTGGATGGAAACACACCCGGGCTGACTCGCGGCAAAAAGGAACCCAAACTTGGAATCCGCGCTTCTGCGACCAGTGAGCTGATCTTCGAAAATTGCAGGATCCCCGCTGAAAATAGACTCGGCGAGGAGGGCGAAGGCTTCAAGATCGCCATGACCGTTTTGGACGCGGGGCGCATTGGAATTGCGACTCAGGCCCTTGGGATTGCTGAATCTGCCTACGAAGCAGCGAGGCAGTATTCGGGTCAGCGCGAAGCGTTTGGTCAGCCTATTGCAGCCTTTCAGGGAACAGGATTCAAAATCGCAGATATGAAGACCCGTATCGAAGCATCCCGCCTGCTGATCTATAATGCTGCCATTGCCAAGGAAAATTCAAAAACCAATCACGGGCGGTATTCGCTTGAAGCGTCCATGGCGAAATTGTTCGCCTCAGAAACAGCCATGTTTGTCACCCATCAGGCAATTCAGATCCACGGCGGCATGGGGTACAGCAAGGAACTACCCGTGGAGCGTTATTTCCGCGACGCAAAAATCACCGAAATCTACGAAGGCACAAGCGAAATTCAACGGCTCGTCATTTCACGCATGGAAACAGGCCTGCGATAGGAGTGGCATTGATGTCTTCCGGGCAAATATCACTGATCGCCGTTATCATCATTACGATCTACCTGGATTGGGTTTTGATGAAATGGCTGAAGAAAAGAAAAAAAGAGAACGTTGAGAAAAAGCCCGTTCAAAAATGGGACATTCAACTTTCAAGTTTTTATAAACCCATACTCCAATGGATCTCCAAATTTAATTTTGAACTGCCCCTGATCGCACTCTGGGCACTTTGGGTTGGTCGCGTTTACCTAAACTTCGACCGCAACATGGTACCCGGCTATGGCAACGACGATTTCCTGCTTTCCATCTATCCTTACTTTCCGTTCATCCGTGTGCTGCAATGCGGAGATTGCTTTTTCTGGAATGGCCTGCTGAACGGCGGGTCACCCACATTTGGCGATAGCATTGGTGCATTGTTACACCCGGTTATGGCCGGTATCATGCTGGTTTTCGGGGTCACCAATGGAATCAAAGTTGCCATGCTGGCCTCGCTCATTATGGGCGGATGGAGTCTGTGGTGGCTGGCAAAGGTGCTGGATCTGAAAATGGTAACCCGTCTATGGGTTTCAGCATTGGCTGTGGTCGGGGGCCATCTGGCGGGACCGCTTTTTAGCGGCGACGTGGGCATCATCTTCTCAACAGCAGCCGCCAGTTTGACGGTTGCACCAGCAGTTGCGCTTGGGTTACACGGCAGGCGGCGCGATGCCATTCTATTTGGATTGATGGTTGCTCAAGCCATTCTATCCGGACAGGGCTATTTACAACTGGCGCTGTTTGCCGGTGTGGTGCCAGCCCTGCTGATTTTCGGAATCAACAGATATCTGCAAATCGGCAAAATATGGAAGGAACTTGCCCTGGCTCTGGTCATTGCCATATTGGTCTCCAGTGTGGTGTTGCTGCCCTGGTTCACGTTTGGCTCTCAAATCTCACGCCCCACCGAGCCGCGTTCAGACCAGCCATTGGAATACATGCCAATGAATCTGGTCGTTCGCGATATGAATTTCTTCATGACAGAAACGCTCGGAAAGATCGCCGCCCCCAATCTATACGTCATGTACATTGGCTGGATCCCCATCTTATTGGCGATCGCGGCCTGGCGCTTCACCCCACGTGAAAATTTCCGTCTATATTTATTCTTCGCAATCGCAATTGCGTTGATCTTTTTCCTCGGAAGCGGCGCCCCTTTGCGTTGGGCGAAAGACTGGCTGCCGGGGTATCTGCGCGATATCCGCAACCCCAACTTTGGGGTCGGGCTGGCCGTTACCCTCATTTTTGGACTGGCCGCAATCGGCCTCGATCAGATTCTTAACTTGAAGTGGCCCGTTGTTTCAGTCTACAATAATGTCACGAAGAAGAGTCACCCCATTGATTTCCGCTGGTTGCTTGCCCCCATTCTATTATGGTCAATCACATCGGTTTACGAATTTAATAGCCAGTTTCGTGTCTTGCATGAATGGCCAAAAGAACTGGTCAGAGCCGCAGAATCCATCCCTACACAACCAGCACAATGGGTGCGCCCCGTATATGGAAATTGGACTTACGTGGCAGCAGCCGTCCGTCATAATGTGAAGATCACAGAAACCTTCCGCATCTGGGAAATGATCGGCCGTCCAAACCCACCCATGAGTCTGGATTCAGGCAATGACCCCGCCATGGTCAACGACCCCAATTATCTAAAAACAGTTGAGGGTATTTCCTTTGTGCTTTACCCCGAAAACTTTTACGCCTTTGTAGAAACCGATACAGGTCGAATTCCATGCGAAGCCATTGCCGATGGCGGGCATATTCAGGTGAAATGCAATAACGCAGAAACCGGGGATCTGGTCGTTTACGAAAACGCTTTGCAAGGCTGGCGCGTGTGGCGGGACGGAAAATCAACCCCATTAGAGGAAGGTCAATGGCTCAAGGTTTCAGCCCCCGCAGGAAACCATACCTACAAATTCAGATATTGGCCAACCGATGTATTGGGCGGTTTCGTCCTTACCTTGATCGGCCTTGGGTTATCCTATTGGTTTTGGCAGAAGGAACAACCCAGCCCTGTTACTACTTCCCCTGAGAGAGAATCTTTTTAATGAACACGTTAAGTAATCTTACCAAATCCATAACCAGGGCTTGGGGAAGGCTTCTTTCCTCGCCAACCACATGGTACACCGTCCTCATTGAATGGTCCATTATTGTCTGTGCTGCGTATTTTTTTACAGCACCTGTACTTCTGGATTTTGACCCCAATCAACTACAACAGACCGGTGAACACAACGAGAGTTCCACCCGCCCATTACTGGCCGAAATCGGGTTATTGCAACACGGTGAAATCCCCTTGTGGAACCACTACATGCAAACAGGTTTTCCACACGCCGGAGACTTGCTGGGGCACTTTTGGTCGCCAATCGCAACCATCCCTGTCATTTTATGGGGC
>DAOQID010000211.1:0-3996 GCA_035339375.1 Anaerolineales bacterium | reverse complement strand
TGAAATACCTGCGGGTGGTGGATCACCGCCTGACCAGTGAAGAGTATGAAACTGTATCAGTGAAAGTAGGGGAAGCCATTACTGGAGATTAAGAGTCAACCAATGCACAACAATCAAAAAGAGCCATCCCGAAAGGATGGCTCTTTTTGATTGTTTCCAAAATTAAGGTTGTACTGTTGGCGGGGCTTCAACCGTCTCTTCGATGGGCGGGATGGTTGTCAATGCAGTTTCTTCGGCGTTGATAAAACCGTAGATTCCACCGAGCATGGCGATGGTTAGAATGGCAGCAATGGGGTAGTAAATCATCTGACGCTTACGGATGGTGGCCGCGTCGGGTCTTCGATCTGTGATGCCTGCCTTGATGTCGGCAAGTTCGAGCGGGTGTTCGTGGAGCATCTCAGCCTCAGTTTGGTGTCCGGTGAACATGGCCTTGTTGAAACGTTTGATGTGTACACCATACATGTGCCAGATAATGATGGCCAACACGGCAAGGACAGCTTCGCCGCCATGTGCAGCTTTTGCGGCAGGCACGAATTCACCCGGCAGGAAAGAGGTTGCTGTAATTGGGTTCCACATGATGAAACCGGTGATGCCCATCACAGCCGCGCCCCACACAAAGGCCCAGTATTCCATTTTTTCTTCGAAGGTGTAGCGCCCCATCTGTGGATAGGTTTTGGCAAAACCAATATTATAAAAAAGCGCCTGCAAACCATCTTTTGCATCCTGCAAAGTAGGCAACATGGACATTTGATCTCTGAGAACGAAGACGCTATACCCCATGACAAGGATGTGCCAGGCGGTTCCGAACATCATCACAATGGCGGCGATATGGTGAATGGAGCGCAGTGATTCGATACCGCCAAAAGCAAAGATGATGGAAAGCCCGGTGGGGCTGGTCGAAAACTTTTGCGCAAGCCCTGTGATGCCCAACAGGGTGAAGGAGAGCATCATGACCCAGTGCTCGATTCGGCGTGCTAGTGGAAAGCGCAAATAGGTTTGAGTTACTTTGTTCATGCGTGCTTTACTCCTTTGATGCGGTTGACAATACGTCTGTAAATATCTGTGAGGACGAAAAAGATCATGCCGCCAAGCACAGCAGGGATAAAGAATTTATAGAAGAGGTTGACGTAGTAAACGATTGGATAGTGTTCCGGGCTGGGCTGGTAATGTCCCATCCATGCGGCAGAGAAGTTGGCCGTGGCATCGGGATGACAGCGCTGACATTTGGAGAGCAGGTTTTCCTGCATGGCGATGCCAGTTTCAGAATCTTTAACTCTGCCAATATCATGCACGCCATGACAATCACTACAAACGGCTGTGTTTACCTGTTGTCCGGGGAATTGCTGTTCAAAGAGGGTGGTTGTAGTGCCGTGAAAATCTGAAACATAGGTTTCAAGCACTTCGGTCGAAAGACCATATTTACCCATAACTTCTTCATTATCGTGGCAGTCAGCGCAGAGGGCGGGAGTGTTGTTGTGGAAAGAATCTGTGGTTGGGTCACCGATGCTGTGAACGCCATGACAATCGGTACAGGTGGGCACATCGGTATTACCATCAGCGAGGGCATTTCCGTGGGCGCTGGCTTTGTAAGCATCGTATATTTCAGTATGACATGTGGCACAGGTGGAAGGCACTTCCTTGCGGGCGGCAATGGTAAGCAGGCCGCTTTCCTGGCCGATGATGCGGGCTTGGGTGTGTGGGTTGTGACAGTCAGCACATAGGGGGGCGTTTTGATTGCCTTCATCAAATGCGGTTTGATGAACACTGTCGTGTGCTTTTTCGTATTGATCTTCGTGGCAGTCTTTGCAGGCTTCAGTGAAGGTTATTTGAAAATCGCGGATGGATTTGGATTTAATATCTGGATGGGGATATTCTCTGATATCAGTATGGCAATCAACACAGGCGATTCCTTCCTCGCTGTGAACTGACAGCCCAAATTGAGTAGGATTGATAGTGACGGGCAGGGATTCGTTACCGAGGGTTTTGTCAATTCCCTCTTCCTGATGGCAGGCAAGGCAGAAGTCGTCCCCAGGTTTCTCCTCTTGATGCACTGGCTGGTATGCTGGTGCAGCTTGAGCAGGGATTATGAGTGCTGTAAAGGCGAAAATTAAAAGCCCAATTCCAAGGAACAGGCTGAGGGTCCGGAATTGAGGCGGGTGGATTTTTCTTCTAAAATCTTCCATTGCATTCTCCTATTAAAGGATATTTTGTCCAATTATACGCCCGATAAAAAGTGTCATGGGGCGATTGCCCCATATTGTACGAGAGGTTATCACTGGGATATAGTGCTGAATATCACTGTTTTGGTGTGATTAACAAGGGATTAAAAAGAGATGGCGGACATTTCTGTCCGCCATCCTTTTTTGTTGGAATTATCTTACTGAGCCGGGGCTGGAACTTCCGGGCGGGTGTAGGTGCTGATGTTGCCACCAAGGTCCTCAATGGAGTCTATGAGAATTTGGATGACATATTTCGGATTGTGTACGAATGCACCAGTGTCCTTTTGAACATATTGATAGTTGAAGGCAGCCTTTACCAGACGGGGTGTCCAGGTGGCGTAGCCCTTACCATCAGCGCCGAAGAAGTAGGGGTAGGCATGGCTATCGTAGGTGATTGCACCACCGTTGGCCTCGCCATAAGCCTGCATTTGAGCATAGAGAGCTTCAGCAAGCGTGTCGATTTCGCCCTTGATGCCTTCTGTTACATCACCATCACCATCATAGTCCACATCACTTTCGCGGACAGCCAATGGGTCGGTGGTATCGTGGCAGGTTTCGCAAGACTCAGTCTTGGGTTCAAGTGCATGAACATCATGACAGTCAGCGCACTTGTTGGCCTTGCCTTCGGGGTCGGCGTGCATGTTCATACCCACATACTCTTTGCCTTCATACTGGTAGGCACCGAGTACTTCTCCGCCAAAGAGGGTTGCGCCAGCGGCGAAGTAGTGGATGTTCTTGAAGCGCACAGCAGGGTCTACCACATCAAGGTCTTTGCCACGCAGGGCATTGTTCATGCTGGTGGTGGATTCGCGGCCTTGATGGCACTGAATACATAGGTTGGAGTCATCGGCTACAAACTTGCCATCGGCATCTTTGCCACCATAAGAGACGGTCTTGCCGCTCGGGAAGGTGACAGAAGCGATTGCATAGCGTTCGGGCCAGGCTTCTTCATTATGACAGGTGGAGCACAGGAAACCGTTGCTGGCAGGCATGGGGCTGAGGCCTGTGATTGCAGTAGAGCCACTTCCTGTAACTACAGTGGTTCCGCCATCTTTGATGTAGGTGGGCAGACCAGTGGCGGTGTGGCATTTCACACAGCCGAATGGAACGGTGCCGTTACCTTCTTCTTCGCCATCCCAGTGACGGAAGGCTTCGGTGTTTCCTGCAAAGTGACCAGCATCTTCGCGGGCGAGTTTGCTGGTGTCACCGCCGAGGTCGGCAATGGAGTCAACAAGCAGTTGAACGATGTATTTATTGCCGTGAGCAAACGCACCAGGATCCTTCATGGATACCTGATAGTTGTAGGCGGCTTTGAGCAAGCGGGGAGTCCAGTTGGGGTAGGCTTTGCCATCGGCACCCATGAAGTATGGGTAGGTGGCTGCATCATACTTGATCTCAGCACCAGCAGTGCCTGTGGCATACTTGGTGATCTCGGCCATGAGGATTTCCTGCAGGCCTTCGATTTCAAAATACATGCCTTCTTCAACGTTTCCGTCGCCGTCGTAGTCAGAGGCGGAAGAGATCATGCGAATGTTCTTGAGATCATCCGCGGTAGCTACATCTTCATGACAGAAGGCGCACTGGTCCACCTTAACTTCGAGTGTGTGGGGGTCGTGACAACCGATGCAGGAATCGTAACCTTCAACATGGGAGTTCTTGGCATCGTAAGCCATGCCGTCATATTCATAACCGCCGTGAGTCATACCACCATAAAGGGTGGCGGCTGCGGCATAGTAGTGAACATTGCGGAAACCAAGCACGACATCCTTGCCCTGGT
>DAOQID010000210.1:0-4065 GCA_035339375.1 Anaerolineales bacterium | reverse complement strand
CATCCTTTCTGTGCAATGACATGGCAGGGGTTACGGTCTGCGCAGGGATGCGCGGCACAAAGATACGTTTGAACATGTTGGTGATCCAGTTCCAGTGCTGGGCAATATGCAGACCCATGAGGATCATCGTGATATTGGTGGATACTTCGTGCAATTCCTTCCACGACATGTTCTGTGGCAAAGTCAACCCGAAGAAGGGCACCACTGACTTCGAGATCATCAGACCCGAAAGCATGATCATAATTCCGCTGGCGAACAGCGCCCAGTTCAAGACATAGTTGAAGCGTGAGTTCTTCGCCGATTTCGTGAACAAACGGGTGGTGATCTCCACGATCCAATTCCAGTTCAAAATCAGGTGCATTACGATGGCCCCGCTCAGGGCCAATGACAGCCATTCGTGAATGGTTTCGCCTGTAAAGCGCGGCGCGCTGACCACTAACAGGGTGATAAATGTGCCCAGATCGAGCATGAGTTTGTTTATGTTTTGTTTTGACATGTGTGTCTCCTTGTTTATTGATGCCGCCATTCTATAAGCAGGGAGCTTCAACTGGGTGGTGGAAATACGGCAGAAATATGAAGAACTTGTAAAACAGTACACAAACAACACAAAGGCAGTACCATCGCGAAGAACGCAAAATTCGCAAAGATGTTATGGTTTCCTGACGCTCTTCGCGGGCTTTGCAGTTCACAACCCCACAGTTTGGCACTGCCCCAATATGTCACTTGCAAAGGTCTAAAAGTTCAACCACGGAGACACGGAGACACAGAGAAAACAATTAATAAAGTGTCTTTGTGGTTCAAAATGGCTTTTCAAAGACATTTCTTGCAGCTTGTGCAAGAGACCAAATCAACAAAAAGGCCTCAAAAGCGTTTCAGCTTCTGAAGCCTTTTGCGTATTGGTTTTCGTAAAAGCGGTTTACTTCTTGAGGGCGTTGATCTCCGCCAAAACCTTCTTAACCATTTCCTCAGTCAACCCCGCTTCTTTCGCCTGAGGCATGGATAGGATTTGCTTCAAAGTCATGCCTGAAGCCAACCCGATCAAAGGGTTTTTGGAAACACCAGGCACATGCTTTTCAAGAATCTTCACAGCGCCAGTATCATCCAAAATTTCGCCAACTTTTGTGTCCAATGTATATGCCATTTTTTCTCTCCTTGTGCAATGAAAATATGGAATGGTCAAAACCTGCACATCTATTATACGGCAGGGACAAGGATTCAGCGCCCTTTCTCCCACATCTGCGCACTGATACCCCTGATCATAGATTCTCAAATATTCTCTTTGGATTATCGTACCAAAACTCACGATACCCAGCAGGTGGCTGGTTGCTGTCATCTGTGTATAGACTCAATGCCACGCGCACTAAGAACTTTCCGCGCTTGAATATTTTGTGTTTCCCGTTCTTTTCTCGGAATAAATCTTTGTAGCCATCCACTTTGTATTGATAGCCTGTGTTTTGGAAACCCTTGGGATCAACAAATAGGACTGTATACTCATTGCCTTTCACGAGCCAAAAGACAAAATCAGGGTGGAAGTCGCGCATTTTATTTGACGTGGGGTCGTAGTAAGGGATGGTGAGTTTGTCGAGCGTTTCCTCGGCACGGCTGAACATCCACCAATCGTATTGATTCAAGAGGTGGTTTTCGTCCTTGATATAGGCTTCTAATTGGTTGACAAATTTCCTCTCGCTTTCCACTTTGATAACGCGCGAGATGTAATCCAGTCTGTCATCGTTTGAGACAAGCAAGGGAAGGTAATAATGAGAGGCGATATTCTTGATATGCAAGCGTTGACCATTATGTTCAAAGATTTCGGATGGCTCTGTACGTGCCAAATTCTTGACAGCTAAGGTGTATGCGTCAATATCAAGGGTTCCATCTTTTAGTTCTTTTTTGAGATTTTTCTCGGCGTCAGCAGGGTCTTTGTATAGTCTGACTGCCTCGATTTTCTTTTTTAGCTCTTCGAGTAGGTCTTTCAGTAACACGCGGATATGTTTGAAGTGATTGATTTCATCTTCCAACGGTTTAAAGCCTTCCACTTCCTGCGGGATGAGACCGAAGTATTGGGTTAGGCGCGGAAGAAGAAGGTTGATATTGCCATATTTTTTCTGCGTATTTGGGTTGAAATAGCTATCAGGCGATTTCAGGGTCTCATCCAGCAGACCGATCTGTTGCGGGGTCATGCCATGACGAGCAAGCAATAAACGTTCATCACCAAGATATTCCACATATTGCTTGAGCAGGGCGCTTTCACTGGCTTGGATTTCAAACTTGCGTGGATCGTGTTGTTCGACCAGTAAATGACCATTCAACTTGCGATAGACAGGAATTAAGACAGGGTAATTGGAGATTGCATCTGGGTTGACGCTTAATTCAAGTTCAACACCTTCTTCTTTTTCCTTCTCTTGTGCCAGCCCTTCAAAGATGGTTTCGAGGGCTTCGCGCTTGGTGCCGAAGATAAACAGGGATTGCACAGCGGCAAGGAAGGGTTTTGCTTGCCCAAACAGCATGTCGTCCACTTCGTTGGCGTTATGCAGATTTTCCAGCCGTTTACGTTTGCCTTTCATCGGTTCAATGCGGACGCCGCGCCCGACGGATTGCAATACAAATTTACGGGCTTCACTGCCTGTACCGATGTTGATAAAGGTAATGACGTTGGGACGGTTGGAGTCCCAGCCTTCGTAGAAGCTGCGCGAGCCCATCAGCAGGTTGATCTCGCTGTCTTCTTCGTTTAGACGGGCAAAGAAACTTTCATCTTCAAATCCCTGTACGATCTCATAGCCTGCCAGAAAATCCTTCATCCATTCGGTGGTTTGACCAATCTTGATAAGGGCAAACGGTGCGGCAGATGTTTTGAGTTTGAAAGCGAGTTCTTTATCATTGGATGGGCGAACCAATACTTCAATATCGCCCTTGCTTTCGGCGTTGAAGATGTATTTGTAAACATCCTTGATGTTCAGGCTATTAAATAAGGCTTGGTCGAGGGCGAATTTCTTTTCTTCATACAGCCACTCAGGTTCGGACTCTAACTCGGCTTTCAGGGCTTGTTTGGCGGCGGTGAACGCCTGCGTGGAGATTTCGCCTTTGCCAATGCGTTCGAGTTCGCGGAAGAAGAGTTTGAGGTCGGCTTCTTCGGTGTTGACACTGTTCACGAGAGCAAGCAGGAGCGGACGGTGATAAAGAGACGTGCTGGTTGCGTCACACAAGTTTTCGCGCGATTTGGCGATATATGCCAGCATCAAAAGTGATTGTAGAACGATCCTTTGCTTTTCTTCTTCGTTGAATTCTTCGTTCTTTTTGAAGGCGCGATTTTCCTGTTTGAGCAGGCTGATGTGTTTACCGTAGCCTTTTTCGATGAAGCTGGCAAGGTTGAATTCGGATGCGGTTGTTTTGATATCACGCGGGTCGGTGAAGGTAGCAGAGAAGTTGAACAGGAAGCCGTTGCGGCTCATGATGTTGTAGATGTGCTGGCGTTTGGAGTCGTCCTTATCGCCCTTGTGGGCTTCATCCAACAGGAGATACCATTTGCCGTTGTTCTCGTAATTGTGGAAATCGATCAGGCGTTCCTTTTGTTCATCGCTCAGGTTGTCGGAACGATAATAGAAGACGGTCATATCCTGCCCACCGAACATGCTGGGTGTGCCGCGTTTGTATTCGGGATACTCACGCAATTCTTTGAGGTGGATATAGGGAGATGTGTTTGTCTTGTTGTATTCGTTGACGTGGTCGCGCAATTGTTGCAGCAGGTCTTCGCGGTGGGTGAGTACCATCACATCATGTGCGGGGATTTCTTTGCGCTGAATGAGGGCGTGCAGCACTTCCAGCATTTTGACGATGACCAGCGTTTTGCCTGAGCCTGTCGCCATCCAGAAGCCCATGCGATTAATGAAATGCTGGTAGGGAATTTTGTTATCGGCAATCGGGTAATAGGGTGCAAGCAAAGATTCGTTGTCGCGCTTCTTGCCTAAATTCAGGTCTGCATCCAGTTCGATTTGGTTATCTATATACCATTGAAAGAAACTCGGTTTGCTGCCTTCAAAATCCTTGTAGTATTTATGTAATGCCTTG
>DAOQID010000209.1:0-4099 GCA_035339375.1 Anaerolineales bacterium | reverse complement strand
CACTGAAGCACCTGCTGCAACCGAAGCCCCTGCCGCCACCGAGGCTCCTGCTGCCGGAGCGGAAAATGAAGGCGAAGTTTCCATCATCGCCTGGCCTGGTTACCTCGAACGCGGCGCAACCGACCCTGCCTATGACTGGGTAACTGAATTCGAAAAGGAAACTGGTTGTATCGTCAAAGTGCAGGATGCTGCCACTTCCGATGAAATGGTCCGTTTAATGTCTGATGGTGGTTACGATCTCGTGACCGCTTCCGGTGATGCCAGCTTGCGCTTGATCTATGGTGGTGTCGTTCAGGAAATTGATATTACCAAGGTTCCTTCCTACAGCACTGTTGACGAACGCCTGCAGGAAGCTCCCTGGCACTTTGTAGATGGCAAGCATTATGGTGTTCCTTATCAGTGGGGCCCGAATGTGTTGATGTACAACACTGAAGTTTTCCCCGAAGCCCCCACTTCATGGAGCGTGGTTTTCGAAGAGCAGACCCTTCCTGACGGTCAGTCCAACAAAGATCGCGTTCAGGCATACGATGGCCCGATCTACATTGCCGATGCGGCTTTGTATCTCAAGGCTACCCGCCCCGAACTCGGCATTGACGATCCCTACTTCCTCACACAGGAGCAGTACAATGCTGTGATCGAATTGCTCACCAAACAGGGCGAGATCGTTCCCAAGTACTGGCACGATTATCTGGTTCACATGGAAGACTTTACCAATGAAGGTTTCGTGGCTTCCTCCAGCTGGCCGATCCAGGTCAACTTGCTGCAGTTCGACGGACAGCCGATCGCATCCACGATCCCTGTGGAAGGCGCAACGGGCTGGGCCGATACAACCATGATGCACAAGGATGCTCCGCACCCTGTCTGTGCTTATCTGTGGCTTGAGCACTCCCTCGATGTCAAACTTCAAGGCGATCTTGCTGCCTGGTTCGGCTCTGTACCCGCCGTGCCTGCTGCCTGCACCGGCAATGAATTGCTGACGGATGAAGGTTGTGCAGTGAACGGCTTCGATGATTTCGAGAAGATCTATTTCTGGAAGACGCCGACCGCCGAATGCTATGATGGTCAGACCTGCGTCACCTACGATAAATGGACTGAAGATTACATCGCCATTCAAGGTCAGTAGGTTTTTAGAATAACAAATTCAAGCCGCGTGGAGTTTCTCCACGCGGCTTGAACCTTGTTTTTGGGATATGAATTATTCGGAATTGTCCGTATAATTCGTATCCCAATCACAGTAATAAACAAAATAGATGAGAGAGAATAGCCATGGGTGAATCAGCGATTTTGTTCAAGAATGTAAGCCGCCACTTTGGCGAAGTAAAGGCCGTGGATGATGTAACACTGGAAATCCGTGATGGGGAATTCTTTTCCATGCTTGGCCCCTCAGGTTCAGGCAAAACCACCTGCCTGAGAATGATCGCCGGTTTCGATCGCCCGACGTTGGGGCAGATCTTTCTGTATGGTCAAGACGTTTCCAACCTGCCTCCCTATGATCGTTCGGTCAATACCGTATTTCAGGACTATGCTCTTTTCCCTCACATGACCGTGGGTGAAAACATTGCCTATGGTTTGATGATTAAAGGGATTGCCAAAGACCAGCGTAAAAAACAGGTTGATGAAATGCTGGATCTTGTGCGTCTTACAGGATTTGCAGATCGGAAACCCAGCCAGCTTTCAGGCGGACAGCGACAACGTGTCGCTCTTGCCCGGGCTCTGGTCAATCATCCCAAGGTTCTTCTGCTCGACGAACCTCTCGGTGCATTGGATTTGAAACTGCGCCAGCAAATGCAAGTGGAATTGAAAACCATTCAACAGCGCGTTGGGATTACATTCATTTTCGTAACCCACGATCAGGAAGAAGCGCTCACCATGAGCGACCGTATTGCAGTTTTCAATCTGGGCAAGATTGAGCAGGTAGGTTCCCCTGCCGATATCTACGAACATCCGCAGACATCATTTGTGGCTGGCTTTGTCGGTGTATCCAACCTTATCGGTGGGGAGGTTGCGAAACACATTACTGGCGCAGAAGATAAGTTCTCCATTCGTCCCGAAAAAATTCATCTTTCCAGCATGGATGCCAGGGCAGATGCTGATATGTATTCCACGACAGGCAAGGTGCGTGATGTTGTCTATCTGGGTCTTTACACTCGTTACCTTGTTGAGTTGGATGGCGGTGGTGACCTGGTTGTTGTAGAGCAAAATCTCAAATCCACCTCAATGGATGTGATGAAATCTAAAGGTCAGCAAACCCGCCTGATGTGGAAGAAAGAGCACATCAGTAAGTTGGGAGGCTAATATGCTCAGCCGTGTCTCAACCTATTTATATTTGCGGCCCAAGCTGGTTTTGGCCTTATTGTTAGTGCCGCCCCTGCTTTGGTTTTTGGTGATCTACATCGGTTCACTTATTTCCCTGCTGGTCAACAGTTTTTTCTCGCTCGATAGCTTCACTGGGCAGATCGTTCGTGAGTTTACGCTCAAGACGTATGCCAAGTTATTTGAAACTTCCAATCTGCAGATCTTTGCCCGCACGACGGTCATGGCTGCGTTGGTGACTGTTGCCTGTGCTGCTCTCGCTTTTCCGCTTTCTTATTACATGGCTCGTTTTGCTTCCCCGCGCATGAAGACATTTCTATATATTGGTGTAACGCTCCCACTTTGGTCAAGCTATGTGGTACGTGTGTACTCATGGAAGTTGATCCTCGCGCAGGAAGGCATCGTTTCATGGTTTGCTCACATTGTGCGTCTGGATGGTTTGTTGGATTGGTATCTCTCCCTGCCTTTGGTCGGTGGACCGTCACTTGCCATTTCGTCTACAGGAGTATTCCTCGTATTTGTTTATATCTGGCTGCCGTACATGGTCATTCCGATACAAACAGCCTTGGAACGTGTGCCCAAATCTCTGATCGAAGCATCCAGTGATCTGGGCGCAAAACCCGCACAGACCTTTCGAAATGTGATCCTGCCGTTGGCTTTTCCCGGAGTTATTGCAGGCTCCATTTTTACGTTTTCGCTGACACTTGGCGACTTCATCGTTCCGCAGTTGTTCGGTAGTTCCGCCTACACCATAGGACGGGCTGTACTTACGTTTCAGGGTACATCCAATAACATTCCACTTGCCGCTGCGTTTACGATGGGGCCCATCTTGATCATGATTGTGTATCTTTTGATCGCCCGAAAACTAGGAGCTTTCGATGCTCTCTAAAAACCCTTCCAAACCCTCCACTTCCACTGAGCGTGGTTCCTGGTGGCTTCAAATAAGCGCCATTGCAGTGCTGCTCTTTTTGCACATCCCCATGTGGTTGATCTTCTTATACTCATTTACCACAGATACCGCTGCTTACACCTTCCCGCCGCCCGGCCTGACCCTGAAATGGATTCCACAGGCATTATCCAACCCTGAAATGCAGCAGGCGTTGAGTTTGTCCATTCGTGTGGCTTCGCTGGCAACTGTGGCTGCGTTAATTTTGGGAACACTCGCCGCCGCGGCTGTGTATCGTAGTGATTTTTTCGGCAAGGAAGCCATCTCGTTCATGTTGCTTCTGCCGCTTGCCTTGCCTGGCATTGTCACCGGTATTGCCATGCGTTCGGCGATGAGTTTGCTCAGCATCCCATTTTCCTATTGGACGATTGTGATCGGCCACGCCACCTTTTGCGTCGTTGTTGTTTATAACAATGTACTCGCACGGTTCCGTCGTTCAGGCGGTTCAATGATTGAGGCTTCGATGGATTTGGGTGCAAATTCCTTCCAGACCTTCTGGCATATTGTTCTTCCAAATATCGGCACGGCTTTACTGGCTGGAGCCATTCTCGCCTTCTCACTGTCATTCGATGAAGTCATTGTGACCACATTCACTGCAGGTCAGCAGGAAACCCTGCCGATCTGGATCCTTGGCCAAATGTTCAAGCCGCGTAGCCGCCCCATCACCAATGTCACTGCTATGCTGGTAGTCATCATCACTGCACTTCCGATTTTGCTGGCACAAAGGATCACGGCTGGCTCTTCTGACACCGAAGGCGGGAACAAATAGCCTGCAAGTAAAACCTGGCGAGCGGCGAGGATTCTCCTTGTCGCTCGTTTTCTTTGTATAATCCCTCATAT
>DAOQID010000208.1:3041-4101 GCA_035339375.1 Anaerolineales bacterium | reverse complement strand
GCCCGTCAATTAAAAGTGGCTTCCGATTCCAAAGTCGGTATTTCGATGGAAAATCTCCCTACGACAACAGCAGTATACAAGGCGCAGATTTCCGACCCTGCCAACGCAAATGCAAAACTGGATTCCCTCTCACAAGACGATACCGCTTTTGCAATTTATCAATCCTCCGCCGCAAGACGCGTGCTGTTGGTTTCAAAAGGGAATCTATTCCTTGAGCAATTATTGGCTTCACTCCCTGGCATTCAACCCTTCCGCGCCCTGCCCGCAGACGATGGGACTCTGCAAATCCCCAACGACCCGTTTGATCTATACGTCTTCGATGGTTACATCCCAGCGGAGTTGCCAAAATCGAATTTGCTGCTCATCAACCCGCCGACGAATCCTTTTTTTGAGGTTGGAGATGCCTTCAAAGAAATGAGCGAATTTCAAGTCAACGAACATGCGCTCACTCAGTTCGTAGATTGGAAAACTGTCCACGTGTTGCAGGCTCACAAAGTGTCTCTGCCAAATTGGATGAACGTGCTGATCACAACCGACGATAATCCGCTGGTGTTTGCGGGCGAAACAAACGGTCAGAGAATCGCAGCCCTGTCATTCGATCTGCGCGAAAGTGACCTGCCCTTGCAGATCGCCTACCCGATTCTTTTTTCCAACCTCATCAATTATCTTGCACCGCCCAGCGCCTTTGACTCATCGCAAGCGCTTCAAGCAGGCGAGAGCCTCTCCATCGTCCCTCAAACCGATGCAAAACAGGTCATCGTTGCCGCGCCATCGGGCACACTTTACTCCCTGCCGCCTGGGCAAAACCTGTTCAGCAACACCGATGAACTCGGCTTTTACGCCGTGAATTTCATCACCGAAACCTCCACCCGCTCCGAATATTTCGCCGTCAACCTGTTCGACGAAGCCGAGTCGAATATTCAGCCGCGCGAAAGCCTGCAGCTTGGCAGCACATCCGTCACACCCACCGTCTCTCAACAGATCGGCCTGCAAGAATTATGGAAATGGCTGGCAGGATTTGCCTTGATCGTACTGATGATCGAATGGCAGGTTTTCCATC
>DAOQID010000208.1:0-2941 GCA_035339375.1 Anaerolineales bacterium | reverse complement strand
TTCATCCTTTCTCATGCGTTTCACCTCTCCGCTCTACCTCCTGCTCCTTCTTCTCGTGCCGATCACGGTCTGGCTGGGGTATCCTGCCGCGGGTCAATCACGGAAGCGCGATCTCACGTCGCTGATACTGCGGCTTGTGATCGTCCTCTGTTTGATCCTCGCCATCTCTGGTCTTGAAATCGTCCAGCGTGGAGATAACCTTGCAGTCGTCTTCCTTGTGGATGTATCCGATTCCATGCCGCCGCAAGCCGTGGATTCGGAAGTGGGCTACATCCGTGAGGCGCTGCAATCCATCGGCGCGGACGATCAAGCTGCGGTGATTCTCTTCGGCGCAGACGCATTGGTGGAACGCCCAATGTCGGCGCTGGATGAACTCGCGGAAATCACTTCCGTGCCGATCACCAACCAAACCGATCTGGCAGAGGCGATTCAGCTTGGGCTGGCGATGTTCCCGTCGGGCTATGCAAAACGCATGGTGATCCTCTCTGATGGCGCGGAAACCACTGGCAATGCGGCCAAGGCCGCCGAATTCGCGGCCGCTTCAGATGTGCAGATCGTCGTCGTGCCGTTCGTAAATCAGGTTGACGCCGAGGCCCTCGTCACCGAAGTGGATGCGCCGACCCATTTGCGCAGCGGTGAGAAATTTGATCTGAATGTTTCGATCCAGGCCAATCAGTCCATGCAGGCCACAGTGCGCGTGTTTTCGCAAACCGAAATGATCTACGAAGGTGGGCATGACCTGCACAAGGGTCTGCAAACCTTGAGCCTGCCGCTCACAGCACAAGACCCTGGCTTTGTCACTTATCAGGTGCAGGTCACGCCGCAGCAGGATGCCTTCTATCAAAACAATCGGCTGGATACGTTCTCGCAGGTCGAAGGTCCGCCGCGCATTTTGGTGGTATCACCCCTCGAAGGAGAGGCCATTCCGGGCGGCGAAATTCGCCCCGATGAAACTTCATTGTTACTCACTTCACTCACATCGGCAGGTTTCGACGTGAGAACCGTCACGCCAAATCTTCTACCCGCTGACCTGCCCACACTGGCTCAATACAACTCGGTCGTGCTGGTGAATGTCCCTGCAAGGCAGCTTGGCCGCAACCAAATGGAAACCCTGCAATCCTATGTGCGCGATCTAGGCGGCGGGCTTGTAGCGATAGGCGGGCCAACCAGTTACGGCGTCGGCGGGTATTACGGCACGCCGCTCGAAGAAGCCCTGCCTGTAGACATGCAGATCAAAGATGAAAAGCGCCGCCCCTCTCTCACGATGGTCTTTATCATTGACCATTCAGGAAGTATGAGCGACACCAGCGGTGGTGTGACAAAACTCGAACTTGCCAAGGAAGCCGCGGCGCGTTCGGTTGAATTGCTTTTCCCCAATGACCATGTCGGCGTGATCGCATTTGACGACACCGCCAGTTGGGTGGTGCCGATCACCGACCTGCAAAACCCCGCTGAGGTTGTCAATGCCATTGGCACGATCCAGATCGGCGGCGGCACCGATATTTATGCAGGTTTGCTGGCCATGTCTGAAACGCTGCCCAACGACCCCTCACAAACAAAACATGTCGTCCTGCTTACCGACGGCGGCGCCGACATCACGGGCATTCCTGAACTCGTGAAAAAATTGTACGAAGAAAACGGCATCACGCTTTCCACTGTGGGCGTCGGTAACGATGCCGCACCCTTCCTGAAAGATATCGCCGCGCTTGGCGGCGGCCGTTATCACTTCACCAACAACGCGAGCACCATCGCTTCGATCTTTACAGAAGAGACCACACTGGCCACACGTGCCTACATCGTTGAAGAATCGTTTTTCCCAACTTTGGTCAATTCGTCGCCGATTCTCGCCAACATCACCGAAGTACCTCCTTTGCATGGCTATGTCGCCTCCAGCGCAAAAGACCTCGCACAAGTCATCCTCGAATCAGAAAAAGGCGACCCGATCCTCGCCGCATGGCAATACGGCCTCGGGAAATCGGTCGCATTCACTTCTGATGCAACGGGCCGCTGGGCTCGCGATTGGGCACGCTCTGAAATTTTCCCAACCTTCTGGGTGCAGGCTGTGCGCTACACCATCAACGACTCGCTCAATTCGGCGCTGCAAATGAACATCGAAATGCAGGGTGAAAATGCCAGCATCACCCTCGACGCGTATGACCGCACAGGCGGGTTCCTCAACGGCTATCAAGTGGAAGCCAGCATCGTTTCACCGAATGGCCGCGAAGCGGCGCAAACCGTCACATTCACGCAGACCGCGCCCGGGCGGTACGAATCCACGTTCACACCCACCGAGCAGGGAATTTACCTCATCCATTTTTCGGGGACGACTGACTCTGGAAACGGATCCGCCTCTTTTGCAGAGACCACCGGGTGGGCATTATCCTACTCACCGGAATACCAGCGCATCGAATCAAACCCTGACCTGCTCCTGCGTCTATCGGCATTGGCCAACGGGCAGGTTGCTTCTCCCCTCCCCGCAGACGTGTTCAAGCATGACCTGCAAGCGGCCCGCGCCACACAACCGATGGCCCCATTTTTGCTGCTGCTCGCAGCCTTGCTTCTTCCAGTGGATATCGCCGTCCGCAGACTCATCGTCACAAAGACCGATCTGATTCGCCTGCGTGAATGGGTCACGGCACGATTTACGAAAACCAGTCGGGCCGCGGAGCCGATCAACGAAAAAGCCAGCCCGCAAATGGAAGCCTTGTTCAGTGCGAAGAGCCGTGTGCGGGAAAACAAACCCGCACAAAATGAAGTCAGACCATCCGCGCAGGCAATGCCTGTTGAAACTGAATCAGGTTCAGGTCCAGAAAAAGAAGCGCAGGAGACTCCGCCGAAGGCAGAACAATCCGCATCGACCACGTCTGTATTACTCGCAAGAAAAAAGAATATTCGAAAATAAAAATGTGCCCCGAAAATTCGGGGCACATTTTTCAAGCAA
>DAOQID010000207.1:0-4129 GCA_035339375.1 Anaerolineales bacterium | reverse complement strand
TATGATTTCCTCTGGCTTGGCATTGCCTTGTTCCCGCTATTGATCATTGCCGTGCTGCTGCCCATTCAACCGCATGACTATTGGTGGTATTTGCGCCTTGGGAAAGATGTTCTGCAAACAGGTTCCGTCCCCGTCGTGGATACGTACAGTTCCATTCAAGCGGGGCAACCCATCGTCTATCAATCCTGGCTTTCGGCGGTTGTATTGTGGTGGGTGTTCAAGGCAGGCGGAGTTCCATTCACCATTTTTCTCGTCGCGGTCTTGATCGGCCTCACCTACGCCCTGCTCTGGTTGTTGATGCGTACCAGCGGAATCGGTCCACGCATGGCTACCCTGCTGACGATCATCGCAGGGCTGGCGGGGAGCAACAATTGGGGAGTCCGCCCGCAGTTGTTTGCATATCCGATCTTTCTCGCTGTGTACTGGCTTCTGCTCAAATGGCATCACCGCGAAGAAAAATCCCTTTGGCTGCTCATCCCCCTCAGCCTTGCATGGACCAACCTGCATGGTTCCTTCATTTTGTTCTTTGTCCTCGTTGGCATTGCGTTTCTCTTTGGCGCTGGCGAGCGGAAAAAATTACTCTGGGTTGCGCTGGCTTCGTTTGCAATCTCCTTCCTCAACCCGCGCGGATATGTGCTTTGGGGCTCCGTGATCGGCACATTCACCGCCCCGGGCATCCGTGACCTCAGCCCCGAATGGCTGCCGCCGCTCAACCAAGGCTGGCAGATGAACATCTTTTTCGCATGGCTGATTCTGTTGATTCCACTCGCAGCCGCCAGCGGGACCCGCAAACGACTCACCGCCTTTGAGTGGATCTTATTCCTCACCTTTTCATGGATGGCACTGACAGGCATCCGCTATGTGATTTGGGATCTGTTCCTCATCGCTGTGCTTACGGCCTTCCTCATGCCTGAAACCCTCATCCAAACATTTGACCAGCCGCAGGAAGTGAAGATCCCAGCCATGAATTTTGCGTTGGGCGCCATTTTTATTTTGCTTCCGCTCATGCTGCTCCCCGGCCTGCGCGATGCATGGTGGCAGGAATCTCCGCCCGCGCTGGATCCCGTCACCACCCCCGTCGACGCCGCAAAATGGCTGGAGGAGCATGACCAGTTTCCAGGTCCGATGTGGAACGATGTGGTCTTCGGAAGTTATCTGATCCATGCGCTTCCTTCACGCCCAGTGTGGATCGACACGCGCATCCAGGTCATCTTCACCGCCGAGCAGGCACATCAATATCTTTTCGTGCAATCAGCGCAGCCAGGTTGGGATTCGCTGCTCAAAGAGAAAAAAGTGAACCTGCTCTTTCTTGCCAAAACACAACCCGCCATTGTGGACGCCGTGCAAAATTCAAGCGAGTGGTGCGAGCAATACCACGATGATGTGGCTTTCATCTTCACACGCTGCGAGCCGCTGCCATGAAAAATTTTCCACATCGCCTTGGGTTGCAGCAACGCGTGCTTCCCAGTTACCGTGTCCCATTTTTTGATCTGCTCGCGCAATCGTGTGAAAGCATGAGTCTGTTTGCAGGCCAGGCCCGCCCCGTGGAAATGATCGCGGGCGGCAGGCCTCAGGTCGCTGCATATCACGAAGCAAAAAACATTCATCTTTTCAGCGGCGCGTTCTATTTATGTCATCAACAAAATTTCATTTCATGGCTCGAAGAATGGCATCCACACACCTTGATTGTGGAAGCGAACCCCCGCTATCTGGCCACATCTGCCGCTGTCAATTGGATGCATGCCCGTGGAAGAAAGGTCATCGGCTGGGGATTGGGTTCGCCGCCTCTTTCTGGACCTCTGGCAGGGTTCCGTCAAAAAAGCAGAATCTCGTTCCTGAGCAAATTCGACGCGCTCCTCGCGTACAGTCAACGCGGCGCAGACGAATATGCGGCCCTCGGCTTCCCGCGCGAAAAAATCTTCGTAGCACACAACTCAGTTTCGCCAAAACCAACCTTCAACCTGCAACCTGCAACTTTCAAACCCACGCCCTCAATTCTCTTCGTCGGCCGCCTTCAAGCTCGCAAACGCGTTGACCATCTCCTCCGTGCCTGTGCAGAGATGGACTCAAAACCACGATTGATGATCGTCGGTGACGGCCCTGAACGCGCCGCATTGGAGTCACTTGCAAAAGATGTCTACCCTTCGGCGGAGTTCATCGGCGCAAAACATGGCGCTGACCTCAAACCCTATTTCGAACAAGCTGATCTTTTTGTGCTGCCGGGCACCGGCGGGCTGGCAGTTCAAGAAGCGATGAGCTACGGGCTGCCCGTCATCGTTGCCAAAGGGGATGGCACGCAAGATGACCTTGTCCGTGATGGGAATGGCTGGCAGATTCAACCCGAAGATTATGGTGCGCTGGTTTCCACAATGAAAAACGCGCTGTCAGACACGGCGCGTTTGCGAAAGATGGGAACAGAGTCGTTCCGAATCGTTTCCGAAGAGATCAACATCCAAAAGATGGTGGAAGTGTTTGTGGATGCGTTAAACAGCGTGGCATAAAAAATCGCGGACTGAAGTCCGCGATCCGATAATCAGGGGTTCTTCTCAAAAATATAAACATCCGTCTCTTCATGAATTAATTGATACCCACCCGATTGTTCAAGCGAAATCAAAAGCGAATTTTTATTCTCCGACAAACCATCCCGCGAAATGAGGACATACTCAAAGGGATGGTCTTCTTTTAAAGCCCATTCATCCACGCAAGTGGAGGTTTTATCCATGCAGGCTTGCAGGGCATAGTATTCATCCAGTTTCGTCAAAAAGATTTTGTCGGGCATCCATTCGTAACCTTGAATGGTGGCAATGCCATAACTGCCGCTCAACACAGGGAACCACTCCGCCACTGCATCGGCAAAGGCCTCGGTTTCGCCAGTGAGGATCAAAAAACGACTTTGCGGCGGGATATTCCCCGCCACCCATTCCATCGCCGCACGATCTGATGAGGTGAGACTCACCTTGGGGTACACCTGATCCGAAAGCACAGTCCCGAAAAACGCGTAGAAGATCAACGCCGTCAACGCAAATTTGATCGCAGACGATTTTATAAAATACGTGCTCCAATTCGACTCGATCTCACCCGCCTCCTGCAAATTGTGTTTCAACGCATACAACCCGGGGATGACAATATCCACAAAGCCGATCGCCGCCAGTATGGCCCATGGAATGATCGAAATCGAAGCCGCACTGCGTGGATCCACGACCGCAGGCAGGAAGAGCCACACTACCAGCAAAAACTCACGCCTTGCAATGACGACGACAAACCCCAGCAAAGCCAGCGCGGAAAGCACCGTCACAAATTTTTCATCGGCAAATGAACCTGTCAGAATCGCCACCCACGCCAGCGGATTTTGAAACCCGGTCTGGGCGGCACTCAGATAAGGCTGGAGTCCGTGGCGGGAGATGACAGTGAGAAAAAATGGCGCGGTCAGGGCGATCACACCCAAAGCGACGAGTGAAGCGTTCTTAATCCCCTCTTTGGATCGGCCATAAAACAGCCACAACACCGCACACAGAAAAACCGTGTGCAGCGACGCTTCTGGATGGCTCAATATCACACCGCTTCCAAATAGAATCGTCAGCACCAGGTATTTTCTGGAAGGCGCTGTAAACAGTTTGTACGCGCTGAAAAGGATCAGCATCAGAAAGATATGCCCCAGCACGCGTGTAATGCCGCCCCCCATGATGTACCAGGAGATCGAACGCGGCAGCAGCGCGAAAAAAACAGTTGCCAGACTGCCCTTCAATGGAGATTTCAAAATCGCCGCCGCCATCGGGTAGAACGCAATCGAAAAAAGCACACTGCCCACCGCGGGCATCCAGCGAAAGACTTCAAGCAGCGGAAAGTTGAAAATATCCGAGATCAGGGCTGCGGTGTAAAACCCCAAAGGCGGGTACGCAAACGGGATCGATATACCGTTGTATTCCACAAATGACGGCAGGTTATACCCGCCCGCCTGAATTGCCTTCACCATTTCGTAAAACAGCCCGCCATCCGTCACCGGAAAACCGACCATGCTTGCGGGCAAAAAACGGGCATAGGCACCCAACAACAGCCCGAAGACCAAAATCAAAATATTCAAGCGTTCGGTTTCTGTCTTCAAGATCACCTCTTGGTCAAAGCGGAACGC
>DAOQID010000206.1:0-4257 GCA_035339375.1 Anaerolineales bacterium | reverse complement strand
GAAAATGGACGGTAGATAGTGGCTTTTCAAAAAGAAACACTGTCTGCCGTCCATCTAAACCAAGATGCGGTCATCTTTGTTCAAGCAGGATATTGAGGTGCCCTGAAAGATATGCTTGAGACTTTACGAATTTTTTCCATACCCCATGCGCGAAAACAGATTGTCTTTTAACCAAACCTGATGATAGAGTGCGGCTCCAATATGGAGTAAGACCAGGAAAAACAATGCTTTTGAAACATAGCCGTGAAAGATACGTTCGATAAAGATAAAAAAATCTGCGGGCAGGGCGGCGCTTGCATTGAGGAAAATGGTTGGCATCAGACCTGAGCGTATAGATAAGAACATGCCGCTCATGCTTGTCAACAACGCGAGTACGAACAGCGCAACATGGGTGATTTTTCCAATTGTGTCCAAAATCGAGTTGCCCGTTGAAGCATAAGCTGGCCTGGGTGTACGCAGGTGAACGACAAGGCTGGCGATTAACAAGAAGAATGTTGTACTTCCAAATGGGAGATGAAGAATCAGGATACTCCTTTTGGCTGGGTCATCATTTGCCAGACCAGCAGCGTATGTGCCGCTTACAGATAAAGCAAAGATCAGGATGAAGACCAGCCAGTGTAGGGTGACCAGTGCTGGGTGATGACGGGTGGGGGCTTTTGTAGAAGACATGTCTGATTCCTTTTGATGTGATATTTTAGAGCGTGAAATATAGCTTTGAAGAAAATAAAAAATATGGCATCTAATTGCGCTTCCACATGAAGGCGCTCAAGTTCCCGTAGTCTTGAAAACCTAGCTTACGATACACCTTGGCGCCTGCCTGGGATGCCTGTAAGACACTGACACGATAACCCAGTTGACGTGCATCGAGTAAGGCGGTTTTGGTTAGAGCGGTCGCTACACCCTGGCATCTGGCTTCGGGTGCGCAGGTGATGTTGTAGATTCCTGCCACGCCTGCGGAGGTGAAAAGCTGGGCGGTGCCGACGGGCTGCCCATTCAAAACGCCCAAATAAGTACGGAAGGGTGCATTGAATACCGTGTTGTCAAAAATATCGCACCAGGTGTCCTCATACTCTGCTGGGATTCCAAAGCCGCGGCTTGTGAGATGGATCCACTGCTTGAGTGTTGTGCGATTCTCAACGGGAACGATCTCCAGGCCCTTGGGCATGGAAATGTTTTCTGACAGGTTTTCCAAATGGGCTGCCATTTTGGTGGCGAAGGATTCGCGGAAGGTCAATCCGCGAGCCGCCAGATGGTGTTTCAGGTTTTCGGCTTGGACGCCTTCTTCCACAAACCACATAAACCTGGGGACATTGTTTTTCTCGAAGTGATTCATGGCTTTTTCAACGAGAGTTTCAATGCCGTGTTCGGGCAACTGCGTGCAGACGACTAAATTCAAAAAATAATCTGGGATGTCGGTGATCAGCCAGTTCAAGTAAGGCGAGATGGATAATTCAACTTTGGGCGATTGCCACATGGCATAATGGTAATTCAGCCAGTTGGTCTTAATGGCTGCGCTGACTGTATGTGCCGTTGAAAAATCATTTAGCATCGCCTGTTGCATGGGGATATACCTCTACGATCGGTCTTGCAAACAAAAAGGATTTACACATATGGCGTATGCGTAAATCCTTTTCATGGTTGAATACAGCTTAGGCTTCGACCAGGAAGCTGACATCTGGCTGAGAGATGACGCCTAAGTTCTTCATCACTTCCTTGAGGTCTGGGGATGAAGCAAATGCTTGGGCAGTTTCCACCGAAGGCCAATCCATAATTACGGTGATCTCATTGGAGTCATTGGCAGATTGGAAGACCTGTGCGCTTAGGCAACCTGCTGCCGCGCGGGCGGCGGCATGACCGTCATACCCTGGGCGCCAAACTGAGTAATCCTGCACTTTGTGGCGAATAATAAGTTTTGACATTTTATTTCTCCTTGTGTGAGTTGGTTTGGTATGGAGCATGCTCCACATGTTTATCTTGACCCAATCATACAAAGGCGGCGTTAAGCGAACGTCAACAGGAGCGTTAAATCATCCGCAGGGTTTGAAGAACCCTGCGGATGATTTTTTTACGATGAATATGATTACAAAGGATTGGAAAGACTGTTTTGCAGCCCGATGATTTCTTCGAGCAGATTGCCCAACCCGCCCTGCACTGCAAAGGTGTGGGCAATTTCCAAACTGGGGAGCGCTTCTGCAGGAGGCTGAAGCGGCGCCAGCCAAATTCGGACACGGACTTCAAGGTGTCGATTCCCCAATTGTTCTGCCAGAGTCAACGCGTTCTTGAGTTGTTCATGCGCCAGCGTAGAGTCGCCCCGTTCTTTGGCAACCAGCCCCAGGTTGGCGTTCAGACCCGCTATCGATTCAGGCAGAGGAATTTTCTCAGCGAGAGCAAGTCCATCGCGGAAAAACGCTTCGGCGGCATCCAGTTCATGATTGGCAAGCGCAATTTCACCCGAGGTGGAATACAGATACGGCAGGTGCGAGAGCGATCTTTTTTCGTGGGCAAGTTTGATACCAACTTGAATGTATTCTTTCGCGGAGGGATCTCCGACCAGATACAATTGATACGCCAGGTTGTTGTAGATCAGGATATGCCTGATCAAATCCAGCGTGCTTTTACCTTGTTCCAGTAGTTCAAGCACCTTGCGAAAGAGGGCAATCGCTTCTGCCGTACGCCCCTGCTGACTAATGGCGCTTGCCAAATGATATTCGATGACTGCTAAAGAGACTGGACCTGAATACTCCGTTTGTTGGTGCAGCAAGCGTTCTGCTTCGCGCAGATGACGTTCCGCTTCTACGGGGTGCGCGCTTTCATGGCTCAGCCCCACCCCCAAAATTGTCTTTGCGCAAATTCCCAACTCAGGTATACCCAGCTCGAGCAATTCATTTCCCAAGGCAATCGTTTCAGAGTAAAGGGCTTGCGGTATGAGAGATTTATTGAGTTGCAAACTGATATTTTCCACCATGCGCCAATCGGCATTCGCACGTGCCAACGGGATGGCAGTGCGGCAATCGGCAGCTGCCAAAGCAAAATCGCCTTTATGGAAATGAGCCTCGCTTAACGCAAGGTACATGGGAGCGCGCTGCGCATCATCTCTTTCGAGTGAGATTGCCTGCTCGTAAAAAGCAATTGCCTCCACCCAGGCAGCCAGCAGGGCAGCGGACTGACCCGCGCGAAACGCATACGAAGCGGCGCGAGCGGGCAGGTTCCCCTCTGCAAAGTGACGTGCGATCAAACCAGAGACGGCGTCCAGGTTATCGTGATGAAGACTTTCGAGCGTTTCGCCAACCTGTCTGTGATGGGCAAAGCGGCGGGCATCGCTCATATCTTTGAGGGTCACTTGCATGGTCAGAGAGTGATCGAAGGCAAAGGTGCCGCCAGCCAATGTTCTGATCAACTGCGCGGCTTGCAGTTCTTCAATGGCATCCAGCGTTTTGACTTCGGTTTCACCTGCCACGCGTTGGACCAACTCCAGATCAAATTCATGACCGATGACCGCGGCCAGATGCAGGATGTGCCGCGCCATTTCAGAAAGCCGCAGGATGCGTGATTCGATCAGGTTTTGAACTGTGGGTGGCAGGAGAGGCGAAGTTTTGAATAATTCAGCATCAAGTGTGCCATCCGTTTTTAGCAAGCCAACTTCAAAGGCGTAACGAATGATCTCCGTGATGAAGAACGGATTTCCTTCGGCGTTCTCTACCAACCAGTTGGATAAGCGTTGGTCCTTGGTCGAATTGAATGACTCCGCTATTTTCTGCATTGCAGAGGCAGGCAACTCGGAAACCGGCAAGTGAGCAAGCTGGTTGTTGCGCCTCAAGGCATGCAGCAATTTTGTGAGATTGGTTTGGTCACTGATAGGGCGCACCGTGGCGAGGACGTTACAAGGGAAGGTTGAGATGTGACGAATGAAGTAACCCAGCCAGCCGATTGTGGAGTTATCTGCCCAGTGCAGGTCATCAATGAACAACCAAATGGTTGCCTGACGGGATAGCGCGCGGAAAAATTGCAGCAGACTTTCCCATAAACGCGATTCATCCACAAATTGGACGGGAGCAGGCAGATGCGGAAAATATGTCAGCAGTTCGGGTAAAAGACGGGCAAGCTCAGCCAGCCAAACGGGTTCAAGGTTCAATTGCGCGGCGATCGATTTCCATTCTGCGCGGGCGAACAAGCCGCGCAGGGCATCGACAATCGGTTGGTAGGGCAGGGTTTGTTCAAGTTCGTAGGCAACGCCCTTCAACACCAAGACTGATTTTT
>DAOQID010000205.1:0-4273 GCA_035339375.1 Anaerolineales bacterium | reverse complement strand
CCGTCCGCAGGAGGCTCCGCACTGCCTCAGTGTCTCCGTGGTTCAAATGAATTGCAAGATACGGACGAGTTATAAAAAGCCGACCCTGTAAAATGGATCGGCTTTTTTCGTGCAAATTCGCGGCTAAAGAATTGAAAGATTAATTTCGGGATATTTCATGTTTGTTTTCATGCTTGGATGTAAAAACGGCTACGGCAGTTTGAAAATCTCCCAACCGCCACCGGATTGATTGACAATGACAATCATGCCTTTTCCGTCCAGCGCGAGGCCGGTGGGACGGCTGAAATACCCGTCATTTCGGTCTTGATCGGTCCACGACCAGAGCAATTCGCCGTCGTTGGTGAATGCCTGAATTTGACCAAGGTCATAATCGCTGATGTAGACCTGCCCCTGAACATCCACTACGATGCCTTCAGGGGTTCCCTTTTTTCCATCTGCATTGCGGATATCCCATGTTGTAATGAAACTTCCATCGGCGCTGAATTTCTGCACGTTCTTATTTTCGTAATCGGCGACGAAGATATTTCCATTCCCGTCCACGGCTATGCCGGTGGCATGGCTGAATTTGCCTGTTGTGGAGCCAGCTCCGCCCCATTTCATCAGGAAGTTTCCGTCGTTATCGAATTTCTGCACAAAGGGATTTCCATCGTCGGTGATGTACACATTCCCATCTTTATCCACGGCGATGCCAATGGCGCGGACAAATTGACCGTCGCCCGTCCCTTCCGTGCCCCAGGCGGTGATGAAGTTGCCGTCGCCGTCAAATTTTTGAATGCGGTGATTCCCGTTATCCACCACAAAGACATTTCCCGAAGGGTCCACAGCCAGCCCGCCAAAACCCATTGAATTGAACTCGCCGTCGCCGCTTCCTTTCTTGTCCCATGCGGCGAGCAGGGTTCCGCTCGAGTCGAATTTCAGCACCCGTGAATTGCCTGCATCGGAGATGTAAATTTCGCCAGCCTGGTTGACCGCAGCGCCATAGGGTGATTTCAGGTACAGGTCTCCTGCTTTGTTTACGGTGAGAAAAGGCCCAATTCCCAGATCAGCTGTCGGTGAGGGTGGAATCGGGGTTTCAGTCGGTACGGGAGGTTCGGTGGGGCTGGCACATGCACCAAGCGTGAATAGGGTTGCCAGGATCAAAATCTTCAATGCAGAGTTCATTTTTTTCTCCTTGAATAAAGTCTTTGCTTGTTCATCTTTCTTATCCGTTATAATCTTCTGGCGTTATGAAAATTCTAACCGTACTTACTTACTACCGTCCACATACTTCAGGACTGACTATTTATGCCGAGCGCCTTGCACGTGCCTTTGTCAAACGCGGCCATGAAGTGACCGTGATGACCACCCACTACGATCCATCCCTGCCGCTTGAAGAGATGATGGATGGGGTGAAGGTGATTCGCATTCCCGTGATCGCGCGTGTCAGCAAAGGCGTGATCGCTCCCACATTTGGGCTGGTTGCCACGAAACTGGTCTGGCAGCATGATGTAGTGCAGCTGCATCTTCCACAGTTCGATGCGCCCGGCGTTGCCATGCGTGCGCGTTTGTTCGGAAAACCCGTTGTGCTGACCTATCATTGCGATGTGCAACTCCCGCAGGGATGGTTTAATCGCTTCGTTAATTCCGTGCTCGATTTTCAAAACGATATGGCGGGACGCCTTGCGAATCACATCGTGACCTACACACAGGACTACGCCGATCATTCTCCCTACCTCTCGCGCTACGCTTCAAAACTGACCCCGATCCTGCCGCCCGTTGAGATGCCTGTCCCTGCGCCGGAGGCTGTTACTGCTTTCGCTGAAAAGCACCGCACGAAGGAACTTAAACCTGTCATCGGCATGGTCACACGCTTTGCCTCTGAAAAAGGCGTGGAAATTTTGCTCGATGCCCTGCCCATTATTTTGAAAAAATATCCAAACGCGCAGGTCTTGTATGCGGGTCAACACCAGAATGTGATGGGGGAACAGGCTTATTTTGACCGCCTGATTCCAAAGATCCATGAATATGAAACCTCCGGTCATTGGACCTTTCTCGGCAATCTGACACCCGTTCAACTGGCGGCGCTCTATCCAAATCTTGATGTGCTCACCGTACCATCGCTCAATTCCACGGAGGCCTTTGGCCTTGTGCAGATCGAAGCGATGATGAACGGTGTTCCCAGTGTTCCCTCCGCTTTGCCGGGGGTGCGCAGACCCGTTCAAATGCACGGCATGGGCGTCGTTTCAGAGATCGGGAACGCACAAAGCCTGGCCGCTTCCATTCTTGAAGTGCTGGATACCCCTGCAAAATATCGCGGCGATGTGGATGGGATCAAGACCACCTACGATCCCGACTCGGTCGCGCAGGAATATGAAAAAATGTTTGAGCGTTTGAAGGGAAGAACTACGGGATGATTTCAAATCCGTGTTGGCGGAAATGATCATCGAAAGTGAAAGCGGTGCGGATGTTGTGGCGTTTCATGGTGGCAAAACTTGAGTAATCCACCATGCTGATCTGGCGGCGATTCCCCGTAATAACCTGATCCATAACCCCATTGTGAAGTGACTCGTCCAGCCACTCAATTTCCAAAAATGGAATGATGTCATTGTGTAAAATGGACAGTGCTTCAAGGCCAACACGGTTCTGGATAAGAGCGATGCTTTCCACTAAAACATAATTGTTGCTGGCCAGTCTTTCGCCTTTTTCAATGAGGTTTTTCCAGGTGTCCAGTGCAATTTGATACGATGGGTCTTCTGGATTGCAAATGGCAAGAAAGGCAGATGTATCCACATAGATCATGAGTAAGTCTCATTGAGGTATTTATCGTGGTTTTTGGCCACGTCTGTTTTTCCTTCAATATCTTTGAAGTGGGCCTTCTTGATTTTTTCAAGACCTTCCAATGCGCGGCGGCGTTTTTCGTCCATTTGTGGGTTTACTTTGGAAGCATCAACATACAAGGTTACGCTTTCACGAACCAATGAGGCAACAGATGCTTTGCGGACCCGTGCCATTTTTTTCAAGGTTTTTACCTGTTCTTCTGTTAGTTGAACCATTACCCGTACCATAAACGCCTCTGCTATCACTTTTTGGAAAGAATGCTATCATTATACTATGTCGCAAAAAGACTTTCTCTTTCTCCAAGTCAGCTCGCTGCCGTATTTTCGCGCATTTCTGCGCGCGGTTGAATCTTCCTACTATCAAGACCTGCCCCTCCCTGCCCCAGTCTATGACGTGGGTTGCGGTGACGGTCATTTTGCCTCCCTGACCTTCGACCAAAAACTGGATGTAGGGCTCGATCCGTGGCGTTTTTCCATGCGTGAGGCGAAAAAATACAATGCCTACAAATCCCTCGTCGAAGCAGATGGGTCGCGCGCGCCGTTCCCTTCGAACCATTTCGAAAGCGGATTAAGCAACTCGGTTCTGGAACATATTCCGCACATTGATGCGGTGCTGGCGGAAACCGCCCGCGTACTGAAACCTGGTGCGCCGTTTTATTTTTGTGTGCCAAACACCCGTTATTTTTCCGCGCTTTCGTTGACGAAGGTCTTCGGCAAGCCGTATGAAAACTGGTTCCGCAAGATCTCCCGCGTCCACCATGCCGACGAACCTGACGTATGGGAAAAACGCCTGGAAGCAGCAGGGTTCAAACTCGAGCGTTGGTGGCATTACTTTTCACCCGCTTCCATGCGCGTGTTAGAATGGGGCCACTATTTTGGCCTGCCCTCGCTGGTGGCAAAAGCGCTTACCGGCCAATGGATTCTTTCCCCCACAAAGTGGAATCTCAGCCTCACGGAAAACTATCTCCGCAAATACGCCTCTCCCGAACCCGTGGAAGATGGAACCTTCACTTTTTATATTGCAAGAAAGAAGTAATTGGCAACTCACAATTACCAATTACCAATTACCAATTACCCCCATGTCCTTCGACGAAAAATACTTCTCAACCCATACCTACGCCAATATCACCTTTGCCAAATACAGCATGTACTGGTGGTCGAACCGATTCTATGCCATGCTTGCGCGACAGTACGGGCGGCGCGGAGCGCGTCTGCTTGAGGTGGGATCAGGCATGGGGCATTTGGTGGGCCAGCTTTCGGCGTGGTTCGAAGCGTATGGCATGGACCTGAATCACTGGGCGGTTAACAAATCCAAAGCCGATGCCGAAGCCGCATCCCTGCAAACTGCATCAGCACAGGACCTGCCATATCAAAACGGCGCATTCAACGTGATCATCATCAAGCATATTGTGGAGCATTTGCCCGACCCTGCAAAAGCCATCCGTGAAATTGCGCGC
>DAOQID010000204.1:0-4312 GCA_035339375.1 Anaerolineales bacterium | reverse complement strand
TTAATCACAGACCTCCCCCGTTGACTCTTGCGTAGCCTTCAGCATCATCTCTACAACCTTGAAGTCAATCTTCTCAGGCTTGGAGTAGCGGATGCAGCCCTTGCCGAGGCTAATCCCTTTAACTTTAAGCAGATCCCTATGCGCGTCCATCACATCTGTCTTGAGAATATATAAGGCAATGAAATTTTTCTGGCTGGCAAAACCAACTTCGGCTTCACCGTTACGTGTATAGACTGGCATGCCGTACATCATGCTTTCCTGAAACCCTTTAAGCGAAGCACGGCATAGTCTGCGCAATTGGGTGAGCGCAGCTTTTCTTTCAGAAGGCGCTTCTTTGAGATACTCTGTCACATTTTTTGCAGTACTTTGCATGATGACCTCACAGTGTATTTATAAAGTGGGTGGTGGGTGGGATTTGGTATGTTTGTAAGATTTGCCCCGGCCATTTTGCGGGCGTGAATTTGTGCCTCTTTGATGGTCAAGTTGGCAAAATGGATCATTGTTTCAGGTGCATTTTTTCAAAACTTCATCCAAACATTTTCCAAGGCTCGGATGTAAATTTTATCTGGTTCATCGCTGTCGACCCATGTTTTGCCTAAATCTATCAGGATTTCCACTTCAATCAAGCTTTTGACAACTTCATCTGTTGCATCACGATAATCTGAAATTTCATCGCGAGTTCCTTCTGGAAAACACCATTCACCATATGTGTCGGATAAAAATGCTACAGTATCACCTGTGTGTTGAAGCATGTACCATGTAACCATCGCAGCACTAACAGGATTCCCAGCTAACTCTCTTGCTTTGTTTGCTCCAATATGGTTAAAACTGATTAATTCTTTTTTTGAATAGTTAACAAGAATGTATCCGACACCCATGCAAGTTATCCTGTAATCTGATTTGTGTTTCTCTCTTATTTTGCCTAACCCATGTCGCGATTAATGGCTTGCACTCTCTGACAGAAAAATGCTACAGAAGCCAACATGACAGATGCACGCTTTTTTGGCGGCTTGATATTAATTGTAAATTTTATTCGTCGTTTTTTGTGTTTACATTAATTCGTTTGATTTCCTCTCTTGAATTAAGTTGCCCAACTTATGGGTTGTATCGCATCATGCTGTAAAATACCCCCCGTGCGGGGTGTTATACGGATATGATCCGCATAACAGAAATTGCATACAACATTATACAGCCATCATCAGGCAGGAACAGAGGAAATTCCCTTCTTATGCGTTTAAAAGCAGATCTAACTCTTTTGGTCGTTTCGATTATCTGGGGCTCGGCTTTTGTGGCCCAGCGTGTGGCGGGTCAGCAGGGGAGCGTGTACCTGTTCAATGGGGCGCGTTATGTGCTGGCGGCGCTGGTGGTGCTGCCCTTTGTAAAGCGCGTGAATCTCACATCCATGCCTCATGATCAATATAAATGGATGTTCATTGCAGGTTTCTTTTTGTTCGCGGGTAGTGCGCTTCAGCAGGCAGGCATGGTTTACACCACGGCGGGTAATGCGGGCTTCATCACTGCCTTGTATGTGGTGCTCGTGCCGTTTGCCCTGTTTTTCTTCTGGCGCGAAAAACCGCACTGGATGTCGGTTGTGGCGGTGGTTTTGGCCGGGGTGGGGGCATTTCTCCTTTCAACGGGTGGCAGGTTCGAGGTCCAGAAAGGAGACGCGCTGGAAGTTGTCGGCGCATTGTTCTGGACCTTCCACGTCATCATCATCGGAAAATTTGCGGCGAAGTTCGAAGCGATGTCATTTTCTGTGGGTCAGCTTTTGGTGTGTGGCGTGTTGAATTTGGGTGTCGGTCTGGTTTCAGAATCGATGATGACCTTTAACTGGCAGCTGGCTTTTGCCATTGGGTATACTGCCTTCTTTTCGCTTGGCTTGTGTTACACCTTGCAGGTTTGGGCCCAGCAGCATACCCCGCCCGCCGATGCCGCCTTGATCTTGAGCCTTGAATCGGTGTTTGCGGTGCTTTCTGGTTGGCTGCTATTGGATGAAAGGCTTGCTGTCATTCAGATCTTCGGCGCAGTGTTGATCTTCATTGCCGTGGTGCTCTCTCAATTCAAGGAATGGACATCAGGTAAAATTGACCACGATCATCTTGTTGAGGGAAGATAACGCCATGACTGAAGAAAGAAACCTGATCGAAGAACTCGACCTCTCGTTCCATCCGCTCACTCAAAAATTGTGGCACGACTTTGAAATGTTGTTCGGCAGGCGCGGCGCGTGTGGCGGCTGTTGGTGTATGCACTGGAAATTGCGCGGAAAGGAATTCACCGAAAGTGCTGGCGATACGGCCCGTCAGATGCAGAAATCCATTGTCGATTCAAAGACCGTCCCCGGTCTGCTGGCGTATTCCGAAGGCTACCCCATCGGTTGGATCGCAGTGGAACCGCGCAGCGCCTATCCAAAACTGGCCCATTCACGCACTCTCAAACCTGTGGACGATCAGGAAGTCTGGTCGATCACTTGTTTCTTTATCGAGAAAAAGCATCGTCACAAGGGAATTACTGTTGAATTGCTAAAAGCCGCCGTGGATTATGTGAAAGGACGGGGCGGTAAAATTGTGGAAGGCTACCCCGTGGATGCAAAGCAGGAGGCCCCCGCACCTTTCGTTTTCACGGGCACGGCTTCCGCCTTTCACCATGCTGGCTTTGTAGAGGTCGCGCGCAATTCGCCCACCCGTCCGATCTTTCGATTTGTGATCGAATAATCTTTTCTTTGTTCTTTTCGTATCCTGCATAAATAACCTCCCCTCATCATCGAGCAAATCATTTGAGCGTTACCTTTCAACCTCCTTCAAAATCATTTACAGCGCGTGATTATCAATTCATCGCGCTGGTTTCAATTGTGGTCGTTGCGATTTCCATCGGTTTGGTGATGCTCAACCTCACACTAAAAGATGGCGGTGATTTTTACGTCCACTGGTTTGCAGTGCGCGTTTTTCAAAACGACAGGCTCGATCCCTACAGCGGAGAAGTCCCCGCCCGTGTGCAGCAACAGGTTTATGGAGGTCCCGCCGCACAAGGGGATGAACCCTACATTCTGGATACGCCCTTTCACATTCTCCTGCTCTACTTTCCGCTCACGCTTCTTTCCGACCCGCTGCTGGCCCGGGCGATATTTACTTTGATCTTGCAACTGGCCTTGTTCGCGCTTGCCTTCATCAGTCTGCGTCTCACCGAATGGGAAGTGCCGATCATTTTCTACGTCCTGTTTCCCCTGCTGGCTATTTTCAATTTTTATACCTTTCAAGCGATCTACGAAGCCAGTCCCGTTCTATTGCTTGGGCTCACCTACGCCGAAATTTTGATAGCCCTCCGTGCCGATCTGGATGAAGTGGCAGGGGCCCTTGCTGCGGTCTCACTGTATTATTGGGAAGTTGGTGCGCCGTTTCTTGTCCTTGTGGCCTTGCGGGTGTACTACGAAAAGCGCACTCGCGTTTTTGCAGGGTTTGCCATGGCTAGTCTCATTCTGTTGGTGCTTTCATTCATGGCCTATCCCAACTGGTTCATTCCGTTTTTACGGGCCACGGTCAACAATATCAAAGCGGATTTTGGTTTCAACGTCCATTCCATTTTCATCCGCATCTGGCCTGCGTTTGGAGGTACATTTGCATGGATGTTCATTGGCTTGTTGGTGGTGGCCCTCGGCTACGAGTGGAGCGCTGCCCGCAGCGGCGATTTCCGCCGTTTTTATTGGGCGGCCTGTCTTTCCATTGCGGCGGCTCCATTGCTGGGCTTTCGCACCGAAATGGAAAACCTCGCCGTGCTGATCATTCCGCTGGCCCTGATCTTCGCCATCGTCCATGACCGCTGGTACAAGATCGGTAACTTCCTCACCATATTGTTGATGCTGCTTGTTGGCACCCTGCCCTGGGCGGTTTCCCTGTTCCTTGTCCCCCGTTTTGGAATCAAAGCCGAAGAAGGTTTGTTCCTGTTTTTGCCTCTTTTCACTTTCATTGGCTTATACTGGATTCGCTGGTGGGCGATCCGCCCGCCGCGCATTTTGAGCGATATTGCCAGCCGTCTCTAACCCCATTCCATGCCTATGAACTCGCGCACCTACTTCTTCCTCTTTCTCTTTGGGCTTGCTGTTCCCGTCTTCATTGCCCAGTTCCAGCCCATCCCGGGCTATCTGGATTCGGATTATTACTATGCAGGCGGAATTCAACTCGCCACAGGCAAAGGCTTCACAGAACCCTACCTGTGGAATTTTCTCGATGGCGCCACGTCACTCCCGCATCCCTCGCATAGCTATTGGATGCCCCTGGCTTCCATTGTCTCTGCTTTGGGCATGTGGTTGACCGGTCAA
>DAOQID010000203.1:0-4371 GCA_035339375.1 Anaerolineales bacterium | reverse complement strand
TGGCTGTGTTTGTGCTGGCCCAGTTCAGCATCGCCTCCGCTGTTGTTGTGGCCGGAGACGCTTCCATTACTGCCCTCCCCGATTTTTCGAGCGGCTCAAGTGTGGACCTCGATTGGGCTGCGACCGGTATGGCTGCGGGCACCAAGAACATCCTTGTTTGGGGCCGTGAGTATGCGGCTGTTCCTGTGGCCTACGACTGGAATGACTGCCAGTTGATCGCCACCATCGTAGGCACTGGCGATGCGAGCGGCACCTTCACCTATGATTTCACTGCCACCACCAACCTTACCGCGTTGGGTACTGGTGATCAGGTTGAATTCACCTTGAGTGTGGATGACCAGACCTGTGCTACAGCCGCCACCCCTGCGATTGACTCCGTCATGGGTGTCAATTATGTGGATGACGATGCCCCGCTTTATATTCAGGGCAATCCCCCCTCAACAGTACTTGTTGCACCCCCTGTTGACACAGCTGCCTGCAATACCTTCGAGTATTGGGCGATCGGCCGTGATGCCACTCTTGGACCTGTTGAAACGGCTTATTCCGGGTTTGGTGACTGGAATCCCTCGGTGACGGGCACCTTTGCAATTCCCGCGCCAATGGGCCCCGCCGCTTCCCTGCTCTCCTGGAAGTTTACCTTCCCTGCCACTGCCTCTGGTGCATGGACTGCTTCCATTGTTGCGGAAGACATGGTTGGAAATGCTAACGTTGTGGACTACTTCCGCAATGGTGTGAATGTGGTTCCTGCTGAATTGGAAGACTGCGAAACCTTCACTGATATTGCCGGTCATGAGGATGAAGTGTACGTACGTTATCTGGCGACCCTCGGCCTGATCAGCGGCTTCGCCGATGGCACCTTCGGCCCTGACAACACCCTCACCCGCGCGGAAGCCTCGGCTTTGATCGAGATCTCCAACGGCTACGATGCCACCCTGTTGCCGACCTCGGCTCCTGCTGGTTGTGACTTCACCGATGTGGCTGCCTCCGACTGGTTTGCTGGCTGGGTCTGGCAGGCTTGTGATGACGGCCTTATGAACGGTGTGGGCGGCGGTCTCTTCGACCCGAACAACCTGCTCACCCGTGGACAGGTCGTGACCATCCTCAACAACATTTATCCCGCATACCTTGCCAACCCGGCTGGTTTTGGTGGATACATTGCAACTAATAATTTTGCATTAATGGCTCTCCCTGCCCCTGCCTATCCTTATGGTGGGTACGGCCTTCGTACCGCCGCCTGGACTGATGTTTCTGTGGGTGCATACTATGCCATCCCGGTGCAAAGGGCCTACGGTTGGGGTATTGCCGACGGCACTTCTGATACCACCTTCTCACCCGATCAGGCTGCAACTCGCGGCGAATTCGCCAAGATGCTGTATCGCGCTTTGAGCCGCGTCAACTAATTTTTCTTTGCTCGTGTAATTTGCTTTCTGGAGCGGACCCGGTACCGGGTCCGCTCTTTTTTGTGGAACAGGTTGCAGGTCGGGTTTGATGCGGGGATATAAACAAAAGTCATGCCCTTACCAATTTCCCATGTTTACTGGTTGACTTTGAATTGATACATCCATAGAATAGCTACATTCAAGATCGTCATCGTCTGAATCAATGTGAAGTGGATGACAACCAATATTTTTATAAAGGAGAGAACATGAACAAGAAAGTATTTACAGTTTTGTTGTTGGCTGTATTTGTGCTGGCGCAGTTCAGCATGGCTTCAGCCGCCACATTGCCCGGTACAGGTTCGATCACCAGTATTCCCGAACTATCCAGCAATGCCGGTGTGAACATTGACTGGGCTGCTACCGGCTTGGCTGGTCCAACCCAAAATGTGCTTCTTTGGGGTAAAGATTCTACTGCCGTGGCTTACATGGCAGCTGATTGTGCCGTTATATCCACTGTTGCTGGCAGCGGTGGTGCATCTGGCACGTTTACCTATTCATTCGCTGGTGTGGGTAATGGCGACATCTGGGATTTTACGGTTACAGTTGATAGTATGACCTGCGGAGCCGCTACTGTCCCTGCCGTTTCCGATGTAATGGGCAGCACCACCATTGATAGCGTGGCTCCTTATGGCTTCGTTGCCAACCCGCCTTCCACCGAAGCTGTGCCGTTCTCCAGCCTGCATGCCTCCTGCAATACCTTTGAGTTGTGGGGTGTGGCTTCTGACCGCATCTACACCGACCCCGATCCATATTCCGGCTTCAATTCATGGAATTTTGGACAGACTGGTTCCTTTGCCCCGCTTGGACCGGATAACAGCGTACTTTCACAGGAAATCACCTTCCCTGCCACAGCCAACGGTGCCTGGTCTTTCACCTATAACCCGTCAGATATGCTTGGCAATAATTGGGGTGTTGGCCCGTTTTACTTCCGCAATGCGGTGGCAGTTACCCCTGCTGAACTTGCTGGTTGTGCCGACTTTACCGATGTTTCCGGCCATGCTACAGAAGTGCAGGTGCGCTACCTGGCCGACCTCGGCTTGATCGCTGGTAACCCGGATGGCAGTTTTGGTGTGAACAGCACCCTGACCCGCGCTGAGGCTTCTGCTTTGTTCGAGAAGGCCAATGGCTACGATGCTTCCATGCTGCCTGTGGCTCCGCCTTCTGCAGCTTGTACCTTCTCTGATGTTTCCGCTTCTGACTGGTTTGCTGGCTGGGTCTGGCAGGCTTGTGCGGATGGCTTCATGAACGGCTTGGGTGGTGGTTTGTTCGGACCTGCTGACCTGCTCACCCGCGGCCAGATCGTCACCATCTTCAATAATATTGATGTGATGGGCGGCGGTACGGCTGGCTCCTTCCTCGATGGCGGTGGTATGTTCAACACCGTGCTCAACATCGAGTGGAATAACTGGGGTACCGGTTACCATCTTCGCCCCGCTTCCTTCTCCGATGTTCCCATTGGACAGTTCTACACCAATCCGGTGCAGTATGCATACGCAGTGGGTGTGGCCGATGGCACCAGCGCCACCACCTTCTCACCTGACCAGCCCGTGCTGCGCGGTGAATTTGCCAAGATGCTCTACCGCGCTTTGAGCCGCGTGTAAGAAACAATCGATAAATGTAATCCCGGGCGGACTCGCAAGAGTCCGCCCTTTTTTTTGTCAGCAGGAGAACTCGCGAGAGTGGCTAAGTCCGTGGGCTAATCACAAAGACGCCAAGCCACGAAGCCACCAAGAATCCTTGTGCCTTCGTGGCAATCAAAGCCCATTTTTTTAGCCACTCTCGAATTCGCATCCATATTGACTTCGAAATGTGCCTCGCATAAAATAGGATAATTCAGGTCGCCATTGCCTGAAAACTATATTACTGAGTGGCATATATTTTTTCCCAAAGGAGAGAAAATGAGCAAGAAAGTATTTACCCTTTTATTGCTGGCTGTGTTCATGTTGGCCCAGTTCAGCGTCGCTTCTGCTGTTGCAGTGGCAGGAGATGCAAGCATTACGGCACTGCCTGATTTTTCAACCGGGGTTGATGTGGACCTCGATTGGGCGGTGACTGGCATGGCTGCTGGTACCAAGAACGTGTTGGTGTGGGGTCGTGTGAATGCTGCGGTACCCGTAGCCTATGACTGGAATGATTGTCAGTTGATCGCCACGATCAACGGCACCAGCGATGCAAGCGGCACCTTCACCTACGATTACACCGCCACCACCAACCTCACTGCACTGTCTTCCGGTGACATCGTTGAGTTCACCCTGACCGTGGATGACCAGGATTGCGCCACCGCTGCCACCCCTGCGATCGACTCTGTCATGGGCTCCAACTATGTAGATGATGATTCAATGGATGGCGATTACTTCAACCCGCCCTCTTTGAGCATTGCCGATTTCGATAGCACCCCCGTCTCCTGCAATACCTTCGAGATGTGGGCTGTGGTGTCAGATAAAGTCACCGTCCCTGCTGGTGATGCATACTCTGGCTTTGGTTCCTGGAACCCGACCACAACAGGTACTTTCGTCCCTGCCCCGATCGGTGCGGATAGCGCCCTGTTCTCCTGGGTGTTTACCTTCCCCTCCACTGCCAGCGGTGCGTGGGTGCTGGAATTCAACCCGACCGATGCGGCCGGGAATGACTGGGGTGTCGATACATTCCGCGATGGTGGTGCACCAGTGGATGTGGTGGGTGCCGCTGAATTGGAAGACTGCGCTGACTTCACTGACACCGCTGGTCATGAATACGAAGTGTACATCCGCTACCTGGCTGACCTCGGCCTGATCAGCGGCTTCGCCGATGGCACCTTTGGTCCCGACAACAACCTGACCCGCGCCGAAGCGTCCACTTTGTTCGAAATTGCCAACGGCTACGATGCCACCACCCTGCCGACCTCGGCTCCTGCTGGTTGTGACTTCACCGATGTGGCTGCCTCCGACTGGTT
>DAOQID010000202.1:0-4445 GCA_035339375.1 Anaerolineales bacterium | reverse complement strand
GCGCGGCGGCGAGCTCAATCGCCAGGGGAATGCCATCGAGACGGTGGCAGATTTGGGCGATGGCAGAAGCGTTTGATTCGGTCAGGGAAAATTTTGAGTTGGCGGCACGGGCACGGTCCAAGAAAAGGCTGGTCGATTCGGAATCCGCAAGCGATGGTGTTCGATACGCCACTTCGCCTGCAATACCCAACGCTTCGCGACTGCTGGCAAGGATTTTGACTCCCGCACTGAGATGCAGCAAATGATCGGCCAGCCGTGCGCAGGCGTCAATGAGATGCTCGCAGTTATCGAGAATCAGCAGGAGCTTTTTATCGCGCAGGTAATCATCCACCAGCTTCGCCAGCGGATTGAACGGCAACTCCTGCAAACCAAAGGCCTGCGCCAACGCGGGAATGATCTGCGCCTCATTGCTGAGCGGAGCCAGTTCCACGAGCCACACACCATGCTGAAAATTGGTCAGCAGTTGCGAGCCGACTTCGACAGAGAGCCGCGTCTTGCCCGTGCCGCCCGAGCCAGTGAGAGTGACCAGACGTGATGTATTAAGCGCGTTGATGATTTCGTTGATCTCTTTTTCGCGCCCAATAAACGAAGTGAGTTGAGCGGGGAGATTATTCGGAAACGCATCCAACGTTTTGATGGGCGGGAATTCACTGGGAAGTTCGGGATGAACGATTTGAAAAATGCGCTCAGGACGGGTCAGATCTTTGAGGCGGTGCTCACTCAGATCTCGCAAGGTTATTTCCGCGGGTAGTTGCTCGCGGACAAGATCTGCTGTAGTATTTGAGAGCAGAACCTGCCCGCCATTTGCAACAGACATTAATCGCGCCGCACGATTCAACGTCCCGCCATAATAATCATTGTTACGCAATTCAGCTTCGCCTGTATGAATCCCCATGCGGACTTTCAATGACAATGATGAAGGATGAAGAAAGAAGGAGGAATGAAGTTCGCGCTGCGCTGTAACGGATGCGTTGATGCCATCCATGGCAGTTGCAAACACTGCATGAAACCCATCCCCCGTGGTTTTGATGACATGTCCACGATTCGATTCAATGGCATCTTTCAAGATCGAATCGTGTTTTGCAAGCGCGGTTTTCATCGCTTCGGGATGCTGCTCCCAAAGTTTGGTTGAGCCTTCGATATCGGTAAAAAGAAAGGTCACTGTGCCAAACGGAAGTTCGCGCATGTTCCATCCTCACAAGCAGCCCCTTTGACAAAAACCACATCCACGTGGATATTTGGACTATTCTAATCCAATATAGTTAAGTACAATAACCTTAATGTATATTCCTGTACGTCGAATCCAATAGGCGCCAAATGGATCGAATTCTCGAAACGTTCAAGATCAAACCCGGCGAAGAGCGCATGTCTGCGCTGTTGATGGGGCTGATGCTGATCACTGCAGCAGGCGGAGCGATCGGTGGGAACGCCACCGAAGCCTTGTTCTTTGCACGCTTCGGTGTGGAATTCCTGCCCACCATGTATGTCATTCTGGGCGTGTTCACCTTCCTCACCTCCATGGCAATTACCATCGTCATGGGGCGTTTTTCAAAACAGCGGCTGTTCACCACCCTTCCATTTTTCATCGGGCTGATATTGATCGTCGAGTGGATCGTACTTCGTTTCGATATTCGCTGGTTCTTTGCCGCCATGTGGCTGGGCATGAACGTCATCAACAGTCTGCAAGGGCTGGCCATCTGGGGGTTGGCGGGTACAGCCTGTGATACACGGCAAGCCAAACGGTTGTTCCCTCTCTTTAGTGCAGGCGGAATCTTAGGCGCGGTGCTTGGCGGCTTGTTGACTCAATCATTGGCGCGCTGGCTGCATTCAGAAAACCTATTGCTGGTTTGGGCTGGCACTTTATTCATCGCCTTCCTTCTTGGCCGTGCTTTGATCGGCAGGTCGGTCGGTCCCAATATCACCTCAGCACGGATAAAACAACCCGGTATCTTCGTCGAAATGCAGCGCGGATACAACTTCGTGCGCAGATCCCCGATCATGCAATGGGTTTCATACAGTGCCATTTTATTTTCGGTCTGTTATTTCTCACTCGCTCTTCCATTTTCACGCGGCGCCACCGCTCAATTCACCGATGCCGACCGCCTTGCGGGGTTTCTGGGGTTATTTCAAAGCATCACCACCATTGTTGCTTTAATCGTTTCATTGTTTTTTGCCAATCGTCTTTTCGCCCGCTTTGGCATCATGCCGATGCTTTTGCTCTTCCCGATCATTTACTTCGTCGGGTTTGGTGTGCTTTCATTCTCCGCACCTTTTGCAATTTTAGTTTCTGTGCGTTTTATGCAAATGATGTGGATGCAGGGGATTGCAGGCACAGCCTGGCAGGCACTTTTCAATGTGGTGCCGTCTGAACAACGCGATCAGGTCCGAACATTCATTGGCGGTGTGCCTGAACAGGCGGGCACTTTTATTGCGGGGTTAATTCTTGTGGTCGGCGAGCAAACCCTGGCCCCGGGGCAGTTATATTTTATCGGGCTCATCGCCGCCGCGTTTTTGATCTACATGCTCTGGCGTGCGAGTCGCGATTACAGCATTGCATTGGTCGAGGCGCTTCGCGCAGGTCAACCGCAAATGTTCGTCAGCGAAGAGGAACCCTTCGGTGGTTTCAGCACGGATGCAACAGCAGTTGCTGCGGCTCTTAAAGGAATGAGCGATCCCGATCGCCTCACCCGCCTGGTGTCCATTGAGATCCTTGGGCACTTATCCACTCCCAAAGTGATCGCTGGCATGGTCTCGGCACTTACAGATGAAGACGCCATGATCCGCTCTTCTGCCCTGCGCGGCCTGACTCACGCCCGGGCATCCTCCGCCCTTCTGGAGATTGCCGCGAGTCTTTCCGACCCTGAGCCTGAGGTGCGCCTTCAAGCAGTAGACTCCCTTCGGCAGTTGGCTCAGCATCCACGCGGGGTATCCGCCCACATCGAACCCTTGTTGACAGATCAAGACCCGCTCGTCCGCGCCCGCTCTGCTCAAACTTTGTTGAGCTTCGGTGAACACCCCAAAGCAAAAAGCATCCTGCATGAAATGGCGGCAGGCACAGACATCACCTCCCGTACACATGCATTGAATGCATTGGCTGAATGCGGGGATGAATCTGCCTTTGAATTGGGACTATCAGCCCTCGACGATGCCGCCCCCATCATACGAAAGACCGCGCCGCGATTGTTGGTGAGCATCGACCCGCAGCGCGCACTGGAACCCATCCTTCATCACCTCAACGATGACGACAGCCACGTCCGCAAGGCGCTTGCAGAAGCGATCGGGAACATCGGCCTCCCCGCACTGGATTCATTGCTAGCAGCCTTGACCAACCCAAGTTATGAAGACGGCGCCTTGACAGCACTTGAACTCCTGCCCGCCCAGAAAGCAAGCCAGCAAATCCGCGTCCATGCAATGAATACAGCCAGATCCGCACTGCGCTATCATCAACTGGCATTGGGGCTCGCTCAAAAGTTCGGGCGGACCATTTCAGGTGACGGCCGTTATCAATTGCTGATCGAGTCATTGCACGACAAAGCCCACCGTAGCGGACACAATTCCCTGCGGGCGGTTGGTTTGCTGAAAGACCGTCAGACCATCGGCATTGCCATTGAAAACCTGCGCAGCCGTGAATCCGCTCAAAGGGCGAATGCGCTCGAAGTCCTTGAATCAATTGGCGAGGTGGAAATTATCCGCCCGCTGCTGGCTTTATGGGAATCTGGAGAGTCGTCTTCCGCATCTCTGCCCGATCAATGGCTGATGGAGCTGCTTCATGATCCCTACTCATGGCTGCGTGCCTGCGCTGTTTTGGCCGCCGCCGAATCTGATGATGAGAAGATTGTTCTCACTCTTGGATCTCTTTCAAGATCAGACCCCGATGCAACCGTTCGCGATATTGCCGATAAAGTAATTTCAGGAGGTCATTCAATGGATACACTTGCCACCCTTCCGCTCATGGAACGTATTCTTTTCCTGCGGCGCGTACCCATCTTTGCAGATCTTTCCCCCGCTGACTTAAAGCAAGTAGCGGCGATCACAACCGAGGCCGTTTTTGCCGATGGAGATATCCTTGCACATCAGGGAGAATTCGGCGATGAAATGTTCATTGTCGTTTCCGGGGAAGTGAATGTACTGATCGCCTCGGATGATCAAAAGGAATCCCGCTACATCGCAAAAAGGTCAACTGGCGATTATGTTGGGGAAATGTCCATTATCAGCCGCGAACCGCGTATTGCCACCCTGGTCGCATCGGGACAGGTGCGGGCCTTGTGCGTGGGTCGAAAACAATTTGAAGGCATCCTGCGCGAACGCCCCGAGATCGGAATGGCATTAATGCGCACCCTGTGCCAAAGGCTAAAGGAAGCAAGCCTGCAACAAACAAACTAATACCATTTCTGGCATCGATTAAATAAAAAGGAGGCTGTCACTTTTATGGCGACAGCCTCCTT
>DAOQID010000201.1:0-4508 GCA_035339375.1 Anaerolineales bacterium | reverse complement strand
TACACGACCTTCTTCCTCAAGATCCTGTTCCAATCCATCATCGTCTTTAAATGCTCCATCGGCACCTGCCCCTCGGGCACAAAGCCGACGAAGGAACGGTTATAGGTGTCTTCTGGGCCATCATCAAGGTGCCAGGAGAGCGGCATTCTAAAAGTGCCGACGGAAGACGTACCTTTATCATCATCGGGCAGGGCGGTTTCATAGGTGATGACCATTGTCCCATCGGCGGTTTCAGCCACCTCAGCCACCGTCGCTTCGTGGATCCAGCGCAGCCATTGGTGCTGTTGAGATTTGACCTTGGTCTCAGGGTTGATCAATGTCCGCGAGCGGGTCACCGTCTCACCCTTTTGATATTCCCACGGCGTAGAAGTAGCCTTGGGATCGGATTTGTCGCCTTTTTTCTTTCCCATGTCTGGCAGCAAACCCACACCCGATTTGGTTTTCACTTCCTTGGCCACCTGCCAGGCATTTGGCTCTTTATCTACAAAGCGCAGCCAGAAAATACTGGCACCGGGCACATAATCTGCTGCAGACGTGGGCCGTGTATAGAACGGACGGGGATCACCGGGCAATTTGCCTTCGGTCTCATTATTGAAATACCATTTCGGCTTGGGGGTCAGGCCGCCGGGGGGCAAATGTCCGCGCAGGTGCTGGCAATGCTCGGCCGTTTCGTTGCACACCGCACGGCTGACAATTAACTCATGAGAGCGTCCATGCTCTTCACGCCATGCAGATGAATCATAATTTTCCCAGGCATCCAACACATTGCGAATATCGTTGTATGTCTGTGAATAACGCGCAGCTTCCTCTTCAGGGGTTAGTTTCTCCCAATTCGGATCTGTAACATGGTTCACACGCAGCGGCGTGAGCTTGACGATTTCCTTCCACGCCCAGGCAGGGAAGGTGGATTTCATATCTTCGAGCGCCTTGAGCGCTTCCTCTGTACTCAATGAATTTATTTCGTAATTCAACTCTTCAGCCTGCAAAGCGGTCAAACCGTTGCGGCGGGTCTTGGGTCCGCTGGCTTTCACGCTGAGCATGTGCAGGGCCACTTTATCTTTCCATTCTTTTTCTGAGGCACGAGCCAGCTTGGGGATGTTGGACCCTGTTCCAGTTTCGTAGACCGCGATCTTTTCGGTGCAGAGTTTCTCCACGGCGGCATCATCCAGTTTGCGAATCTCGCTCCCGGCGTTCGATCCACGCAAACGCATCAGCAGCAACTTGGGGTCTGCCCATGAATTATGCGCACTCGCGTAACGCATCCCCGAAAAATGGACGACCATGTATTGCAGCCAATGCGGGTAACGGTTCGGTTCCTTCTTGAAGCGCTGATAAATTTCCTCCAGCAGTTCATATTGATTCTTCTTTTCGAGGGAGGTCTTGTATTCTTCCACCTTCCAACGGGCAATATCCTGAACCGTGATCGGCGCTTCAGGCTTATAGTGGACTAAAAACTCCGATTCTGACGTACTGAAAGCTGGATCAGCCTTCGACTGTTTGTACCACGCGAGTTTTCTTTGCTCGACCTTATCGTAGGTCTTGAGAAAAGCACGCACCTGATCCAGTTCCTGCTCGGCCATGGGCAGGGTGATGCCTTCCATCGTTTCAAGTTCCTGCGCTTCGATGGGGCGCTTCGGGTGGGCGGGGTCCATATTTTCAACGCGCCGCCGCTTGGATTTGGCCGCCTCTTTCTGCATGTTGCGATGATTGACCCAATATTGAAGTTGGCCCTCCACAAAGCTCCGCTCACCACGGATATCCTTGGGCCAGCCTTCGATAAAAATGGCATGAAAATTATTGATCTCGGTCAATTCGGCTTCGTTAATAGGCTTGTACTTCAGGTAATATCCCCGCACATCTTTCAACATAAAATAGGAACGCAAAGCAGAGTAAGATTTGTAGGCGGCAACCAGGGCAAACTCTTGTGCCGTGATGTACGCATCCACTTCCGTTTTGAGTGTGGAAATGTCCTTGTCCTTGTATTGTTTCCACAAATCAATTTCCATGTAATAGACCAGAAAATCGCGCAATTTCGGTTCGCGCATTGGGTAAATGGTCTTGCACAAAACAGTATTCTGCCATTGGAAGTACAGCGGCTCAGCCATGAGTGGCCTCCTTGAGAATTGGACGTTTTGAGAAAATGATGCCTCATTTTATTCCAAACCTGCCCAAAAAACGAAACGGATTTCCTGCTCTTGCAGGAGAGAGTCAATGAAAATATACTTGCCTGCATTCAAACGCACACCCCCACAGAAAAGAGACGGTAACGATGGAAGATAGAGAGTTATATGGAAAGAGCGCGATCTTTGGCATGGGGCTTGGAGCCCTTCTAGGGTTGATACTGGGCGGAGCCACAGGCGCCCTCAGCCTGACATGGGGTGGAATTCAACTGGCTGGGCTTGTTGGGCTGGCAGCCGGGGCAGTGACCGGGGCACTGACTGGACTGATCTCGGCACGGGTTGCAGGCCGCACGGGGGGTGTCAGCTTTGGGGCTTATGGCGGCATGGCATTTGGCGGATTCCTTGGCCTGATCTTGGGAGCCTTCATCCCTGCTTCGTTCCGCGAAAGCATCGCCACCGACCAAATGCCCTACCTCACCGTCCTCGCAAATGGGACATTTGAAATGGCGATCCTGGTCAGTTTTTTGCTGGCCTGCCTTGGAACCGCTGTTGGCGCATGGGTGGCGGGACGTAATTTCATTCCACGTGACCAGCGCGAAGGATGACAGGCATGGATAAAACTTTTATCAAAGACCTGTTGGTGCGCGGCATCATCGGCATCCGTGATTGGGAGCGGGTGACACCGCAGGATATCCTGATCAATGTGACGGTATTCAGCGACACACGCCTTGCCGCGCAAACCGATGACATTGCCCACTGTGTGGATTACAGCGCATTGGCAAAAAAGGTTCAGGCGCATGCTGAAACTTCCGCACGCCTTACGGTGGAGGCACTGGCCAACGACCTCGCCGAAATTTGCCTGAAGGAGAACGGCGCCCAAAAAGTGATCGTTCGCGTGGAAAAGCCCTCGGCAGTGCGGTTCGCCAAATCGGTTGGTGTGGAGATCGAACGCAGCCGCAACGAATAAAAACGGGAGAACCTAAAAAGCAGAATGCCCCCGAGAGTCGAGTGACTCTCGGGGGCATTCTGTTTTAATCCAACCCAGGGCGATGGCCTGGGTAATTTACTCTTTCAGCAAACCAGTCAACTACAAAACCACGCTGACCAATTTACCTTTTGCCACGATCACCTTGCGAGGCTCTTTGCCTTCCAGATATTTCTGAACCACCTCGCTCGCCAAAGCAGCCGCTTTAACCTCTTCCTCGCTGGCTTCTGCGGCAACGATGATGCGGTCTCTCACTTTCCCGTTGATCTGAACGGGCAATTCGATGGAATCTTCCTTTGCAGCAGCCTCATCCACGGCGGGCCATTGCTGGGTATGGACAGAATACGGCTTGCCCAACTGTGCCCACAATTCTTCGGCAACATGCGGGGTGACGGGAGCCATCATTCTCAAGTAAATATCCTGGGCTTCCTTCCACTCTTCCGTGCCAGCCGCGCCTGCTTCGCGCGCCTTGTACATTTCGTTCATCAACTCCATCAACGATGACACGATCGTGTTGAATTCAAACTGCTCGAAGTTGCGTGTCACACGGCGCAGGGTTTGGTGAACCTTTCGGCGCAGATTCTTTTTCGTTTCTTCAGAGGCAGTCGTCGGCGGAGTTGGGTCGGTGAACAAAGTCCACACACGCTTTACCCAACGGACCGCACCCTCGATACCTTGCGAGTCCCAGGGTGCGCCCATTTCCCAGCGCGCAAAGAACATGATGTAGGCACGAACCGTGTCGGCGCCATAACGTTCAACCAACACATCGGGCGCGATCACGTTGCCGCGGCTCTTCGACATCTTCTCGTTATCTTCGCCCAACACCATGCCCTGATTGCGTAACTGCGTCATCGGCTCATTGCCTTTGACAATGCCAATATCGCGCAGGGCTTTGTGGAAGAAACGCGTATACAACAGGTGCATGGTGGCATGTTCAATGCCGCCTGTGTACGTATCCACGGGCATCCAGTAATCATATTCAGCAGGATCGAACGGACCCTGATCGTAGGTCGGCGACAGGTAACGCAAGTGATACCACGACGAACACATGAACGTATCCATCGTATCGGTCTCACGCGTAGCGGGGCCATTGCACACGGGGCAGGTGGTTTGCTTCCAGGTGGGATGCAACTTCAACGGAGATTCGCCCGTCGGCTTCCACTCAACATCTTCGGGCAGTTCAACGGGCAACTGCTCATCAGGCACGGGATTCCATCCATGAATTTCGCAATTGACCATCGGGATCGGCGCGCCCCAATAACGCTGGCGGCTGATCAACCAATCGCGATAACGATAGTTGACCGATTCTTTTCCAATGCCCTGCCCTTCCAGCCAATCGATCACTTTCGCAATGCTGGGATTCTTGCGTCCCTTTTCGGTGTTGACTTTCGTGCCGTCCAACA
>DAOQID010000200.1:0-4547 GCA_035339375.1 Anaerolineales bacterium | reverse complement strand
CAGCATTTTCGAAATTTGCCTATCCACCTTGCCCATGGGGAAATCACCCAACGCATCCAGGCTGACCCACTTCAGATTTGAATTTTTTGGAATTGAAAGCGCCTTACATCGAAACGCATGGACCGTAATTTTGAAATGGGTATAAGCGTGTTGAACGACCCCCAACGCGTCTTTTCTCTGGACCTTGAGCTTGTATTCGGCATCAATGGCTGTGACCAACCCTGAAGCAGGGTCAGCTTCGATGCGTGCATTTGGAAATTCCCACATATTGCCGAGCAACCCATCTGCGGGGCGCTGGTGCAACAACACCTTGCCGCGTTCGATGATCACCGCCGCAGCGTGGACGTGATGCGGGGCCTGTTTCTTCGGTTTCAGCACAGGGCGTAATTCCTGTGTGCCGTTTTTTCGGGCTTCACATCGTTGCATCAGCGGGCACAACAAGCAGCGCGGGGTTTTCGGCAGGCAGATGGTTGCCCCCAAATCCATGAGAGCCTGGTTGTAGTCGCCTGCTTCTCCTTTTGGCAAATGTTTGGCAGCCAACTCCCACAATATTTTTTCGCCAGCAGGTGCATCGGCGGGCTCTGTCACATCAAACAAGCGCGAAAACACACGCCGCAGGTTCCCATCCAGAGTGGGTTCATCCATTTTGAAAGCCATGGATGCGATTGCGCCGACGGTATAACGCCCAATCCCTGGCAGGCTGCGCAGGTCATCCAAATTACGGGGTAATTCGCCGCCAAATTTTTCAACGACGATCTTCGCGGCTTTGTGCAGGTTTCTGGCTCGGCTGTAATACCCCAACCCTTCCCATGCAGTGAGGACGGTTTGTTCATCCGCTTTTGCCAGTGCGGCAATGTTGGGGAATAATCCCATCCATTTTTCAAAATAGGGAATCACCGTCTCAACACGGGTTTGTTGCAGCATGATCTCCGAAACCCAAACCGCGTATGGATCAGGGTGGTCGCGCCAGGGGAGAATCCGCCCGTGTTTGTGGTACCAGTTTAGAAGGTCAGAAGAGAGGCGGGGCATGTTGGGAAGAAGTGTTGATTCGGTGAGCAGTCGTCAGTTTTCGGGGCAGGGGTCCATTAACGGGGCAGATTGAAATGAAGTTTCGCCAAAATCAATCAAGCGGACATTGAAATAGCCTTCATCCGTCTGGCAGGCAAGGACAATTGCATCCGCACCGTGTTGAAAATTGAGCAGGTCTTTTGTGACGAATATCAGATCACTGCGCGTGTCGTTGAGCAGGATCGAGCCGATGCGCGAATAATCGCGAATTGCATACGCAGGCCAGGGATTCATAGAGGCCATCCCCTCCCCTCTTCGGAACATGCGCGGGTAGAGCAGTTGCCCCTCCAACAATACGGCATTGGGCTGGGAAAGGAAACTGGTCAGGGCAGTGCTGTCATGTCCGCGTGTGATGAGGGTTTCAAGCAGTGTGCTTTGCGGGGCAGTGTAACGGGGTTGGGCCAATCCCCTGGCAAACCAGGGGAGCGCGCCAACAAACATAAAAGCCAGAAGAAAAAATGCAAATTGCGGGCGTAGGTCACGGAAGGAAATACCCCGCGGTTCTTGCTCTGAAAGAGATGGGGCATGAAGATTCGAAAAAGGATTCACGCCAAACAGAAGAAAAAGACCGCCCAAAATTTCCACCACACCAATGGCGAAATAAAAATAAATAACCCAGTCCACGGGCAGGTTGTAGCGCCAGCTTGAAAACCGTGAGATACCATTTGCAAGCACATATCCCAAATTGACCGCCAACGGCACAAGCCCGATCCATTGCCAGCGGCGCCAGGAAACGCCAAACCCCACGGCAATGACGGCCAGATAAACCAAAAGCAGGACAAGGTTGTACCAGGTGAGGGAGCCATCCCATGAAACCCAATACAGGTTGACAGGTTCCAACAACCCGTCAAATCTTTCGACGAGCGGAAGCGCAAGCAGGCCGCCGATCTCAGTATTAAGGATGTGATTGGTGATGAAGCCCGCTACATAGGTTGGGTTTTCCAATGTAAAGGTGACAATACGGTGGCCGACACTTTCTTTTGCAGGGTCGAACTGGCTGAGATCAAGGTTGCCAGTGAAGGAGTATTGGCTGTAAATGATGGCGGATTGACGGGGATCATCAAAAGTAAACTGACCGATCACGGTGTAGTTGTGCGTCAGCCACGGCAGGACGGTCAGAATCATGGCAATGGCAAAGACAAACCCAGCCATCACCCACTCCTTGGTTTTGCGCTGAAAGGCAAACCACGCCAGCACAAAAACGACAGGCAAGACCAGTAAAGACTGGGTGCGGAACAAAAGCACCAAACCAAAGAATCCGCCTGCGATCAGCGTGGATTTGAAATCACGCCGCTCCAACCACCAGATGAGAACAAGGCATAGTACGGTCAATGCCATGGCAGTGGGGAAATCGGTGGTGAATATTTTCGAATTTGCCACACGGGTGTTCGATGAGATCCACAGCCCGGTCAGCTCTCGGAAGATGGCGAAGAGGGCCACCGTAACACCTGCAGCGGAGGTGTGTAGTTTCTTTGCAAGGAAGTACAGGCTGACAGGAAAAAATGCCAATACCAGGGTCTGTGCAGTGATGATGGCAGAATAATCCTGGCCGAACAGGAAATGCAGGATCGCCAGGAAGAAAACATAAAACGGGCGCGGTGGAATGCTGTTGAGGTAGCCTGTTCCCAGCAAGAGGCTTTGGGCAAGGTAATCATAAAAACCCGCATCGGAATACGGGAAGGGCGTATTGGCAGGCGGGGTAATGGGTGAATAAAAACTGTTCTGTAAAACATCTACGGGGACACTGAGCCAGAGTGCGGCGGCAGTGAGGTAAAGAGTCAATGGGAGGATATAGTTTGTGACACCCACGGATGGAGATGGATTAAGAGCGTTGTATACAAGGAGACCGAACCCTGCAAGCAGGGCGATCATAAATTGCCAGCCAATTATGGCTACACCGGGTTCACCCCAATAGGCGGTGTCTTTGGTGATGCCAAGTTTGGTAATGGCTACAAATACGAATACAGAAAACAGGAACGCAAAAGCGATAAGAGCAGAAACGTAAACAGGTCTGCGAGCCGAAATATCCTGTGGATGAAATCCATTTTTGTGGAGGAGAAAGAAAATGCTGCTTTGCAGGGAAACGATCAGCAGATACCACAACAGCGGACTGAGACGTTCGTAATACGGGAGGAGTCTTTCAGGGTTGAGATAGCGCAGTAGAAACAGGACCAAGCCCGAGGTTAGAAAAAGAAGCGCGGTGAAAATGATTGCGGGGGTGCTGGCAAGTTTTTCGAATCGGGTTGGGTTCTGGCGGGCGATCCATCCCCCATAAAATCCAGCGCAAAAAAATGCAAAAAGAACTCCGAGCAAGCCAAGGCGGGCCATGGACAAGCCGCTTTCGGACGGCAGCCATAAAAGTGCCAGAATTGCCAGCAGGGACTCAAAGGCCGCGGTGAAGAAAAACCACGGCCAATATTTCGTAAAGGTATGCTTCATTCGAGAAAGGAAAAAAATGCGGGTCGGGGTTTAGCCGACCCGCTCGATTAAAATTGAAAGCCGCCGCGGGCAGGTACGACCTTGTGTGAATAATTTTTCACGTATCCGAAAAGCCGTTCTTGCAGGGCGATCCAATCAGGTGAGGCAAGGATGCGGCGCGCCTGATTCATATCTGAAGCAAGCAAACCCACCTGAATTTGTGGATAGGAACCATAAATGGTTGCCCATGCCTCGGCAGGTTGAAGCCCAAGCCGTTGCACACCGGGCACGAATTCGCCGATGACAAATTCAAAATACTCCTGATCGTGTTCGGCGGCGATATCCCAGGTCATGATAACTTTGACCGACATATTATCCTTTTTGGTAGTCTAAAACTACAACATGGGTTTCATCAGGGAGGCCAGAGCGGGAGACCTTGAGCAGGGGCTGCGCTTCAGGTTTGCTCAGACCCATCTCCTTGATGAATTTATTGATCGCATCCAGGCTCACCTTTGAATCGGGGGTGGCATAATGCATGGGGATGACCAGATTCGGTTCAAGCATGCTGACAACTTCCGCAGCTTTGGCGGCGTTGAGGCTGTTTCCGCCTCCAACGGGTACCAGTGCCACGTTGACAGTGCCGAGCAGTTCGATCTCGCTTTGTGTGGGGATCTGCTGCAGGTCACCCAGATGAGCAACGGTAATACCATCATAGTCAAACACGTAAACCGTGTTGCGAACCTTATCCTTCTTTTTGCCTGCGCTGTCGGTCTGAACGGCGGTGATGAAAACACTGCCGATTTCGAACTCGCCGGGACCGGTCAGCACGTGAGTGGAGCCTTTGACCGCGTCGCTGTAGTTGTGCCCGGGCGCGTCATGGCTGAGTGTTACGATCTCGGCTTTAAGTTTTAACGGTTCGTAGCCAACCTTTTTGCTATCGTATGGATCGGTGACCACGGTTGCGTAATTTCTTTCCGTGAGCCGAAAACAGGAATGTCCGTACCAGGTAATTTCCATAAAAGAGCCTCCAAAGTGCAATTATACCCGATGGGTACGCTCGC
>DAOQID010000199.1:0-4594 GCA_035339375.1 Anaerolineales bacterium | reverse complement strand
GGCTTTCTCAAAGTCGGGAGTACTTGCCCAACATAGACAAAACTAACCGCTAAGAGCGCAAAGAGCGCGAAGTTTAATGGATTTTCTTGGCGTTCTTCGCGGGCTTGGCGGTTCGAAAGGCTTGTCAGACATTAATTTGAGAAAGCCATAAGGCAGGCGGATGGGAAAAGAAAAAGCCCGCGAGGCTGTACCTGCGCGGGCTTTGAAAATCTTTTTGGATTAACAACCTGTGAGGAAGGGGAAGAATACACACCACCGATAAGTAGCATCTATCCACCAAAGCAGGCTGATACAAAAACAGACAAAGATGAGGACGCCGCCACCGATGAATATGGGCAACATATTCGTCTTTTTGACGGCTGGCGGACCGGAATAAGAAGGTGCAGGAGTGTAGACCGGAGTGGGGGTTGGAGCAGGCGGTTGAGATACAGCAGCCGCTGGCGGCGGTTCTACGCGTGCAGATTTTCGGGAGGTGGCAATCGTGGCACCGGTGTCAATGTTGATCGCGTCATACATCAGGACGATCTGTTCACCGAGGGAAACCACGTCACCGGGTTTGAGGACGACCGGTCCCGCCAAACGCTGTCCGTTTACAAAGGTACCGTTCGTAGAACCAAGGTCTTCGAGAACATACTTTCCGCCCTGAAAAGAGAGACGGGAATGTTTGCGTGAAATCTCTGCATCATTGATCGTAATGCTGTTGGATGCGTCACGTCCAATGATGAGTTGATCGCCCTCCAGGGGAAAAGTTACGCCGGGCGTCGGTCCCGACCTCATAACAAATTGAAACTGAGCCATCATCTTCCTCCAAAGAAAAAATTACTGTCTTGCTCCGACAATTTATCAAATTTTTCGAAAATTGCGGACGAATATCATGATTCTGTTTTGGTAAATTATACGATACTTCGCTGCCGGCACCATAAAGGAGGCCAATTTATCATTTTTTGATGATTTTCTTGGGGTCCAGGGGGTCTTCGGGGAGCGGCTGGCCTTTTCCAGTGCGGGGCATGAAGATGGAAAAAACGGTCCCCACACCGATCTTGCTCTTCACCTCAATGCGGCCACCATGACCGTGGATGATCTGCTTGCAGATGGAAAGCCCCAACCCGGTGCCGGCAATGCGCGACTCGTGTTCACGCACACGGAAGAATTTTTCGAACAAGTGCGGCAAGGACTCATCCGGGATGCCAAGGCCGGTATCCTGCACGTAAATGACCAGTTCTTTTTCGGTCAATTCAGCGCGGAGCATCACCGTCCCGTTCGGGCGGTTGTATTTGATGGCATTGCTCAACAGGTTCAAAAGCACCTGTTTTATCTTTTCGCGGTCTGCTTCAAGCAGCGGCAGTCCCTCAGGCGATTCAACGCGGATCTGAATATTATCCTCGATCGCCTTGGAAGACATCACATCCTTGCATTCGTAAATGAGATCTGCCACGCTGAAGGTGGTCTTGCGGAACTGTACCCGTCCAGATTCAAGCCTGGCCAGGTCAAGGAAGGAGGAAGCCAATGCATTCAAACGCATGGTTTCGCTATGGATATTATTAATGATCTGATCGCGTTGCTCCTGCGACATCTCCGGGCGCAGCAATAGATAAGTTGCCGTACTCAAAGAAGAGAGCGGCGTGCGCAATTCATGTACAAATTCAGAGATCAGGTCAGATTGCTGGAACAAGCGTGCATTTTCAATGGCAACCGCTGCTTGAGCACCCAAAACCAGCAGCATGGATTCATCGGAGTCGGTGAATTTGCCGCGGTGTTTGTTCAACGCTTCCAACACACCCACGATCTTGTTCTTGGTTACCAGAGGAATGCCCAAAAGCGAATCAGTGGAAAAACCCGTGGTCGCCTCCACATCGGAGTAAAAACGGGGGTCTTCATGTGCATTGGTGATACGAACGGGGCGGCGATTGTTCACGATCCACCCTGCAATACTCCCCTCCAACGGCACGACAATGCCGCGGCGGGTTGATTCATCAAGATTTGTTGAGACCTGGAAATATAACTGTCTGGAAGTATCGTCATACAGCAAAATGGAGGCGGCCTCAGCACCGCTGATCTCAGCCGCAGCATGTACGATTCGAGACAGCAGGATATCGAGGTCCAGGGTGGAAGCGAGATCCCGCGCAATATCAATAAGACGGCGATAACTATCCAATCGTTCGGTTTTTATTTCAGCCATGTAGCACTCTCTCCACAATCGCAGGAATGGTCACTGCAGCATCCTCCGGGATCACCGCATCGGCGCGCACGTTCAAATAGGTCTGTGTATTGTTGACAATCACAAGATGAGCGCCGCGATCCAGGGCTTGCATTGGCAAACCAGCCACTGGTAAAACTTCAAGGGATGAACCGATCACCAGCATCAGGTCACATTGGCGGGCGGCCCGCTGGGCCTTGAACCACGCCGTTTGAGGCAGTTGTTCACCAAACAGAATCACATCTGGCTTGAGCACCTGACCACATTTTGGGCACAACGGAATTTCTCCCGTCTCCACAAATGCAGCCAGATAATTCCCTGCATCCACTTGATGATAACACTGGGTACACGTTAAAGTTTGCATGGTACCGTGCATTTCGATCACAACTTTTGAACCTGCTTTTTGATGCAAGGTATCAATATTTTGGGTAATGATGGAATCTATGTGTCCCGCCTTCTCAAGCTCGGCCAGCGCCCAATGCGCAAGGTTTGGCTGGGCGTTGAAAATCTGGCTGGCCAGCGGTCGAAACCATTGAAAAAACCGTTCCGGTGCCGTACGAAAGGTGCTGAGCGAAGCCACCTCCAACGGCTCATCCTTTGCCCAAAGACCCGTCCCAGTGGAACGGAAATCAGGTATTCCCGATGGGGTGGAAAGTCCTGCGCCCGTCAGAACAACAGCATGGCTGGATTGGCGGAGCAAATCCGCAGCGAACTCAATCGCAGCTTGTGTCTGAGGGGAAAAGGATGTCATCGCGCCTTTTCACGCTCAAGGACCGCATCTGATAATTTCAAAAATTGCTGTGAGGTCATATTCGAAGGCTGCCCGATCACAACCGGGGTTTGCAGGCGGGTTGCCTGCAAAAATGCTTCAGGGGCAGGGGTAAGGGTGGCCGAAACGGAATGCCCCAGCAATTCCTGCACCTGATTCAACTGCATCTGTGCTTCGGACCGCATTCGATTATTAAGAACAACCGTAATGGTCTTTCTGTCTATCTTCAAATTGGCGATCTCATCAATCAGCAGGCGGGTATGTTGAATGGAACCAGGCACCCCTTCCACAACAACCATACGCTCAGTACACATGGGCAGCAGTTTCTGCACATGGACGGGCAGACCATTCCCCAAATCCAGAATGACGAAACGCGCCAACGTGGAAAGTTGAGCCACAATCGCCTCATAATTCGGCACCTTCGAATTCAAGGTTACATCCCGTGGATTTTCAGAGGCAAGCATCAACTTCAACCCGGAATTATGCGAAACGAGCAGTGATTTCACCTTCTCGCGTGTCACTTCCGCAGTGGTCCCCTCCAACAGTTCGGTGAGTCCCTTTTGATTCGGCGACCCCAAATCCATACCCAAAGTGCCCTGCCCCGGCGTAAGTTCCGCAAGAATCACATCCGCTTTGATACGGGTATGAATTCCAGCCGCAAGGTTGGCTGCCACAGAAGAAACCCCCAGCCCGCCACGGGCAGAAAGCACACCAATCACATATCCTACATGCTCCTTTGAAGAAGTGACGATCTCAGTCACATCCTTCTGGCGTGCGAGCAGAACTTTTACATGCGCCTGTAATTCGGTGGGATGTGTCGGCTTGGTCAGGTAATCATCCGCACCCACTTCAAAACCGATCACCTTGTCATCCAACTGCGTCTTGGCTGTAAACATCAGAATCGGAATACTTACAGTTACCGGGTTCTTTCGTAAACGCCGCGTAACCTCGTATCCATCCATATCCGGCATCATCACATCCAGCAAAATCAGGTTGGGGCGTTCTTCCAATGCCTTCGCAAGCCCTTGTGTGCCATTCGAAGCCGCACTGATCTCATAACCCTGTCGCTGTAACATCAGCCCGACAAGTCTGAGGGTATCCACGTCATCATCAATGATCAATATTTTTTCAGCCATTTTTCGCCTCTGTTACCTGAATACAGTCTAGCATATCCAATTATAACGGACAAGTCAGCAGATTACACCTCAATCCCATGCTATAATAAATGTGCATCGGGCACATGCCCCCGTGCCGATTTGGGGATGATCGGCTTCGACGGGAGAGGCTGGTTCCGGAATGCGAGCCGAGAGCGCGCCGAACTCGTAAACTCAGCGCAACCATTAAGTGCCAATCGCACTTCATACGCTGCTATGCCCCTCGCCGCCTAAGGTGAGACATAACAGTCAATCTCCTAGATGAGATTGCGTCCACCGTCACCGCTCCCTGCCGGGTGACGGACCGGGCGAAACAAAGGCGGGGTGCTGCGTATGACTCTGCTAAATACGCCCAAGACCAGCAGATCGATCACAGGGTTACCTGCCCGCTGAGATCTCTGTGATGACAAAAATCGGTGGGCTACGCTCGTAGAGTTCCGAGGGTCGAATCTTTCGGACCCGGGTTCAATTCCC
>DAOQID010000198.1:0-4642 GCA_035339375.1 Anaerolineales bacterium | reverse complement strand
TCATGCAGACCGCGCTCGTAACCCGTTTCAGCGCCGCTTTGTGCAACACACTGACTGGGGGCAACAACGCCCAAGCCCTTTTGGATGAACTGGATTCAGAAAATCTCTTCCTCGTTTCACTGGACGATTCACGTGAATGGTTTCGTTTTCATCATCTGTTTGCTGACTTCCTTCAAAAACAGGCATTGATCAGATACCCAGCGGAGGCAATTCGAGGCCTGCGTCAGCGCGCCGCCCGCTGGCTGGCAGGGCAGGGATATGTGACCGAGGCCATCGAACATGCCCTTGCCGCTCAAGATTATGAATTTGCGGCTGCATTGATCGGCCCGCAATCGCAAGAGTGGATGCGCCGCGGAGAAGTTGCCACCATCCTTGAAAAAATGAAACAACTACCTGATGAAATTGTCAGCAAGAATGCAGGGTTGTGTATTTGGTATGGATGGGTGTACGCGCTTGGTGATTCGCCGCAACTGGCCGAGCGATGGTCAGACCGTGCCGAAGCGGTTCTTTCACCTGACCTGAAAACGGTTGCAGCCGACCCTGAGCAATTTGGCCCCGGTATTCGCAACTCCCATGCACAAATTCTGGCGATTCGTGCCACGGCCGCGCGGCATCGCCATGATTTTCAAACTGCGGTGCAACTTGCTGAACAGGCTTTGAGGATCGTGCCCAAAGGCAATACCCACTTGCAGATGATCATATCGGCTGGCTTATCCACTTCGCAGATCGAGGTGGGTGATTTTGCACAAGCTGATTCTGTAACAAACGCTACGCGACAGTTGGCCTACCAAACAGGGCATCCCTTCATCGAGTTTTCCATGCTGATAAATGAAGCGGTGCTGGCCATGGCGCGCGGACAATTGTATAAAGCGTATCAAGTTGCTGAAGACGCCCTGCATCTTGCCGATGCCGAATCCATGCAGCATCTTGCCTTCATTCCGCATGGGTATCTTGGCGAGGTGAACTTTCTTTGGAATAAATTGAACGAGGCGCGACAACATATTTTGCAGGGGAATCACAACCTGAATTTCAAGGAATACCCAACCAGCAGTGTCAGGGCTTATCTGAATCTTGCCATGCTGCATCAGGCTGAAGGAGAATTTGCACAGGCGTTGGATGCTCTTGAGAAGGCGCGCCGTTTTGCGCAAAAACATCAGGTGGCAGATCTGTTTGAGCGGGCAAAAGGTTTGCAGGCGCTGTACCAGTTTTCAGCGGGGAAGACCGAGGCGGTTGAACGTTGGGCAAAATCCAGCGGTTGGGATTCCTTTGATCCTGTTCAGTCGAAGCTGCTGTTTAATGAAGAATCGTTTTATGCAGCCTGTCGGTATCGAATTGATCTGGCAAAGCCGACGGAATATCAAAAAGTGGAAGCGCTGCTCGAATGGTGTCTCGGCGAGGCTGAGGCACAACAACGGGTGGGTGTGATTCTCAAAGTGCGTCTGTTGCAAGTTTGTTTGTATCAGGCACAGGGAGAGAGTGATGCGGCACTGGCCGCCCTGGTTCAGGCATTGACACTGGCTGAGCCTGAAAAATTCATTCGCCCTTTTCTCGATGCGGGTGAGTTGATCGAGTCGCTTTTGCCGCGTGTGCCGCATTCACATTCTGCACGCGCATTTGCGCAAACCATTTTGACCAATTTTCATACCCAAAAACCGCAGCCAATGCCTGTGCTGCTCGAACCGCTCAACGAACAGGAACTTGGGATCTTGCGGCTGATGGCACAGGGATTTTCCAATCCTGAGATCGCACAGAAGCGCGCGCTGGCGGTCAGCACTGTGCGCTGGTATGTCAAACACATCCATCGAAAACTTGGGGTGCATAATCGAACGCAGGCGGCAGCACGGGCACGTGAGATGGATCTTCTTTAATTGATTTTCCCCCCAATTGGAGGGCGACTTTTCGTGGATGCGCCGATATATTGTGACCATGCGCATCATATCCCTGACCTTGATCCTGCTCTGCCTTTTGACGGCTTGTACAAGCCCGACAGCGATTCCCACACCCATTCCAAGCCCAACTACAACACCCCCGCCACTGACAGGGGAGTGGATCGGCACCGCCGCCAAGCCCGATGGCTCCATTGCATCGGTCATTGTGAATTTTGATGAAGACATACCCGAGCTGAATATTGAGCCAATGACCCGCAGGTGGAAATTGGAATTGAAACAAGAAGGCGGGCAACTCCGCTTTTTGGCAGAAGGCCGCACCCGCGACCCGTTCGAGAGGATCGAATTCAGCGGCAGGGCGGAAAATGGACTCATCTCCGGCGAGATCACCTGGGATGGGCATACAAGCCAGACCCATTTCATCCAACTGGCTGCTGTGACAGATGAAATTCTTGCCAGCTATGAAGGCGTCTATCGTTTTGATTCAGGGCGTACCCTGAGCATCATTGTCAGCCCTGAATTCTCATCCAGCGGGCTTGAATACTTCGGCAAATCGCTGATGATGACCGATTTCGAAAACGGCAACCTGCGCAGTTTGTATGCAGTGGATGATTCCACTTTTTTGGTTGGGGTGCTTCGCGTGGTGGGCGCCCCCTTCGACGGCAGAATCGAATTCATGAAAGACGGGCAGGGGAATATTGAAGGTTTGATGTGGTGGCAGACCCCGAATGATATTCTCTCTTCACCTGTGCCTTCAGAGTTTGCGGCGCGAGTCCCATTTGTGATGGATGACGGCGTCAGCTACTTTAGTGCGGATGGAACGAAGCTGGTGGGGCGACTCACCATGCCATCGTCAGCGGGGCCGCATGCAGCCTTTGTGATGCCGCACGGCTCTGAAGCGGGGACACGAGATAATTTTGGCGCGAAATTGACGGCGCATTATTTCCTCAGCCGCGGAATTGCCACTTTGAATTATGACAAGCGCGGTGTGGGCGATTCTGAGGGTATTTATCATGAGAGCGCTGATTCTACGAATTTGAAAAATCTGGCAGCCGATGCAAATGCCGGGGTCGAGTATCTGCTTACCCGTTCAGAAATAGATGCGCAGCGCATCGGTTTGATCGGCGGAAGTCAGGCAGGGTGGTTGATCCCGATCGCTGCATCTGAATCTGAACATGTTTCTTTCTTTGTAATTCTTTCAGGCCCTGTGGCATCCACACTTCAGGAAGATATCTTTAGCGCCTACACCGATGACGGTGAATCTTCAACGAGTTATGACGATGCAGAGATCACCCGTAAACTGCGCAGTTTGGGCTTCGGCGGGTTTAACCCGATTCCATACCTTGCTGAATTGACACAACCCGGCCTGTGGCTATGGGGCAGTGTGGATAAAAGCGTGCCTGTCACTTTCAGCAGGGAAAATTTACAGGTTCTGATCGATGGCGGCAAAAACAATTTTGAATATCAAGTCCTTGCTGGTGGAGATCATGGTCTGAGCATCACCCCCAATGGTCTCTTCTCGGAAATGCCTTATTCGCCAGGGCTGGCGTTGTATGGTCCTTTGACGGAATGGCTTGAAAAAAATAATATCTCTGCAAAGGAATAGTTCAATGAAAAAACACCTTATGGTTTTTCTGACATTTATTTTGATGGCCTGCGCCGCCCCTGCTGCGGAAGTGAGCCCTACCGAAGGCGCCGCGCCGCTTGCAACGGTCACTGCAATTCCGCCCACTGAAACTGCAGAGCCGCAGACATTTTTCAAAGTTTTTGGCGATGCGCCCATTGTTTCCAAAGGTGAGTCAGGTACCTGGGATGACCGCTACACCGACCCTGGCGCTGTGGTCTTCCATGACGGAATTTTTCACATGTTTCGCAATGGCTTCCGCGGATTCCCCGCTGAATCACAGGTGGGCTACGTCACTTCGGTGGATGGGTACACTTGGGAGAAGCAGGGAAGTGACCCCGTTTTTCTGACAAAGGATGTTCCCTATGCCCAGGTGGCGATGTTTGTTTCCAGCGCGCTGGTGGAAGACGATGGGACTTGGGTGTTGTATTTTTACACGCTTGATTCGGTGAACTTTCCCTTTAGTGGGGTGATCGGACGGGCAACGGCGGCCAGCCCCAACGGCCCCTGGATACCCGATGCCGAGCCTGTGCTCATGCCAGGGTCGGCGCGTGAATGGGATTCGAGAAATGTTGCCGCGCCGCACGTCATCAAGACAGCGGATGGGTATGTGATGTATTACAGTGGAACTGACAGCACGGGTAAGGTGCAGGTTGGCATGGCTGCTTCGAGTGATGGAGTTCAATGGGCGAAATACAATGACCCTGCCACGACAGAGATCCAATATCAAGAAAGCGACCCCGTTTTGCTGCTTGGTGAAAAAAGCAGCTGGGAATCAGACCAGGTGCATCAGGCGCGTGTCTTTCCAGATGGAGATGGGTGGGTGATGATCTACCGCGGGTCGAATAAGAATCAAGCCAGTATGGGGTTGGGCATCGCCACCAGCAGGGATGGAATCCACTGGGTGAAGTCTGCGCTTAATCCCGTCCTTTTGCCCACCGAGATCAAAGGCGCATATCAATTCTGGTTCCACAACGCACTGTTTGTGAATGGCACCTATTTTGTTTTTATCGAAGGCGATATTAATCAACGGACGCAAATTTATTTAGCGACGCGTGAAGGCGAAATGCCATAAATGAAAATGGACGGTAGATAGTGGCTTTTCAAAAAGAAACACTGTCTGCCGTCCATC
>DAOQID010000197.1:0-4721 GCA_035339375.1 Anaerolineales bacterium | reverse complement strand
TTTTTCATCACATTCTTCAAACCAACCAACAAGGCCCCTTCCTGTTCGGGCAAAACGGTGCGCGGGTCAAGCAAAACTTTATTATCTGCCGTTCGTGCAATGATCGGCGGGTTTTGTTCGCGCAACTTTTTCAGGAATTTATCGGCAGATGAGACCGATAATGACAATAAAAATGTTGGGAAGGATTCCGTGGGCAGGCTTCCGCCGCCTACTGTGGATTCACCCTCCACGACCGTTCCCTGCCCCAAATTGGCAGCCCACGCTTCCGCCCGACCTTTGACCTGCTTCGGCGTAAGAGAGATCATCTTCCAGATGGGAATTTCACGCTCCGCTTCATCTTTGAGGTAATGCAAAAGGGTGGCAGTGATACCCGCAAGGCAGGTCTTATCCGCGCGGACAGCACGCGCCAGCGGATGCTTGCGAATCTTCTCGATCAAATCCCGCTTCCCGATGATGATCCCTGCCTGTGGCCCGCCGAGCAGTTTATCACCAGAAAAACAGACAATATCTACCCCAGCCGCAAGGGATTCTTGTACGGTGGGTTCATGGCTGAGGCCAAACCTGGCAGTGTCAACGAATGTGCCAGAACCGAGATCATCCACCAGAATCGTGTCGGCGGCATGTGCCAGCGCAACAACATCCTTCAATTCGGGCTCTTCGGTAAAACCAATGATCTTGAAATTCGATGGGTGTGCCCGCATGACAATGGCATTCGCACCCAGCAAGGCTTCTTCATAATCCCGCAAATGGACTTTGTTGGTCGTGCCCACTTCCACCAGCCTTGCACCTGATTGCTTCATCACATCAGGAATGCGGAAGCCGCCGCCGATCTCCACCAATTGCGAACGTGAAATGATGACCCGCTTTTTATTCGCCAATGCAGAAAGAACCAGCAAAACCGCCGAAGCATTGTTGTTGACCACCATCGCCGCTTCAGCCCCAGTGAGTCTCTGCAAAACAGATTCAGCATGGATGAGCCGTGAACCGCGCGCGCCTTTTTCAAGATCGTATTCGAGGTTGGAATAGCCGCGTGAAGCCACATCCATGGCGCGGATGGTGTCATCGCTGAGCGGGGCACGGCCAAGGTTCGTATGCAGAATCACCCCCGAAGCGTTGATGACCGGGATGAGGGTCGGCTTTGTCCATGCGGTGAGGGTGGCATCTGCCTGAGCGAGGATCAAATCTCGTAGAGGCAGGGCAGTTATCTGTCCAGATTTGAAGCGGGCTCTTATTTCATCCAATGTGAAACGAATGGCGCTTAAGGTCAATGGCCTGCCGTAGCGGGCAATGAGCTGCGCAGCCAAATGTGTTTGGAGAATTTGATCAATGGAAGGTAGATCGCGAAGCGTTGTCATTGGATATCGGGCAGGCGGCGGTTGGCTTTTTCACGCAGGCGAATGAAATATTCAATTGCGATCAGGCCGCCCGCCAAACCGAGAATTACATAAAGTGTGACGAGACGCCCAAGTTGAAGCCATGCCAAAGTGGCCCCATACACCCCCACCCACATGGCCTGCCGCACAATAACGCCTGGCTCGGCTTGTGGAGTGGTCGGAAAGCGGCGGTGTAGAAAATAGACAACAGGCAAGGCCGTGCCTGTAAGCGCCATAATGCCGCAGACGTAGAATCCCCAACGGGCCCATACGAAGGGCACAGAATAAATCAACAGCAGGGCAAGTCCGCCCCAGCCGATGAGCAGGAGGGCAAGCGTTGAAAAAAGATATTGTCGAAATGTGATTTGCGAATCCATTGCACGAATTATAACCGCAGAGGGAAAAGGCCATTCGCGATGATACAAAACCATCCACTCGAATTTTTAATGCAAAGCCGCCAGGGCGCGGGGATTGCAATGGCTTTGCATCTCTGTGCCCTGGCGTTAAATTTTCTGGTTCTGTAAAACAGCGATTTCGTGATTTACTTTTTCTGAGCTTGTTTGACGACCTCTACGACTTCGGGCAAATCAATGCCGAGTTGGTGAAGTTTTTCGAGGGTGGGAATGCTGTTCGCGTCCCAGCCCCTTCTTTGATAGACCGCGTCCATCAATTGTTCATATTGTTCTTCGCGGTATTTGCGGAGGTGCGCCATCTTTTCCTGTGTGGTCAGGTTTGCGGGGTCAACTTCAACCAGCCGTTTGAGTTGTTCGTCATAGCGATCCTGACGGGATTCGTATTCAGCAGCTGTGACAGGTCCCATTGCACGGTAAGGCGGGTAATCGTGTTTGCGTCCTACACGACCCATGCGCAAGGCAAAGACCTTTTGGAAGTTGTACACTCTCTCCGATTGATGCAGCAGGTCTTCGGCAACCGTTGGCTTACCAGTGACGCCCTGATGGATCCAGGTATAGTTTTCAACGTGTTCTTCCACTTTGGCGGGTTCTTTGGTCTGCTTGTTGTTTTCGGGTGAGATGTCGTTCCACGGCAGTTTGCACAACCCGTGCAGGCTGAACCATGTGCGCCACATGGGGAAGTAATGCAAAGCTTCGGCTTTGTCTTTGAAAGAGGGCAGCAGGTTTTGCACTTGATCCATGAAGATCAGCCAGGCTTCATCATGCTGTGGACCTTTGGTGGCCATGCCGTAGCCACCCTGCTGAGCCAGCGATTCTTTGGTGAGGTATTCGGAAATTTCCATGCCCTTGATCTCCATGCCAATATCATGGATGAATTTCGGGTCAGCGCCGTATTGACGGATAAATAGTTCTTTCATATAGCGAACACCCTGCCCCACGATCACACCAAAGCCTTCGCCGCGTGCCATTTGGTGAATGAGATCCAAAGCAGCCGAGCCGTTGCCGAACTTCAATTCCAAACCGCCTGTTTGTTCCTTTGTGATAATGCCTTCTTCATAACATTCCATCGCAAAGGCAACACAGTTTGCAAATGAGATGCTGTCGATGCCGTAGGTATCGCAATAGAAATTGAGTTCCAAAACTTTTTGCGGGTCGAAATTGCCGATGTTCGAACCCAGCCCCGCGGCATTCTCATATTCAGGGCCATCCACCAAAACGCAGTCGCCTGCGTAAGGTCCAGTTTGAAGCGGGAAGTGATCCACACCATGAGAACATGACATGGTGCAGCCCAGCCAGCAGCCGTCGGGTAATCCCTGTGTGAATTTTTCCTTCCAAACTTTCGAATCGATTTTATGCGTATCGGGATGTGATCCATAGCGGAAATTATGTGTGGGCAGCAGATCGAAATGGTCCATTACTTCGACGATGTTGGCCGTGCCCACTTTTCGCATTTGATTCTGCTTGTCATCGAGGTCGGCGATTTCCTTGTTGATACGCTGACCAGCCTTGCGGATGAGCGGCATGTCGGCCACACCGTTCTTGTCTCCGCCCATATCGGAGTAGCGTACCACGATGGCTTTGATCTTCTTATCGCGGAAGACACGCCCCGGACCGCCGCGGCCTGCCTGTTTGAAACGGGCTTCCTTGCGGCGCACATCGTACCAGGTGGAATTGATCATGGCGATGCGGGTATGTTCCGCCGCCTGACCTGCCGAAAGCACGGATATGGCGCGTTTGCCTTTTTCGTCACCGCCAAATCTTTCGGTGAGGACATTGCCGATCTGGTGTGAGTCGACAGCTTCGAGTGAGTCTGCTTCGATGGTCACTCGTCCAGTATCGCCGTCAATGAAAATGATCACATCTTTGGCTGCCTTGCCTTGAATCTCAAGCGCGTCAAAACCAGAGAATTTCAGGAAGGGGGCAAAATATCCGCCCACGTTGCTGTCGATCACATTTTCGGTCAACGGGCTCAGGGTAACAACTGTGGATTTGCCGCTGCCGGGGTAGGCTGTGATTCCACAGATCGGGCCGTTGGCAATGACCAGTTCATTTTGCGGGTCATCCCATTTCGTTTCAGGGGTTACGGCATCCCACAGTAATTTGAGTGCAAATCCGCGCCCGCCGGTGAACAGGTCTTTCATTTGTTGGGTGACGGGCTTTTCCAGGATGGTATTGTCGTTCAGGTTGATGTACAGCGTACGGTTTGCATATCCACGCTCTACGGGGCGCAGGGTGTAGGCAAATTCTTTCAATAGGGTGGTTTCTGAAACAGTGGGTAAGGTCATAGGGGGCTCCTGTTTTTATATAAAAATTGACAAATTACCAGTTTCATTATCACAAAATGAGGTCAAACTGCCTATTGACTATCTTCCCTTTTTGATAGTGCCAAGAGCAACATCCATTTTCAACGGTAGGCTATAATCCTCGAAAAGCGAGGAACCATGAACGTATCTGAAGCCATCCGTCTAAAACGCGCCGTGAGAAAATTTCAAGACAAACCCCTGCCAGATGATGTGGTCCACGCCATTCTCAATGCAGGGCGCAGGTCGCAATCTTCGAAGAACAATCAGGCCTGGCGTTTCATTGCCGTTCGTGAAAAAGAAACGCTAAAGGCTTTGTCACAATGCGGAGAGTGGGCAGGCCATATTGCAGGTGCGGCCTTGTGCGTGGCCATTCTCACCCCCGAACCCACCGAAAAATTCCAGACGATGTTTGACGCAGGGCAAGCCGCCGCCTTTATGCAGCTCGCCGCATGGGAATTGGGCATTGGATCATGCCCCGCTTCTCTCTATGACTTTGAACGGACTCGCCAAATTTTGACATTCCCTCCCGAATGGCATTTACGCATCGCCCTCTCCTTCGGCTATGCCCTCGACGAAGAGAAAATCTCCGCCGCCCCCAAAAAAGGCGGACGGGTATCGCTGGATGAGATCGT
>DAOQID010000196.1:0-4910 GCA_035339375.1 Anaerolineales bacterium | reverse complement strand
AGATGGCATTCATTCTAGCTTGCTTGTTGTGTATATTCTTGAATATTTTATTTACCATAACTATCCAGACAAAAATAACAACAATACAACAACCTGCTATTAACCTCCAGGCATTAACATCGAAAAATGATGATTTAATCGCCCAATCTTTTAGATACCCACTTATGACACCAATTGTCAATGTAAATACAATTAGCACTATGTACCCTAAGCGTATTTTCATGGCATATTTCCTTCCAGAGTTTCTCTTAATTCCTCGGCTGTAAAACCAGTGTCTTCGAGGATTATTTCCAACCCGTCTATTTCAAGGTTTGTATCTGTCACAAGCAAACCATCATAATTTTTTTTCAGTCTCTGTAATTATAAAATTATACTCGCCCTGGTCCAAGTCCACGGCACTGTCTAGATATTCGTTCAATTGGTTGATTGCAGATATGTCATCGCCAAGCAAATTGTCATAAATTGCCTCTTCAACTGCTGCCCCTAATATTAAACCAGATACAGCTCCTACAGTACATAACACACCTGTTGCGCAACCTAGTGATGCTACTCCTGCTACTACCGCAGTTCCAGCAATAAGACCAAGTATTCTGGCCGCAAAAGAGAAGCCTTCTAGTAACCGCTTTTGTTGATCAAGTAGTGCTGTAAGTTTTGCAAGTTCAGCCTGAGATAGAGTGTCGTCATCTTCATACGGGTCTTTTTCTGGATACTGCTTATTTCCATCACTGTCGTATTGTTCACCATCTCCAACCGCTCTATGCCCGCTGGGATCATTATACAGAATGGGCGAATTCATCACATAGCTGAATCGATTCCACGCCTGCGGGTTGTCCGCACCGGGGATGAGGGTTGTCGGGCTGGGTTTTTATCTCACCGTAAACACACTCCCTGCGCCTCTTCCGCCGACATCGGGGAAGTAGAATTCGGATGCAGTGGGTGGAATGACGTTGAACGTACCTGCCGTGCTGGCGCGGACGATGTAGGTGTACACGTAGGTTCCCGCTGGCAGGTAATCAGCGGAGAGGGTTATTTTTTCATCGCGCAATTCGATATGAGAGAAGTACCACCAGCCCCAGCCGCGGTCTTTGTAATCCTGTGCGGAGTAGAAGGATGGCACCGCGGTATCAGTTGCGAGACTGGCATTGAGGACTTCCATGCCTGCGGGCAGGGGATCGTCAATGACGATGTAATGTACGGCGGCAGGGATGACGATGGTCAGCCGCGCTTTGACCAATTCGCCGCGCTCGATCTCGGTGATGGGAGTCTTGGGATCGTCGAGGGTAAAGTATTCACGGGAAAGGCTCACACCCTGATCGAGCGGTTGGATGGAATCCACAGGCAGGCTGGTGCTGAGATAGGCGCTGTAATACAGGTTGCCTGTGCCGCGTCCACGGGTGATGACGAGGTCATTGCCCTGTTCCTTGAGCAGGTCTTCGATCTGTACTTGCAGGTTGACGGTCTCTGTCAGATCCTCGGCGCTTGCCTGACCTTCATCAAGCAGGTTGCCATTCAAGCCGACGGCGTATTTGTAATCGGTCTCATATTCCTGCGACTCGATCAGCCAATTGGTCAATGCGATCAGTGACCATGCCGTTTCCTGCGTGGATTGCCAGTGTCCGCTTTCACGATGGGCCATCAACCAGCGGACCGCATTTGCAGTGATGGGGTTTTGTGGATCAATCTGCACGAAGGCGTTGAGCACAATGGCGGTTGTGCGTGTGTCGGTATTCCAGTTCCAGTAGTCCTTGGTGGATTCCTCCCAATGGGCGCCTGATGCCGATTGGACGGTGGCAGTTACGAGGTCGGAAAGAAGCGTTTTGATGCGCGGGTCTTCCTCATCGAGCATGAACATCGCCTGCGCCAGATAGGCTTTCCCGTAGAGATCCAATTTTGAGTGATTTTCAAAAATGAAGTTGGTCTTGCCTGCATCGAGTTCATCGGCACGGGCGAGCACGTAGAGCATGAAGGCGTAGCGGTTGTAGTGCCACGAGGCTTCGTTGCGTTTGATGTCAGGCAGATTGTTCTTCAGGTAGTCCAGGCCGTTGGCGAGTACGGTTTCAGAGATTTCGTATCCGCTGGCCTGCGCTTCGATCAAACCATAAATGACATATGCAGAGGTCTGCGGGTCGCTTAATTCGCCGTCCCACCAGTTCCAGCCGCCGTCGTATTTTTGTTTTGCGTAAATTCTTTGCAGTGCCGAATTGACCTGCGTGTTCAACGAGCCGCGCATGGGAGTGGGGCGTCCTGCGGCATCCAGTGCGCGCATGGTGATAACGTTGGGCAGGAAGCGTGAAATGGTCTGCTCCATGCACAGGTAGGGATAATCTTCAAGGTATTTCAAACTCGATTGCATCGAAGCGGCCAACGATGGTGAAATTTCGATGGAAAGATTCGCGTCTTCGATATTCAAAGTGGTGGGTAGTTGGATGCTTTCAGTTACCGAGTCTGCGGTGAGGATCATGCCTGAAGTGCCGACCGTTTCGACGGCGGTGAAGTTGTACACGGGAATGCCCTGCCCATCGAGTGTGCCCAGTGCGGGTTTGCTGGCATCGGTGAATTGTCCGCTGATCGCGGTGGCGGTCAGATCCACACGTTCGATATTTGCTTTGACAACGATATCCCAGGTGACGTAAGCCTGCTGCCTGCCTTCGATCTCGATGCTTTGTTTTGGATCAGACAAAACCTGCACACCTTCCGCATCCAATGAGATATCCACCTTGAGGGATGTTTCCAAATTGTTGAAGACGGTCGCACCCACTGTTAGCTGATCCCCAACGACGAAGAATCGCGGCGTTTGCAGTTGCACAAAGAGCGGTTTCGAGCTGACCAATTCACTGGTCGCCTGACCCACACGGCTGTCTTCGGTGATGGCTCGCGCTTCAGCAACCCAGGTGGTGAGGTTTTCAGGCAATTCCACATCAACCTTTGCGATACCGTTTTCATCGGTCATCACTTCTGCTTCAAATGCGGCTGTGTCTTTGAAATTTTCACGCACAGTGATGACGCCAGGTTCGCCGCCGCCACCGCCGCCGCTTTTGTTGCCGTCAGGAATGGTCTTGCGATAGTTTGCATTGAAGTCATCGGCACTGGAAACGATACCCAATGCCGTCATGACGCCCAGTCCGCGGGTGGCGTAAAAGCTACTTAACAATGGGATGGTGTTGGAAGGCATGAGTGCCAGCACGGCCTTGTCCACTACCGAAAGCGATACATCTGCAGAGACGGGTGCGCCCTTGCTGTCTTTTGTTTCGATCGTGTATGTAACTTTGTCTCCGGGGCCAGCTGATTCTTTATTGGCAGAGACTGAAACATCAAGGGTTTTAAGTTCAGTATCCACATTGAGACGGGCGATGCTCATTTTGAAATCAGGTGCACCGCTGTTTTGGGCTCCGCTGATGACGGTTACCGAAACATAAGCTGCGGGGACCATTTCCTCGGTAATGGGGAGGTGGTAGATGGTGCTGTTCCCGTTTAGTTTGACAACTTCGCTCTTGTAGATGTGCCCACGTTCGTAGGTGATGAGGGCATACACATCCCCCTGAAACGGTTGGGCGATGAGAATTTCGGCTGTGTCCCCTGGTGAATAGCTGTCTTTGTCGGCGATGAGGTTGAATGCACGGTCATTTGTCTGTCGCCAGAATATCTGCTCTTTGCTGGATACCCAGAGATAAGTGGATGCCTGATGAGTATTTCCCTTCGTGTCAATCACTTTGACGAGGGCTTTGAACACGCCTCCATTGGGAGGAGTGAATTCAACTTGTGCGGTTCCATCTGCGCCTGTTGTGGCTTCCACTGAACTGACCGGAATCTCTTTTACGGAAGTTTCCCATTGGAGCATCCCTTGTTCATCCTGTTTTTGGATGCTATACCAGCGCCTTTCCACAAAACTGACGGTCACTTTTTGGTCAGCAATGGGCTGGGAGTTCCAATCGAGGACAACGAGGTTGAAGGCCTGTGCCTCCCCTTGCGTGGCAACATACTTTTCCGAGCGAATACCAGCGTAATATTCACTGTGATGGACTACAACGCTCCCTGTCCCGCTGACGGTGTTTCCTGCGACATCAGCGACATTGGCTGAGAGGGTCATTGTTTGCGAAATGCCTTCATTTTCTTTTGAAGATTCGAGTATTTGCGCAATGTCAAAATGGCCGTTCTCGTCGGTTTCGCCGCTGCCTTCCGCCAAGGTCCCATTCCCTGATTGGGTTTCAGGCTCCCAGTACATATCGCGATTCCAATCCATGAAACTGTAGCGGTTGTACTTTTCGATGGGGTGGAAATAATACGGTCTTGCTTCGATGAACCATTCCACCGAGGCGTTTTTCAAGAGACCACCAGAATAGTATTCTGCATCCAGTCCAAAATTGACCTCCTCGCCCATGAGGACTTCGGTCGAATCGGGTGAGACCAACACCTCGAATTCAGGCTTCTTGTATTCGGCAACGCTGAAACCAACCGATGTGATGGGTCCCTCGTTTGGAGAATTGGATACGTATGCGTAGACCATGTAATACCCCAAAGAAACATCAGCATCAAGTTTTACCTTGCCGCTGAAACTTCCCTGATCGTTGATGGGTACATAGTCTTCGTATATTTTTTCGCCCCATTGTTCAACGACAACATATACCTGATTAATGCGTGGATGGCTGTAATGCAGGTCGTCATCCTGACGTAGGATGCCCTTGAAGTAAACCTCCTGATCGGGACGATATATTGGGCGGTCGGTGTATAGATACCCGAAAAGTTTATCCACACTGCTGTAATAATTTCCGTACAAATTGAACGTGCCCGCGCTGACGCCGCTGCCCCAATACAAGGCTGTAAACCCAAAATCATCACTGCTGTCCTGTATCTGGGCGTAATTGACTGATTTAATGTTTTTCAGATGCGCAATACCGTTCTGGTCGGTGTTG
>DAOQID010000195.1:0-5029 GCA_035339375.1 Anaerolineales bacterium | reverse complement strand
TGAATAACTGATGAAGCAATGACCGTTCATGGAAAGCCCTCATGTTTCGAATCGCTTACAGTTTGAATGTGATGCGGCAATTATACCCACCCCGTATTGAAAATCGGCACCTGGGGGTGTAATTATGTGGGTTTTGTAAATCTGTAAGAATGTGACAACTTTTCTCATCTTTATCTAAAATAAAGTCCTTATATTGGCAAATATCGTGTACGCCAGCTTACTTGATCAGGAACTGTGCATGAACGAATCGTCTGCTTCAAAAATGGATAAATGGAAAGGTCGCATGAGGGAGGTCATTGCGCGTTTGCGGCGCGGGCTGCCTTTTGCCTCGGGGGTCTTTGGTGCTTTGCTGGTCCTGTTTTTCTACAATCTGCTTGTTGTAAAACCAAATCAACTGACCGTGGAAGATGTCAACGCTTCGGTGGCGATGGTCATGGCTTCGGCGACGCCTGCACCGTCTTATTCCGCGCAGGTGTATCAGGCCATTCGGCCGTCGCTGATCCTGATTCAGGTGGAAGAGAAGCATCAGAACGCTGAGTCAGATTTCGGGTTGGGAAGCGGCGTGGTGGTCGATTCCTTCGGCAACATTCTCACCAGTCTGCATGTGGTGGATGGGGCCAGCGTGATCATGGTCACCTTTGCCGATGGCACGCAGTCAGAGGCGGCGATCGTCTCTGAAATGCCTGAGCGTGATATTGCGGTGCTGCAGGCATACGATACGCCGCTTTCGGTGGTGCCTGCCGTGTTGGGCAACCCCAATTCGATGCGGGTGGGGGATGAGGCATTTGTAGTGGGCAACCCCTTTGGTTTGTACAGCTCGATGAGCTCGGGCGTGATCTCTGGCTTTGACCGAGTCTTTCAGATGGAAGGGACTGGTTTGGAGATCCCAGGCATGATCCAAATTGACGCAGCGGTCAACCCTGGGAACTCGGGCGGGCCTCTGTTGAATCGAAATGGTCATGTCATTGGCATTGTCACTGGCATCATCAACCCCACCGATGAAAGTTTTTTCGTCGGCATCGGGTTTGCGGTGCCGATCACCGTGGCGGTGGGCGGCATGGGCTCGCCGCCGTATTAATTCATTTTCTGGACTGTAGGGGCGACCCGCCTCTGGAAGACAGTTGACTTCAACCCTATTGAAGGGTCGCCCCTACATATTTATTGAGAGACAAAAGGAGCACAGGCATGGAACAAACCTCAAATCGTGAAAACAAACTCCCAATGGAACGCGTGTTGTACGAAGTGAAGCGAGTCATCGTGGGGCAGGACCATTTGCTCGAGCGCATGATCGTGGCCCTGCTCGCCCGCGGACATATCCTCGTGGAAGGCGTGCCAGGCCTGGCAAAGACGATGGCGATCAAGACCCTCGCCGATTCCATCGGCGGCGAATTCAAACGCATTCAATTTACGCCAGACCTTGTCCCAGCGGATCTGATCGGCACGCGCATTTACAACCAGAAGAGCGGCGAGTTCAACACCTCGCTTGGGCCTGTATTCACGAATTTATTGTTGGCCGATGAGATCAACCGCGCGCCCGCCAAAGTGCAAAGCGCCCTGCTCGAAGTGATGCAGGAAAAACAGGTCACCATTGGCCGCGAGACCCACAAAGTGCCGAATCCGTTTTTGGTGCTGGCCACTCAAAACCCGATCGAAACCGAAGGCACGTACGCACTCCCCGAAGCGCAAGTGGACCGCTTCATGCTCAAGGTGTTGGTGGGCTACCCCAGCCCCACCGAAGAATTTGTCATCGTCGAACGAATGACAGGCGCGTGGACGGAAGTGCAAAAAGTGCTGACCACCGACCAGTTGGTGGAATTGCAAAAGAAGACCGATCAGGTGTATGTGGACCCAGCCCTCATTGAATACGCGGTCAAAATGGTCAACGCCACGCGCAATCCAAAAGAGGTGGGCTTGGGTGAGGTTCAACGCTACATCATGTTCGGTGCCAGCCCGCGTGCATCCATCAATTTGATCCTCACTGCCAAGGCGCTCGCCTTCGTGCGCGGACGCAGCTACGTCCTCCCGCAGGATGTGCTCGACATGGCGCTGGATGTCATCCGCCACAGGCTGGTGCTTTCGTACGAAGCGCTTTCCGACAACATCAGCAGCGACGATATTTTGAAGAAGATCCTCGAACGCATTCCGCTCCCTGTGGTGCCACTGCATGAACACTTCAACGTCCACGCCAACGCCTGAGCGCATTCTGCACCGGCTTGATTGGCAGGTCATCCGCAGGTTGGATGGACTTCTGCAGGGCGATTACCGCAGTCTCTTCCGCGGCTTCGGCGTGGATTTTGCCGACCTGCGCGAATACCAGCCTGAAGATGACATCCGCTACATTGATTGGAACGTCAGCGCGCGCATGAACACGCCGTACGTCCGTCAATACATGGAAGACCGCGAAGTCATTGCATGGTTTTTGCTCGACCTGAGTCCATCGGTGGATTTTGGCACGCTGCAAAATCAGAAGCGCAATGTGCTGATTGATTTTGTCGCCACGCTTGCAAGGCTATTGACCCGTCACGGGAATCGCGTCGGGGCGATGATGTTTGGGAGCGCGATCCAGCGCACGGTCCCAGCAAGAAGCGGGCGGCTGCAGGTGCTGCGCATCATCAACGACCTGTTGAATCAGCCGCGTCTTCCGCATTCTTCCATGACCGATCTGAGCGCATTGCTCAAAGGCGGTTTGCATGCCATCAAAAAACGCTCGCTCGTTTTTGTGGTGTCTGATTTCATCAGCACGCCTGGCTGGGAGCGCACGTTGAATCTGTTGAGCCAGCATCACGAAGTCATTGCCATCCGCTTGTGGGACCCGCGCGAAATGGACCTGCCCGACATCGGCCCGATCGTGATGGAAGATGCAGAAACGGGCGAGCAGTTATACGTGGATACGCACGATAAAAAATTCCGCGAACGTTTCCGCGCCGCCGCGCAACAACGTGAAACTGCGTTGAAAGATTCTTTCAAGCGCGCAGGGGTCGATGTCCTTCCGCTTTCCACAGAGGAAGATCTGATCCACGCCATTGCGCGTTTCGTGATGATGCGGCGTCAACACAAAAGGTAACCATGTCTTTTCTCTGGCCCACGTTGCTTTTTTCTTTGCTGGCGATTCCGCTGCTGGCTTTGTTGTATCTCCGCATGCAAAACCAGCGCAAACAACTGGCTGTGCGTTATGGCAGTTTGGGCCTGGTGCAGCAAACCAGCGGACGCGCTGCCAATTCGCGCCGCCACCTTCCTGCAATTTTGTTTTTGATCGGCCTGGCTGTTTTATTTTTTTCATTGGCGCGCCCTCAAATGGTGGCGAGCCTGCCGAAGGTGGAAGGCATTGTCATTCTTGCTTTTGATGTTTCAGGCAGTATGACCGCCGCCGATTTCGAGCCGACCCGCATGGAGGCCGCCAAAGCGGTGGGGCGTGATTTTGTACAACGCCAGCCAGAGACGGTGAAGATCGGCATTGTCTCTTTCAGCGACAACGGTTTTTCGGTGCAATTGCCCACCAACGACAAGGAAGCCATCCTCGCTTCCATTGACCGTTTGCGCCCCGAGCGCGGTACTTCGCTTGCCAATGGGATCATCATCTCGTTAAATACGATTGCCAACGTAACAGGACAACCTCCCATCCTCGGCATGGATGTCCCCCAACCAGACGCATCTTCTCCTGCGCCCATGCCTGCTCCTGTTTCAAGTGCAGATGATTCCGCTGTGATCGTGTTGCTCACCGATGGCGAAAACAACATGGACCCAGACCCGCTCGAAGCCGCTCAATTCGCCGCGGACCGCGGCGTGCGCATCCACACCATTGGGGTTGGCAGCAGCGCAGGCGTTCAACTGGAGGTGAATGGCTTTTCGGTCTTCACGCAGTTGGACGAAGCCACGTTGCGGCAGATCGCCGAGATCACAGACGGAAATTATTACAATGCCCAAACCGAGGAAGATCTGCAAACCATCTACGAAAATATTGATCCGCAATTGGTGATCGTGGAAGAAAAGACGGAAGTCACCGCCATTTTTGCGGGTGCGAGCATTCTCATTTTATTGGTTGCAGGGATGCTCTCCCTGTTGTGGTTTAGCCATGTGCCATAGCTTTTTTATACTCTCTGGTATTTGGTTTAGTTTTCTGTTTTTTCACCACAGAGATCACGGAGTCCACAGAGAAAAGCCTCTTGAAATTCTCCGTGGTCTCTGTGTGCTCCGTGGTGAGATTGGAGGCTGACATGGAATTGCTCTGGCCTGGATTCCTTTATTTGCTGGCACTGATCCCCTTGTTGGTGCTGGTTTACATCTTTGTTCTTCGCCGACGAAAACCGTATGCGGTGCGTTACTCAAGCCTGTCTTTGGTGCGTGAGGCGCTTGGAAAACAATCACAGGTGCGGCGTCATCTGCCGTTTGTGTTGTTTTTGCTGGCAATGTCGAGCCTGGTGGTGGCGATGGGGCGGCCCGTTTCCACGGTCACTGTGCCCGCTTCAAATGCCACCATCATCCTTGCCATTGATGTTTCCAGAAGCATGTGCTCGACAGATATCTCTCCGAACCGCCTCGAAGCAGCCAAAACAGCGGCATGGGATTTTATCGCCGCGCAGGAATCGAACGTGCAAATTGGGCTGGTGGCATTTGCGGGGTATGCGGTCGTCATTCAGGAGCCAACCACCGAACGCAGTCTGCTTGAAACCGCCATTCAAAACATCACCACCGCCCGCAGGACAGCCATCGGCTCGGGCTTGCTCAAATCTCTTGAAGCGCTTTCCGAAATTGACGATAGCATGCCAAGTCCGTTCGCAGGCACAGAACCAGAGCCCATGCCTGCAGGGCAATATGCGCCGTACATCGTTGTCCTGTTGACGGACGGCGTCAACACCACTGGGCCAGAGCCCGTCTTCGCGGCGGAATTTGCCAAGACCCGCGGGGTCCGAGTTTATACGATCGGGTTTGGAACCGCTCAGGAAGATGCCCCCATGAATTGCGGCGGCTTTCAAGGTGGAGGCAACCCGAATGACCCCAATCAGTTCTTCTTCGGGGGCGGTGGTGGAGG
>DAOQID010000194.1:0-5050 GCA_035339375.1 Anaerolineales bacterium | reverse complement strand
GCCGTTCACCGAAATGGTGCAAGGCGATTACCACTATCAAAAGGTGAACGTTGCCGACCAGTTGAAGTCACAACATTCATTGCTGCGCACGATTCAGCGGATGATCGCCATTCGCAAAGGACATGCCGCCTTGAGCGGTGACATGCAGTGGGTTGAAACTGGCAACTCAGCCATGTTGGCATACGTGCGCAAAAATGCAGAAGAAGCGATTCTTGTGCTCAATAATTTGAGCAGCCGCGTTCAAGTTGCCCAAATCCCTGCTGAATATCAAAAGAGCGGACAGGATCTGTGTGAAAACCGTGCCTATGCCTTGAATGAAAAACTCACTCTGCAGCCGTATTCCTATCTTTGGATCAAGTTGTCGTCATGAGTGACCGTTTTCGCCCCGCCTTTCATTTCACCCCGCCATCCATGTGGATGAATGACCCCAATGGCATGGTGTACTTTGACGGCGAATATCATCTCTTTTACCAATACCATCCGCACAGCCTGGTGTGGGGACCCATGCACTGGGGACATGCGGTGAGCAAAGATATGGTCAACTGGCAACACTTGCCGATCGCGTTGCACCCCGATGAGCATGGAATGATCTTCTCCGGCAGCGCCATCGTGGATGCACATAACACCGCTGGGTTTGGCAAAGAGGCGATGGTTGCCATCTTCACCTACAACAACCATACCTACAACGATAAAAAACGGGTCGAAGACCAGAACCTCGCCTACAGCACAGACCGCGGCCGCACATGGACGAAGTACGCAGGCAACCCGATCGTGCCGCACCCGGGCAACCTGACCGACTTCCGCGACCCGAAAGTATTCTGGCATGAAGACCACTGGGTCATGGCATTGGCCGCAGGTGACCGCGTACTCTTTTACATTTCAGCCGACCTGAAACATTGGAAGCAAAGCGGAACCTTCGGCAACGGCGAGTACGGATCCACAGTAGGCGTTTGGGAAACGCCCGATCTTTTCAAACTGACAGTGGATACAACAACCCAAACCCGCTGGGTGCTGACAGTGGGAGTCGGCAAAGGCGGCCCCGCGGGCGGTTCTGGCACTCAATACTTTATCGGTGATTTCGATGGACAAACCTTCACCTCCGAAGATCCAAAAGAGACCATCCTCTGGGCAGATCACGGCGCAGATTATTACGCACCCCAATCCTGGAATCATGAACCGAACGATCGCCGCATCATGCTCGGCTGGATGAACAACTGGCAATACGCCACAACGATTCCTGCCTTCGAATTCCGCGGCTCATTCAGCCTGCCCCGCGAACTGTCGCTCACCCAAACCCAAAACGGAATTCGCCTGATCCAAACCCCAATTCCCGAACTGCAAAGTTTACGCGGCGCCCGCACACAGTACCAGAACGAGCTCATCAGCACAGACAACGACCTGCTCCATCACATCCGATCTGCAACACTTGAGATCAAGGCAGAATTTCAATGGGCAGGAAATACAGACTCATTCGGTTTTCAACTCCGTGTCGGCGCGAATGAAGAAACGGTCATTTCCTATCTCGTTGCAGAGCAAATGCTGGTTTTAGACCGCACCCGCTCCGGGCAGGCTGATTTCAATGAAGGCTTTGCTCGAATCCATTCCGCACCCCTTGCGCCGATCCGTAACACCATCCGCCTGCACATTTTTGTCGATGCCGCCTCCATCGAAGTCTTTGCAAATGACGGCATACTCACACTGACCGACAGCATCTTCCCCTCTCCAGATAGCCGCGGAATCAAACTGCTTGCGCAGGGCGGCTCCGTGTGCTTGAACGAACTCGACATTTTCGAACTCGGCTCCATCCAATCCATTAATACAGAAGAATAACCATGGCTATCATCCCCAACATTGAACTCGAAACAAAACTCACCCTGCACCGCCTTCTTCCCCGCCTGGAAAAAACCTTTGAACATTCCATTTCCACCGATCCCACAGGCTGGGCCGAATTTCAAATGCGGCTGAAAAGGCATTTTCCAAAATTATTTAATTTGTATGTTGAAATTTACAACGAACGTTACGATCTCTTCTTCCATCTTGAAGACCTCGTCACCAGCCTGGCACGCTCGTGGTTTCAACGCCCCACCGACCTGCGTGCGCTTGACAATGCCCGGGAGGAGAATCCGCTTTGGTTTCAATCGAACCAGATGCTGGGCGGAGTCTGTTACGTCGATCTATTTGCAGAAAATCTCGAAGGCGTAAAATCCAAGATCCCGTATTTCAAAGAACTCGGCCTCACCTATCTGCATCTCATGCCGCTCTTCAAAGCCCCCGAAGGCGAAAACGATGGCGGCTATGCCGTCAGCAGTTATCGCGAAGTGCATCCACCGCTTGGCACCATGGAAGAACTCGCCTCGCTTGCCCATGAACTCCGCAACGCAGGCATCAGCCTGGTTGTTGATCTGGTCTTCAATCACACATCCGACGAACATCTCTGGGCACAGGGAGCAAAATCGGGCGATGATGAATTTCAGGACTTTTACCGCATCTTCCCCAACCGTGAGATGCCCAACCTCTACGAACAGAATCTCAGGGAAATATTTCCCGATGAACACACTGGAGCATTCACCTTCTTCCCCAACCTGTTCAAAGATGGCGGCTGGGTGTGGACCACCTTCCATTCCTATCAATGGGACCTGAACTATGCCAATCCCGCCGTCTTCAACCGCATGGCCGAAGAGATGTTGTTCCTCGCTAATCAAGGTGTGGAAGTGATCCGCCTCGATGCCGTTGCCTTCATCTGGAAGCAGCTCGGCACCAACTGTGAAAACCTACCCGGTGCCCACGTGCTGATTCAGGCCTTCAACGCGGTTGCCCGCATTGCATCACCCGCCCTGCTTTTCAAATCCGAAGCCATTGTCCACCCTGACGACGTGGTGAAATACATCTCACCCGAAGAATGTCAACTCTCCTACAACCCGCTATTAATGGCCCTGCTGTGGAATTCACTTGCTACGCGCAAAATCAAACTGCTTTCGCAAGCGCTTGCCACACGTTTCAAGATCAACCCGAATACAGCCTGGGTCAATTACGTGCGCGTCCATGATGATATCGGCTGGACCTTTTCTGATGAAGATGCCGCCTCCTTTGGCATCAACGGCAACGACCACCGCCGCTTCCTGAATGAATTCTACAGAGGCCGTTTCGAGGGCAGTTTTTCGCGCGGTCTTCCCTTTCAAGAGAACCCCAAAACAGGCGATTGCCGCATCAGCGGCACCTGTGCCTCACTCGCCGGGCTGGAGAAGGCTTTAAAGGAAGAAGGCCCAAATGAAGTGGAGCTTGCCATCCGCCGCATCCACCTCATTCACGGGGTTATCCTGACCGCGGGCGGAATTCCGCTCATCTACCTCGGCGACGAGATCGGCACCCTCAACGACTACACCTACCTCGACGACCCCGCCCACGAACGCGATAGCCGCTGGGTGCATCGTCCGAAAACCGACTGGAACCAATACGCAAAACGCAACATCCAAAACACGACCGAAGGACGCGTGTATCAGGGTTTGAAACAACTCATCGAACTGCGCAAACAGCATACCGTTTTTTCAGGCGGCGAACTCGAGATCATCCAGACCGAAAACGACCATGTTCTGGGTTTCATGCGCACTTACGCGGGCAAACGCTCCGTTATTTTTGCGAACTTCTCCGAAGCACCGCAAACCCTCGCCTCTCGCATCATCGAACAAACCTCTGTCACCAGCCTTCGCCCTCTGCACGGACGAAGCAAACTCACCAACTATAGAGAGCTTAAACTCGAACCACTCGATTTCGTTGTCTTTGGGTAAACGTATTCATCACAAAGCCCAAACATCATGTAAAATAAAACCATGCTCTCCCGAGTTTACTCCTGCGCTGTAGTGGGACTTGAAGGCGTCATCGTTGAAGTGGAAGTGGATTACACCAACGGTCTGCCGGGCGTCACCATTGTAGGCCTGCCCGATGCCGCCGTGCAGGAGAGTCGCGAGCGTGTACAAACCGCAGTCAAGAATGCGGGTTTGCATTTTCCCCGTCATCGCATTGTTGTCAATCTTGCACCAGCCGTCGTACGCAAGGAAGGCCCCGCTTACGATCTGCCCATCGCGCTCGGTGTCATCATCCTCGCCGGGCATCTCCCCCATGATGTCATGGATGGCGCACTTGTCATCGGCGAACTTTCACTGGATGGCGTTGTGCGTCACACGCGCGGCATTTTGCCCATGGCCGCCACAGCCCGTGCCAATGGCTACAAGCGGATGTTCGTGCCTGAGGTGGATGCGCCCGAAGCAGCCTTGATCCCCGGCCTCGAAATTATCCCAGTCAAATCACTTGCGGATCTTTACGACCATTTGGCGGGTCGGCGCCTCATTCAACCGTATCAACCCTCAGAGAGTATTCTCGAACCGCTCTTCACCCCAACAGACTTTGCTGAAATCAAAGGACAGGAACACGTCAAACGCGCGCTTGAGGTTGCAGCTGCTGGCGGACACAATGTGCTGATGGTTGGCAGCCCTGGTGCTGGCAAAACATTGATTGCCCGTGCCTTGCCCGGCATCCTGCCAGAAATGTCCATCGAAGAATCGCTGGATGTGACCCGCATTTATTCAGTGGCAGATCAACTCCCTGCTGGCACACCACTCATTAAGCAGCGTCCATTCCGCGCACCGCATCACACCATTTCACATGCAGGTCTCGTTGGCGGCGGGAACATTCCAAAGCCCGGTGAGATCTCCCTCGCCCATCGCGGGGTTTTGTTCCTCGATGAATTTCCTGAATTCGGCACACGTGTCCTCGAAGTCATGCGCCAACCCATGGAAGATAAAGTCGTCACCATCAGCCGCGCCAAAGGCTCATTAACTTTTTCAGCCAACTTCCAATTGATCGCAGCCATGAACCCCTGTCCCTGCGGATTCTACGGAGACCAGCAAAAAGCCTGCACCTGCGCACCAGCCGTGGTGACCAAATACCAAAAACGCATCTCCGGTCCATTGCTCGACCGCATTGACATTCACATCGAAGTTCCCAGAGTCGATTACGAAAAGCTCAGCGGAAACAAACTCGGCGAAACCAGCGA
>DAOQID010000193.1:0-5207 GCA_035339375.1 Anaerolineales bacterium | reverse complement strand
CACAGGCATTCGGATAACCGAGTGCCTGTGTGTTTTAATTCAAACTCTATGGAAATTGCATTTCCTATTTGAGGAATTTCCTACCAACCTTTTTGAGCTGTTGTGTGTAATTAAAGTATGAGCGCTCAACAACACGGAGAATTGTATGGATGAAGTTACAGCCATCCGCCGCATAAAGATGGGTGATTTTGGCGGGTTGGAGTATTTAATGTCGTTGTATCAAGTAAAGGCGGCGCGCGCCGCGTTTCTTATCACATGCGATAAAGCAAAAGCGGAGGATGTCGTTCAGGAGGTCTTCCTGCGCATCTTTCAGCGTCCAGGCAGTTTTGACGAAAACCGTCCTTTCGAACCCTATCTAATGCGGAGTGTGGTTAACGCTGCATTGAATGCCAGCCGCGGCGAAAAACGTTTTATCTCGCTTGAAGCCAATGCAGAAACCATCGAGCGACTGATCCTGCAAGAGGCTTCGGTTGAATCTCAGGCGGAATATTCACAACTCAAAAGCGAGATATTGAATGCACTGGGGCAACTCCCGCCACGGCAACGTGCAGCCATTGTGCAAAGGTATTACCTCGATATGAGCGAAAAGGAAATGGCATTCACACTTGACGCCGCCCCCGGCACTGTCAAATGGCTTTTGAACTCCGCCCGAAACACCCTCCGTGACCTGCTCAAGAAGGAAAGGATCTGAAAATGAAAAACAACAGACCTTTCAACTTGCTGGATGATATCGCAAAAGACCACATCCCTGACAGCACAAACCTCACGCCGCACCTTGCAGCCCGTCTCGAAAGGAATTCCCGGATGTTTACATTTCGCACCCACAGGCTTGTGGCGATGCTGATTGCATTGATTATCTTAATCGCCTTAAGCGGAGTAGCCTATGCCATCGGGCGTTCTCTTGGCTACATTCCCGGTGTGGGGATCGTGGATCAAAGCACACCCATCCGCATACTGGCTGAGCCTGTTACACAAACTCGGGATGGAATCACGATCACAGTCAGCGGCGTGGTGTTGAGCTCAAGCAAGACCGTGGTGCTTTACAAGGTGGAAAACATTCCACAGGAAAAGCTTTCGCAGGACATGGCCTTCCCCGGTTGCGGCTCGAAACCTGAAGAGCACACATTCCTGAAAACTGTGGAAGATCCCATGCCAAGGGACCTGGGCTATGAAATGAATGGCTGGGGCACGGGGTATGAAGTTCGCCACATCTTTGCCGCACTCCCTGCAGAGATCAATGATGCCGTGCTTGTCATTCCATGCATCGAAAGGTCGCTCTCGGGAACATTGCCTGAAAATTGGGAACTGCCCCTGCACTTCATCCCTGCACCGCCGGAGATGAGCGTTGCCCCAGTGATCGAGGTGACACCTTCGCAGGAACCTGTCGAAGGATCCCCGCTAAAACTGGAAAAAATTGCGGAAACAGAAAAAGGCTATATTCTTGTTGGCACCTTTGATTCGACTGGCCTGCCGCAGGGCGCTCAAGCCATGGATTTCTCCACCTTCCCCATTTTCACCGATGCCAATGGACAGGAGGTCATTTATGATTTTGCCAATTTCCAGCTTGACCAGCCTGCTGAATTTCCACCAATCGGCACCTTCCCGTGGGCTTTTGAAATCATTGGCAAAGACCACGCCTACCCGCTGACCATGACCGTCAGCGCAGTGGCTGCCCAATATTCAGGATCAAGCGCCAGCTTCGAGTTTGATGCGGGGTCAAATCCACAGGAAGGGCAGGTTTGGGATCTGAATCAAGACATTGAGTTGGTCGGATTCCCGGTGCGAGTCGTCAAAGCAACCCGCACTGTAGAAGGCTATGTCTTCAACTTCGAGAGTTCTGCCTTTTTCCATGGCGTCAGCCTGACAATGGGTGAAGGTTCATTGCCCGGCGGCACAGGCATGGATGACCCGAATCATTTCAAAGCCGTGGTGCGGTTCAACGGTGCCATCCCTTCAGGAAAAATGGAAGTGCTCATTACCAACCCCGTGATGGCGATCTCCGGAAACTGGAACATTCAATGGCAACCGGAGATTTCCTCCACCGAATCAGTTTCCACACCCACAACAGCGGATCAAACCTGCCTGACGCGGGATTCGTGGCAAGCGGCATTGGATAACTACCAACCAGTTCCCCCCGAACTGAACGGCAGGCTGCTGGTCTATGGAGCCCTCAGTGACGATTGGCTCAACTACGATAACTATGGTAGTTTCATGTCGCGCCTTGACCGCAGTGACAAGCAGATCATCTCGCAGGGCGTTTTCCCCTCGCTTTCACCGGATGGGAAATTCGTGGCTTTTGCATGGGGTGAAGGCCTGAACATTGCCGAAATCGCCAGCGGTGCGCAATTCCACATTCCCAACACCACCTCTGACGATAATTTCCCGGTCTGGTCGCCGAATGGGGCAAAGATCGCCTTCATCAGCGGAACCGACCTCAATCTATATATCATCAATCCCGATGGCAGCGAGCGGACACGGGTAGCCGATTTGAATGGTGATGAGCAATTGATAGATTGGACAAACGATGGCACCGGCTTGTTCTATGGTGTGAGCGTGGAGGGCGGTATTTCCCTGCGAAAAATTGATCTCGTCAGTGGAGCAGTGGCCGAACTTTTCACCATTCCTCAACACCGCACATACGAAGATGTTGCAATTTCTCCCGATGGCACCCACATTGCATATCATGCGCGTGAAAACCTGCAGGATGCAATTTACATCTCCAACCTGGATGGCTCGGAACGCAGACTGTTCGCGCAAATGGGAACCTGGATCGTTGGCGCGCCGTTCTGGTCACCGGATGGGAATTGGCTGATCGTCATTATCCGCTCCACCGACCTGCCCGACCGCCCCACCGAAATGGCGCTGGTCAACGTAAACGATTGCCGCATCCACCCCTTCCCCCTCAGCGTGGAAATGGTCCGCGGCTGGATGCCATAGACCCACAAATGCTCCTAAAAAAACAGGCGGAGGAAAATCCTCCGCCTGTCTCTTTCTTCTTTCTTTTACAACTCTTTCGCCCTTCTTGAAATTCGATCCTTCGCCCGCGCAATAAACTCGCCCAATGAAATATTATTCTGCTGGCTGCCATCACGTGCGCGCAGCGAAACCTGATTCGCCTGCATTTCGTTATCGCCGACCACGATCATGTACGGCACCTTCATCAACTGCGCCTGACGGATCTTGGCATTCATGCGCTGCGATGAAACATCGGCACTGGCGCGGATTCCGTTCTCGCGCAACTCTCTTGCGATCTTATCCACGTACTCATTCTGACCGTCCGTGATCGAGATCACGCGCACCTGTTCCGGCGAAAGCCACACAGGGAAGTTGCCCGCGTAATGCTCCAACAGGAAACCCACCATGCGCTCATGCGTGGAAAGTGGAGCGCGATGAATGCAAAGCGGCACCTCGTCATGACCTTCCTTATTCGTGAATTTCAGGTCAAAACGTTCGGGCACGGCAAAATCCACCTGGTTCGTCGCGAGCGAAAATTCACGCCCGATCGCCGACCAAATCTGCACATCGATCTTAGGGCCATAGAAGGCGGCTTCGTCTTCACGTTCCACGTATGGAACGCCGCCGTTATTCATGGCGCGGCGCACCATGTCTTCCGTCTTGATCCACAACGCTTCGTTGTTCACATATTTCTTACCCAGCCCCGCCTTGCTGTGCAGGGAGAGTCGCATCACATACTTTTCGATGCCGAACAGATCGAAATACTTTTTATACAGTTCCACAACACCCATGAACTCCTGCTCAAATTGTTCCTCAGAGCAGTAAATGTGGGCGTCGTTCATCTGCATCGACCGCACACGCATCAGGCCGAACAACTCGCCTGATTTCTCGTAGCGATAACACGTGCCATATTCCGCCAGACGCACAGGCAACTCACGGTATGAACGTCCCTTTGAACCGAAAATCTTGTGGTGCATCGGGCAGTTCATCGGTTTGATGTAATACTTCACGCCTTCCAATTCCATCGGCGGATACATGCTCTCGGCATAATAGGGCAGATGCCCCGAACGCAGGAAGAGATCTTCCTTCGTCACATTCGGCGTGCGCACACGGTCGTAGCCAGCCTTGAGTTCCATTTCCTTGGCGAGGTTTTCCAATTCCTCGATCAACACACCGCCATTGGGCAGCCACAAAGGCAGGCCGGGCCCCACCTCATCATCAAAGATGAAGATTTCCAGTTCCTTGCCCAGCTTGCGATGATCACGCTTCTTTGCTTCCTCAAGCTGTTGAAGGTATTCCTTCAACTGATCCTTGCTCTCCCAGGCCGTGCCGTACACGCGCTGGAGCATCTTATTGTTTTCATCACCGCGCCAGTATGCACCCGCGATCGACATCAACTTAAAGGCATCCTGCTTGATCTCTTTCGTGTTCGCCACATGCGGACCGCGGCACAGGTCCGTAAACGTATCGTGCTGGTAGATCGAAATATCCGGCTTCTCGGCCAGCGGGTTGCCGTATTCGTCCAAACCGCCTTTTTCAAGACCCTCGATCAACTCAAGTTTATACGGCTGGTCGGCAAAGATCTTCTTCGCCTCCTCCGCAGAGATGACCGTTTTCCTGAACTCGTGTTTTCCCTGCACGATCTGGCGCATCCGTTTTTCGATGGCTTCCAGATCTTCGGGCGTCAGGTTGCGCGGCAGATCGAAATCATAATAAAACCCATTCTCCACCGGCGGGCCAATCGTCACCTTGCCATCGGGGAACATTTCCAACACCGCCTGCGCCATCACATGCGCCGCAGAATGACGGATCCGATACAGTTGTGAATCTTCATAACGTTCTGTAATTTGAGACATTTTCGCTTCCTTTCTTAACTTTGGCTTGATCCTGCTTCATGGACATTTCGCGCCCCGGAGAAACACTTGCACCGTAGCGCAGGTGAGCAGTCACAAACCTCCGGGCCGCCAACGAGTATATGTGGTCATGGCGACCTCCTAAAATAAAAAACTCCCATCCACAACGGGACGGGAGTTTAATCTCACGTGGTTCCACCCGAATTGCATGTTGAGGTTTCCCAACACGCCACTCTTAAGCCTCTAACGGAGCAACCCGTTTCCCTTACTCTCTTTCGATTTCAAGGTCACGCTCGCAAGTGGTATTCGGTGATTGCTTCTGGAAGAGGCTCTCAGTCTCTGGCTTCTTCTCTCTGTCAGAACAATGGTCACGTACTCGTCTTGGTCAACGCGTATGAT
>DAOQID010000192.1:0-5317 GCA_035339375.1 Anaerolineales bacterium | reverse complement strand
GTAGTCCGTGCCGCCTGCCTTGAATTCGTTTTCGATTTTGTTTTTTCGTTTTTGGGGAATGTTCATTTTGTGCCCTCCAGGGACAATGTGAAGGCTGTCCGTTTTTGCACCGGGGTGAGGGTCAATCTCTTATGTTGGTATTCCTTCAAGCCGAAACGTAACAAGGCGGTGATCAATTCACCAACGGGCACATTCAATCCGTCATCGGAAGCCAGCGCGGAAAGCTCGTGTTTGAGTTCAGGCGGAAATCCGCGCCAGGTGGTGATCACGCGCCAGAGCACTTCGGGTTTTTGTTTGGAACCCTTGGAGTGTGATGGTGTAGGTTTGGAATCATACATTGGGAAAAGGGTCATGCGCATGCGATAGGGGTTGGGGTGTGGATTGAGATCGAGATCACCACGTTCATAACAACGCAGGGCATGTTCAATGATCGCCCGTGCCACTTCACCTTCGGGTACGCAAAGATCGCCGGCGATGGATTTGACCTGCAGGGACAACTTGGGATCCACACCGCGATAGACGGCTTTGTGGCTTTGATGTTGCTTCTCCCAATGGCGGTTTCTCTTTCGCGGTTCGGCAACCCGCAGCGACTCGTATAGATCCGGTGGCGCTGCCACGACCGGCATGGTCTCATTGGAGGTTTCAAAGGGGGAACGGCGTTTGCTCATCCTGTCCTCCTAATACTTCAACACGATCTGTGCCAGCGCCTGATATTCCTTGGCCGCCCGGCACAGTTCATCCATCTCGAAGATGGTCTGTCCCTGTGCGGCGCATTCGCGTAACAGGGTCGAGCGGTGGATGGGCGGCAGTAGGCTGTTGGCAAAGCGCGCCTTCAGATCCTCGATGGTCGCCTTGCTTTCCCTCGTTTGCTCGTCGTAGAAGGTTGGCAGGATGCCGAGCAGATTGCCGCGCCAGTTCTTTTTGGATTGCAGGATGCTCATCATGCCCAGCACCTTGCCGACGCCATCCGCGGAGAGGAACTCGGTCGCGGTCGGCACAATCACGAGGTCCGACGCCCAGACTGCGCGTTCCTGAATACCACCTACACTCGGCGCGGTATCGAAGAGGATATAGTCGGGTCCTTCTTTAAAGAAGCGACTGACCGTTTGTCGGATTGCCGAGACCGGTCTGTCCTGGGCGTTCAAGACGGTTTGGGCGGCCATCGTCTGTTGATCGCCCGGTAGAACATGCAATCCCTCCCGACCGGAGAAGCGCACCCAGGATTGGATGAAGCTTGTCTCTTGGGGAGTCATCCCCATTGTGAGCAGATAGAAGACGCCCGGTTCCGGACTGCGCCCCAATGCGGTGGCAGACTGACCTTGTGGATCGAGGTCGATCAGGAGCACACGTTTGCCTTTGAGGACCAGTCCGTGTGCGAGCGATACGGCGGTGGTGGTCTTGCCCACACCGCCTTTTTGATTGGCAATGCAAATGATTTTTGTGGACATATCGTATCCTTTGAAAAAGGCTTGATCTATTTTGGTCCTTGCTGTTGTTTCCCCAGTAAGAAAACAGCCACTCCCATGAAGAGCGGGACAACGAATAAGAGCAAGCCAATGACGAACCCCAGAAACACGGGAGATCACCTTCTCTTTTTTCGCGGACGGGCATTGGCATTATCCCTGGGGTGGACAATGTCTTTTGGTGAGGCTTCCTCTTTGGCGTCCCCGGTCGGGGCGGGAAGTGTTTCCGTTGCCTTGTCTCGCGGCCAGCTGAGAATCAGGCGATAGGCCTTGCCCAGCAGTTTTCGTTGTTCGGGGGTGTATTCGATGGGTTCAGCAGGCGGGTTGTTTGTCACGAGTTTCCTCCCGCTGTTCAGGTTCGATCTGAACCAGTCCCAGGCGCTCCAGTTCCTTGCGAATGATCAAAGCCGCCTGCGCTTTTGGAACACGATATTCCCTGACTGCCAATTGGTGCAGGGCTTTGTGATCCTGATCCCGCAGATATACAATGATGCGTGCCATAGTCTCCTTTACACGGCGTGATGGGATGAAAGCAAAAGAGCCGCGTTACGGCGGCTCTTTTAGCATCTGAGTCTATGGAAACTGTATGGTTTGAACTATGACTTTTGTACGAGAATTCAGTCTCTCTTTTTCCCCTTGTGTTGTTCCAATTCCTTGAGGAATTTCTTGCGCCAGCTGTAGAAGGTTTGGTTTGGCACCAGCGGCATTCCGGATTCCGCCGACACGCCAAAGCGCTCCTCCAGGAACTGCTGTAATGTAATGGAAGCTCCCCGGGATTGCAGGATCATCCAATCCCGCACGGCCCGGAATTGAACATCATCGGAATGAAGGCTTTTCTTTCCACCCCGCCGACCTTGCTCGGTCAGGGTCAATAACTCTTCCATATCCGTCAGGCTGACCCCGGGCGGGATGCCTTCCGACACAGGTTCTGTTGGTTGGGTGGACTCCATATCGATCCGACTGCCCCAAAGTTTCAGGAACCAATCCAGCCTGCTGCCCGGTCGGGGTTGTCGTTTGAAAAACAAAAAGCGCTTCCGGATTGCCACTTCGATGGCCCCGCCAAGTCCAACCCCCATCAGGATCATGATCAAAATAACCACAGTGGCAACAGCGACCGATACCATCGCCAGCCCCTGTCCGAATTCGGTTTCCACGATCTGATGCATCCCCGATAACAGGGAGAACAGGACAATGCCCATACAGGTAATGAAGAGGATGAGAAGCGGTTTTCTGGTTGAAGATTCAGGTCCGCCCGGTGTTGGAAGTTCCTGTGACATAAGGCGCTTATTTTACCTGAAAACAAAATGCCCGGATTCGTACTCCAACTCATAGGCAAGTCATAAAGAAAGCATAGTGCCGCCGATTAAAAGGAGGTCGGCACATTAATAAAAGAATAGCGCCGGGGCAGGATGGCACGGTTATAATCGCTGTGGAGTAATGAATATGGAAGAATGGTTGACCACCTACGAAGCCGCGCGCATCAGCAACTATGAACTGGATTACATCCGCAAGTTGATCCGCGCCAATAAGATCACAGGACGCAAGTGGGGACAATCCTGGCAGGTCAACCGTCAATCCCTTTTGAAATTCATGGAAGACCGCGAGAAGCTGGGAGAGAAGCGCGGGCGAAAACCCATTCACCGTAACAACGAACAATAGTGCAATGTTTGGGGGATTGATAATTAGAATGAATGTGCTATAATTTCATTGCCAGCAATGAAATTACTGGTACAAGAAACGGGCCGTGCTAGTGCGCCAACACGAACACGACCCTGACCCAACCCACCGACGCGGCGGAGGGATGGGCTGATCGCATTATATCAGCCTGAAAACATCGCCCTGGTGGAGTCCATCGGGGCGTTTTGTTTTCAGCCGGATGAGAACAGGCGCTCCCAACCCAAAAGGAGTATGCCCATGTTTCAAACACACCCCATCCCCCAACCTCAAGTTGTACATGCACTTGCCAACCTTCGCAGGGAATGGCAGTCCGCAGCTGGTGAGAGCAGCTTGCTCACCATTCGGGGAAGCGTTGGACTGATCCTGGCAGACCTGGTTCGTGAACTGGGTATGCCGGCGGAAACGCAGATCGAGATCCTAGGTGCTGACCTGTTCCAGGAAGTTCAGGAAAAGCTGGACTCCCCGGAGCGGATGTAGATCGGACAGGCAGCTGTGCCGGCGCAGTTGCCTGTCCCTGATTGCCTTTCATTTATAAAACCATTGAATGTTGGAGTGATACAGAATGAACAAGCGAGCCGTTATTTATGCACGTGTTTCCACAGATGAACAAACCAAGGGCTATAGCCTTCAAACGCAGGTCGAATCTTGCAAGCAATATGCGGCAGAACGTGGTTATATCCTGCTGCATATTTTTTCAGAGGACTACAGTGGCGCCAGCCTGGACCGTCCGGAATTGAACAATGTCCGCGACTTTTTGGCAAATGAAGATGTGGATGTTGTGATTGTGTATGACGTGGATCGTCTGGCAAGGAAAAGCATCTATCAGGCATTGATCGAAGAGGAATTTATGCGGGATGGGGCGGTCATTGAATATGTCATTGGTCAGTATGATGACTCGGATGAAGGTCGCCTTCAAAAACAGATTCGCGGAAGCATTGCAGAGTATGAAAAGGCTAAGATCCTCGAACGTAGCAAACGAGGCAAGCGTGGCAAGGCAATGAGTGGCTTTGTGCTGGTTGGATCACGACCACCCTATGGATACAGTGTGGTTTCAGAACCGCATAAAGCCTGGTTTGAGATCAATGAAGAGGAAGCGGAGATCGTGCGAGCCGTTTTTAGTTGGTACTTGCATGGAGACGAATCAGGCAAGCCGTTGTCCATGAATGCGATAGCAATAAAACTCACCAATATGGGTGTGCCAACACGCGGTGATAAACAGACCCACTTCTTCAAGAAACGGGATCAGGGCGTCTGGGCTGCTGTGATGATCCGTCGTATCCTAGGGAACGAAACCTATACCGGAACTTGGTATTACGGCAAGACAAAGATGATGGAGGATGGTAAGAAACGTAAACCCAAGCCCAAATGTGGATTTGGGAAACAAGTTAAGCGACCGCGTGAAGAATGGATTGCTGTTTCAGTCCCAGTCATCATTGATGAGGAAACATTTAAGCGGGCTGGGGCAAGAATAAAAATGAATGCTGAACAGTCTGACCGGAGCGCAAAGCATGAATACTTGTTGGGACGCCGACTTCGGTGCGCCAAGTGTAATTACACTTATAAAGGAAGAACCCGTCGCCAAAACCATTATTACTATTGTGGTGGAAAGGAACAGGTTCCAGTAAGTTTGTGTGACGCACCTGCTTTTCGAGGCAAGGATGTGGATTTCACCATGTGGAATTGGCTTGTAAGCCTGATCAAAAATCCGCAGGCGCTAATAGCAGGGTTGCAGGAAAAACAAACTAACTCGGTCGAGGAAAACCAAGTCTTGTTGGATCGTCTTGCCATGATCGAAAACCAGATCGCTGATCAGGAAATTCAACTCGGGAAAATTCTTGACCTTTACCTTACCGGCGACTTCGAAAGAGGTATGCTGACTGAAAGAAAGCTGCGTTTGGAAACCAATATTGTAAATCTCAGAAAAGAACATTTGGAGATTTCGTCTACTATAGAGAAGCTGACTCTCACCGATGACCAGATATCGGAAATACAGGAGTTCTGCGATGGTATCCGTGATCGTGTTGAAACGGCGAGCTTTGATGAAAAACGCCAGCTACTAGAGCTATTTGATGTTCGTGGTAAACTGGCAATAGAAAATAACGAAAAGGTGATTCACGCAACATGTCTACTTCAACTGCAACCGGTGTCGCTTGCGCTAACATCGCATTCATCAAATA
>DAOQID010000191.1:0-5342 GCA_035339375.1 Anaerolineales bacterium | reverse complement strand
AGAAATCCCAATGCAATCACGCCCTGGCCGATCAAAACGCCCGTGGCCTGCCACGGCCCAAAATAAGGCACTTTCGGAAAGGATTGTGAACCCATGCCAAAGACATCAGCCAGACCCGCAAAAACAGCAATGACATAGCCAGTACCAACAAGCCTTGTTCCAATATCGGCGAGGATGGTGCGTTCCTGCCCATGCCACAAGGTTAGCAGACTGATGTATCCACCCAGGCAGATCAAAGCAAGACCCACTAAAAAGACGGCGATTTGCACAAAGCCAACGACCGCACTACGATCCCAACCGAACCAATCAGGTTTGGAACCGATCGTGAAAATAAACAAACCAACAAAGGTAAGCGTCAACCCGACATACACTCGCGGCGTATTCTGGTTTTGAGCGGAATATGGCGCTGTATCTACGGGGGTGGATGCTGAAACAGGTTTATTCATACTCATGATGGCAAATCCCTTCTTAGGCGGTTGAGCCAGTTACCGCCAAGGATATTGGAGACATCGACATCGTTATAACCACGTGCCAGCAACAAAGCCGAAAGTTTTTGCAGATCAGCAACTGTCTCAATTTCAGGGGGAACAGATTGCAACCCAAAGCCGCCGTCAAAATCGGAACCAATGCCTGCGTGAAGGGAGTCACCTGCGATCTGGCAAATATGGTCAATATGATTGGCAACATGGTCAAGTGAAATTTCACTCCGCTCGCTTTTGCCAGCCACCCACCCCACTTTGAGGTATCCATTGAATGGCACCACTCCAATAACACCGTCCCGTTCAATGATCCCTTCAATGATGCGGTCTGAAAAATGACGGTTCGAAGGAGAGTTCGGCATCAATGACAGGCAGTTGGCATGCGTGCCTACAATCGGTCCACGATAAATATCCAAGGCTTCCACTGCAGCTTGTTCATCCATGTGACTGAGGTCGAGGATAAAGTTATAGTCTGCCATGGCGGCGAGCAGTTTACGGCCATCTGGAGTCAATGGGCCAGGTTCATTCCAACCACCACAATAACGGGTGCCAACCCAGGCAGGGCCGATGAGGCGTACGCCCATCTCGTGCCACTCTTCCAATTCAGAAAGGGTACGGATTCCTTCTGCGCCTTCCATGAGCACAACCATGCCCACGGGGTGTCCGCTGCTGGCTGTGGCGGGGAGGCTCTGCCAGTTTTCCAGAATCAGGTCCAAGTCACGGTTTGATGCGATGAGTCGGAACTTGTCGGGCATTGCATCGGTCATCCGATGGTAGGTCAGCAGTTGTTCGCGATAAAGCTGATGGGCTTCATCGTAAGTTTTGTATACTTGGGCTTTGTTTTCGCTTTTGCTCCAGCGGATAGGGGTGGCGTAGAGGGTTGAAAAGATGACCGCAACCTGGCCATTTTGGTATTCGGGCCAACCAAGCAGAGTATCATCATTTTGCTTTACAACATCACTGCCTGCTTCAATCTGGCGCGTTTCCACGGCTGAACGAGTGTAGTCACGTCCATATTTGAGCATGTTCCAGGCAATATCTGCATGTGCATCAACTATGATAGGCATGGGAGATTAGTGAAGAGCGCACCTTTCGGTGCGCTCTGGATTATTTTTCTACTCTTTGTTCTCTTCGTCGGGGTCCTGGAACCCTTGTGTAAGCATCTTGAAGTCTTTGTCGGCGAAGGCGGCCGAGTCAACCTTGCGGAGGCTAAGACCAATGCGGTGCTGTTCACCATCAATGCGGATGACGCGCAACGTCTTGACTTCACCTTCCTTGAGAACTTCCTTGGGGTGCTCAACACGATTTTCGCTCAACTCAGAGATGTGGATGAGACCTTCAATATCGCCTTCAAGACGGGCGAATGCACCAAACTTGGTCAGGCGGGTAATGACACCTTCAACAAGCTGGCCGACGCTGAATTTCTCAACACGACTCTTCCAGGGGTCATCCTGTAAGGCGCGGATGGACAGACCAATGCGTTTCTTGTCGCGGTCAATGTTGATAACCTTGACCTTGACTTCCTGCCCGACTTCGAGAATCTCCTTGGGATGCTGGAGGCGATCCCATGAAAGCTCTGAGAGATGTACCAAGCCATCGGCGCCGCTGACATTGACGAATGCGCCAAAATCTGCGAGGCTTGTGACTTTGCCGGTGTATACCTTGCCTTCTTCCAACTCACTAATGACACGGTCCTTCATCGAGGAGCGGGTTTCAGTGTTGGTGGAGCGTTCGGAAAGAATAAGGCGGCGGCGTTCGCGATCCACTTCAATAATGCGGACGGAAATTGCCTGACCAACCATCTTCTGCCAACGCTGTTCAGGGGTATCACCTGAAGACTGCGCACGGCGTACGGCGCTGATCTGTGAAGAAGGTACAAAACCACGTAGATTTCCAACAGCAGCGATCAAACCGCCTTTGTTGAAACCAACGATCTTGGTATCGATCACGGTTTCATCTGCGATCATCTTCTCAACATTTTCCCAAGACATCTCTTCCTGTGCGCGCTTGAACGATAAAACGACATTGCCGTTTTGATCTTCAGGATTGAGAACGTAAACGTTCACTTCCTGTCCAACCTTGAGCGCGGCGCGTTCTTCAGCTGTGAGTTGTTCCAACTCACGGCCAGCTACAACGCCTTCGGATTTTGCACCGACACTGATGAGAATTTGGCTTGGTCCAATGCTTGCGATCATGCCTTTGCGAATTTCGCCGACCTGCGGCAACTCGACACTCAAAGATTCAGATTCGAGCAGTGACTCCATTGTCTGATTGTGGGGTTGGTCTCCCTGGGGATTTACAGCCCCTTGCCCAGTTTGGGCTTCATTTTGATCCATCACGCGTGACTCCAATTAAAACTGAAATATGATTTCGATTATACAAGTGATTACAGAACTTGACAACCCCGATATACGCATTAAAACAACAGATTCTTACCCGAAAGAAAAAACTCGCTTATAATCACGCTCTGGAGAAAAAATGCCCGCTATCTTCCCATTTACAGCCATTGTTGGACAGGAGCGCATGAAACGCGCCCTCATTCTCAATGCCGTTGATACCCGTATCGGCGGCGTATTGATTCGCGGTGAACGTGGTACGGCAAAATCAACCGCATCGCGTTCGCTTGCCGCTTTGTTGCCGCATGTCAAGATCGTACAGGATTGCCGCTTCGGTTGCGACCCGGATAAATCATCGACATGGTGTACCGAATGTAAAGAACGTTATGCCGCCAGCAAAAAACTCCCCATCGCAGAACGCGCCACTCCATTTATCAATCTGCCTGTTTCTGCCACGGAAGACCGTGTGGTCGGAACGCTCGATATCGAAAAAGCGATTCAAAAAGGTGAACGCCATTTTGAACCTGGTGTACTTGCAGGTGCCAATCGTGGACTTCTCTACATTGATGAAGTCAACCTGCTTGATGACCATGTAGTGGATATTCTGCTCGACTCCGCTGCCATGGGTGTGAACACCGTTGAACGCGAAGGCATTTCTTTTGCGCACCCTGCCCGTTTCATTCTCGTTGGGACGATGAATCCTGAAGAAGGAGATCTCCGCCCCCAGTTGCTGGATCGTTTCGCCTTATCCGTGGACATTGTCGGTATTCGTGATGCTCGTGAACGCGTGACCATTATGGAGCGCAATCTTTCCTACGAAAAGGATTCTGAAGCCTTCCGCAAACAATGGCTTCCCAAAGAAGAAGAACTTTCCAGCAAGATTGCCCGTGCCCGCGAGCTTGTAGACCAGGTCACCCACACCAGCCGTGATTTGCTCTCCATCGCCGCCTTGACCGCCTCCTTGAACGTGGATGGTCATCGTGCCGACCTTGTCATTCTCAAAGCCGCCCGCGCTGAAGCCGCCTTCGAAGGCCGCACCAAGATCAATGACCACGATATTGCTCTTGCCGCAGAACTGGCGCTTCCCCACCGCATCAAACGCACGCCCTTCCAACAAGCCGAATTGACCACCGAACAGTTGCAGGAACGCATCGAACAACTGGCGGGGCAATCCATGCCTGAAGATTCGGATGAAAAATCCGAAAGCAAACAGGATGGCGAAGGCGAGGAAAAAAAAACTTAAAGCTTGAAGATGAGCCACAGGAAGGTCCCCAGCAGGGCAACCCTGAACCCATGCAGCAGCAGGAAGTGTTTGCAAGTTCCAATGCGAATTGGTGGGAAGGCGGACAAAAAGTAAAAGCTGGTGAGACCTTCCAGCCTCGTAAACTCAATACCCCACTCGATAAACTAACCCGCAAGCAAGCTGGCCGCCGTTCGCTCACAAAAACGGAGCGAAAACATGGGCGCTATATCAAGGCGCGACCCGCAGGCGACAAACTCAACGACATCGCCTTCGATGCCACCTTCCGTGCTGCTGCACCATTCCAAAAGCAACGCACCGAAGAACGCAAGAAGCTCGCATTCTCCATCAAGAAAAGCGACCTTCAACGCAAGATCCGTGTGAAGCGGGTTGCAAATTTGGTTCTTTTCCTAGTGGATGCATCCTGGTCAATGGCAGTTGCGGAACGCATGAATGCAACCAAAGGCGCCATCCTCTCGTTATTGACCGATGCCTATCAACGCCGCGACCGTGTAGGCCTGATCGTCTTTCAAAAGGATCGCGCCACCCTGGTCCTCTCCCCTACAAACTCCGTTCAACTCGCACAACGCGCCCTGATGGATATCCCCGTCGGCGGGAAAACTCCACTCTCGGCTGGGTTGTTCATGGCGCATGATGTGCTCACCCACGAAAAGCACACCCACCCCGATGTGGAACCGCTCCTCATCGTGCTGACCGATGGTGCTGGCAACGTATCCCTTGGCACCTTGCCACCGCAGGAGGAGTCTCATAAATTTGCCGAACTCATCGCCAACGAAAAGATACGCTCCGTCGTCATCAACATGGAACACGCCGCCTTCGATCAGGGACTTGCGCAAGAACTCGCAAACAACCTCAAAGCGCCCTGCTATGCGCTCAGTGAATTGAAAGCTGAAAGCCTGTACAACACTGTCATTGATGAAATGTCGAAGCCAGCGAAGAAGTAATCAACACACAACAGACCTCTTGTAAAATCTGAAAGTTTAACCACTGAGCCACGGAGACACAGAGAACCAAATTAAAAACTCCGTGGCTCAGTGTCTTTGTGGTTCAAAATGGTATTTCAAAGACATTCGTTACAGCATACGCAGGATATCAAATAAATAAGACACAGAAACATAGAGGAAATCAATAAACTCCATGTTTTTGTGTCTTTGTGATTTAAAAGTTTTTAGTTGCCTACGTGTTCAAAAAAACAACTAAACATCCAAACTGCGGTTACGAATCAAACCCCAGCCCGAGTGCATCCAAGATCTTCAACCATAGATT
>DAOQID010000190.1:0-5353 GCA_035339375.1 Anaerolineales bacterium | reverse complement strand
ACCGCCCTATGCAAGTGGAGCGATACGACGCGGGTGATCATGTTACTTATGAGATCAACCTGATCACACCCGATGCCACCCATAAAAACGTTAAAGTATCCCTGTTTATCGAAAGATTCGTAGGGGGTGGGTTTGCAGGCCAGGTATATAAAACGCGCATTCTAAAAGTGGATGGCGAGGAAAGCCCTCTCCAAGTCGGCCAGACCTACGCCCTAAAGATATTCATCCCACCATCACACCATGCGCTTTTCTTCCGTAATCTTCTGTATGCCATCGGGTTTCAAGGTCCGTTTCAAATCCAGTGTAACCCTGTCGCAGCGCGGGCGGGCGCACTTTGGCAAAAATTTATCCGCCGTGCAGCCAGTCTGCGTTTTCAAGACACAGATGCAGTTAATGATGTGCATGGAACGTTCATCGACTACGATTTAGGCAGTTGCGGGGAGATCAGCAATTGGGTTGAAGGCCGCACCTGGCGGCTGGAAGTGAACGATCATGCCGACCTGCTGAATCGCTGGGAAAATGGAAAGCTTGCAGAAGGCACCTCCATCGGCTCTTTGGAATATCGCACAAAAAAAACTTTCATGCATGAATTCTCTGCACTGCTGCATGAGATGGGTGCCCACGAATTCGCCAGACAATACGAATGGTCCACCTGGAAAAGCCAGCCCAATGTCCTCAAACGCCTCAATACAGACCTTGAACCTGCTCGCGGATTAACAGCAGTGGATTTTCGGGCAGGCCTGACTCTGTTGCCCTTCCTGCCCATGAGTCCAGGTGACATCAAATTGATCTTGCAAGGAATCAAACGCGGCAGTCTGGTGCAATTTGACCGCGGCGATGTAAACCAGCTTGAATCCTTTATCAAGAAAAATTCCGCCGATTTCTCAGACCTGCTTCCGCTGTTGGAAGAATTAAAGACATGCGAACTGGTCTATCGAAACTCCATCCCTGATATCACCCACCACCATCTAAACCTCATCCGGGACAAAGCACTACGCGCCACCATCGTCAACAGCACGATCACAGGCTGGAGCGTAAAAAAGATCGTTGATACAGACGCGGAAAAACGCCTGCATGCAAACAAGTCCTTTTTCCTGTTCTTCATACTGTTGGGCTTCATCCCGTTCTTGGGGAAAATCCTTCGGCTCGCTTTCGGACGTCAGGATTATCGGGATCATTATAAAAATATGTTGTTCAGCTTTACGTATTTCCAACGCGCCATGTTTGCCAACCGCATGGAGGCCTTGATTCGCTGGTATCGCGGGGAACGCATCACAGAAACATTGGCTGAAAGAATATCTTCATCCCTGCTGCTTTATCTTTATCATATCCCCCTTTCCATTTTGCCTAAAAAAATTCACCGCCTGCTCTCAGACCGTGGATTCTTTATGGACACTTTATACAACACCATCATTCGGCCTGTGCGGTTGTATTTCAACCCCGTGCTGCGGGAAGAATGGCTAAGAGAAATTGTTAGCGAAAGCAGAGACAGGCAGGTACTTTCCAAAGAAGATGCCGAAGAGATATTGGGGCAAATTCACGACCCGTATATTCACAAATATTTGCAAAGCCTTGCAGTCCACATTGCCATGGCTCCCATCACACACGTCATCTCCACCGGGCTTGCGATTCTCTATTTATTGAATCATCCGGAGATTCCGCGAGCTGAAGCCTACGCCACCGCCGCCGGGATTCTGGCCTTCTTTCAAGTCATTCCTGTTTCGCCGGGCTCTTTTGCGCGCGGATTATATGTCCTCTTTTTAGCCATCAAAGAAAGAAACCTCAAAGACTATAACCTCGCCCTGCCCCTCTCCTTCTTCAAATATGTTGGGTATATTTCCTTCCCGATCCAAATGACCTATAGCTACCCCACACTGGCTCGTTGTATGGCCGGGTTCTGGGCCACCCGCATGGCACGGGTCATTCCAGTTTTTGGCGAAGGCGGTGCCCTGTTGGAATATAAAACCTTCAATATTTTCTATAACTGGCCGCTTACCATTCGTCGCAAAATGAATGAACGGGCTGAATGGCGTAAAACGCAAAAGACCCGTTCATGGCACATCATCCCGATTGTGGCGTTAATCTCCGCTGCAAGCTGGCTGTTGCAAAAACTCCACATCTCTACCACGGGAATGCTTCCGCCTTTTGCGCTTGTTGCTCCCAGCCTGATCTTGTTTGGGCTACTCGGCGGGATTTTGGTAAATACAGGCAGTGGCGGCTCCTCTTTTTCAAGAAGGGTGCTGATGGCCGTTGGAAGTGGAGTGAGCATCGGGTTTCTGGCCGCCTTGGGACTATTGATTCTCAGCCCTGAAGTAGAAACCGGCCTGATCGCATGGATATCTACGATCATTTGGTACTCCTTCATTACGGCCACATTCAGCACCACCAGCGCGGTCATCACCGAATTCAAAGTGTAGAGAGCCTTGCCAGGTAGTTGATCGAAATAAATTTTATAGATTCTTGAAAACTCAAAGTTGCGAGAAATCAAAAGACTTCTCGCAACTTTGAGTTTTATTGACCGTTATGAAATCCAGATCATGAACTGTTCTTTGATCACCCATTCCCCATTGACCTTTTCCATCAGAAAGATATCGCCGCTGCCCATTAAAGGCCCAGCCACATTGCCCACATAAATGACCGCTTGGTCAAGAGTACGATTGAAGCCCACCCGGGAAAAGATCAAATACCCATACGAACCGGGATATCTCTCTGCAAGGGTTTCACCCCAATCAGGCTGGCTGGAGATCTCGGCCAATTCTTCTTCACTCAGCAGAACATAATCCACCCCCAACTCCATCTCCGCCGAAAGCTGACCGGGTTCTGCATTTCGTTCAACAAAACTTTCGATCGTATCACCTGAAATATTCTGGAAAGTATCCTGAAGTTGCCGCCTCATTTCCTGAGGGGTCGGGTTGCCGATCCCGGCGGATGTGTTCTCAAGAATCACCGCGGAACTGGTACCTGCAAAAAAGGCATAAATGGCCTCCTCTTCTTTTTCGATCTCAGACGCACTGAGGGCTGGTTTGGGCGTCAAAGTGGAGCACGCCAAAGCAAACAGGATCGGCACAAAAACTAACGTTCGTTTCAAAGCATTCGCAGACATGATTCAATTCTCCTTTTTGAATTTTCTCAAAGACATCCTGCACGATCTGATTGTTCCATCTGCAGGTAGGATATTGGTCATGGGCATCCCTGTCAGTTTCAAAAAGGACGGATATCTTTTAGATATCCGTCCTTTTTGAAACCTATTGGATTGAGATCGAAAACCGAGTCTCAGTTGTGTATGACTCACCCTGTGCAGGCGGATAATTTCCTAAAACAAGAACCGTCTCTCCTGCAGAAACTGCCTTGAGCGTCCACACTTCCACACCGCCGGAACCGGGCATCACAGGTTCGGAAGCGGTATATTCGCGTGAAACAAGCTCCAAATGGGCATCATCCAATGGCCCGATCATTTCCCAATGATAACCAGTGGAAGGATTGGATTCCATTACGATCATGAAGGTGTCTCCCGCTTTCACAGTGATCGGTTGAGATGGGTCTGTAAGAGCAGGCAGGGTGGACGGGATCGGGGCTTCCGTAGGCAACGAGGTGGCAGGCGCAGATGCACAGGCCGAAAACAGAAATGCTGTTACGAACATAGTTAGTAAAATACGTTTCATGGGAACTCCTTGAGTTTTTTGGTCAAATGGCAACGGCATTTCGACGCCAAATTGAATTGATTTGTTCCCAACCGGAAAGTCTTAATTTTCAGGGCAAATAAAGTGACCTGCTTCTGGTATTCTCCTGTTTATTTCAGTAGGCGCGGACATCAATTTCGTAAAACTTGTAACAATTCCGCGTCCTTTTTGCCTGATACATGGCGATATCCGCCTTACGGAGAAGGGTGGCGGCATTGTCATTTTCAGGCGATAAAAAGCTGATGCCGATACTGGCAGTCACCTTTAAAACCTTGCCATCGAGTTCCATGGGCTGAGAGAGTGTTTCCAGCACCTTTTGTGCAATGGAACTGCAGGTTTCAAGATCGTTGGCTTCTTCAATGATCAGTGTGAATTCATCTCCGCCCATTCGTGCCGCTGTATCCGATTTTCGCAGGCAGGTTTGCAGCCGCAATGCAGCAACCTTCAGCAAATGATCTCCATAGATATGCCCGTGCAGGTCATTGACCTCTTTGAAGTTATCAAGATCAAGCAGCATCACCGCAAGTTTTCCATACGGCTTGCGCCCGGCACGGCCAAGGGCAATTTCCAAACGGTCTTGAAAAAGCTGGCGGTTTGGCAGGTCGGTCAACACATCATGCATGGCAAGGTATTCAAGCCGCCGCTCCGCCTGCTTTCGCTCGGTAATATCGCGTACGATCCCCCCAATGCGATAACCGAGATCCGTCTTATAGGTGTACATCATGATCTCAACATTGCGATAGATCCCATCTGAATGTTGAAAGACTCCCTCTCGTGGCAGGTTCAGGCCCGGGCCAAGTCCAGAGGCGAGAATCTCCTTAAAGTTTTCCTCCAGCCTGGCGAACATGCCGTGGGTCCGCAATTCATCAGGCATCAGGTTCCAGTGAATTTCCCAGATCGGTTTTTCCAGGGCCTCATGTCGTGGCAGACCAGAGATGGCTTCCTGGCCGCGGTTCCATTCAACGACAAGCCCATTTTCATCGGCCATAAAGATTCCATCAGGTGATTGTTCCACGAGGCTGCGAAATCTTTGCTCACTGTTGATCAGGGCTTGCTCAGTTTGTTTGCGTTCGCTGATATCCCGTAACATCCCGATGATCTGACCGTTGGAAAGCAATTTACCTGTGATCTCAACAGGAATACGGACGCCGTCTTTTCGAATAAAGAAACTTTCCGTCATGACCAGCTTATCCACTGCCAGTTGAGATAACTTTTCTTGAATATGGGGGAGTTCATCTTCAGGTTGAAAACTCAATACGGGCTGCCCAATAAGTTCCTCTCTTGAATAGCCCAAAATCTCGCAGCCCCGCGGATTCATTTCAAGCATACAACTTTGAGCGTCAATCAGAAAAATACCATCCCCCGCCTGCAGAAAGATGTTTTGAAAAACTTCGTCTGAAAGTTTATAACCCGGCTTAGACGCACCATGCGGCATAACCAACCTCCTGAAACATTTAAGGCATGGTTCATCACGTGAACGCCACGATGATTGCGTTAGATTTTACCCTTGATATTTAAAATACCCTCAAAACTGATATTTATGACCTGATAACAGTGAAATCAAAGCCGAAATCTTCATTGAGCGAAAGTTTTTATAGCGTCAGCCTGATTAATACAATTGACCTCTTGCATAAGTAAAGTGTTGCAGACCACAAAGTCACCAAGGCACTAAG
>DAOQID010000189.1:0-5387 GCA_035339375.1 Anaerolineales bacterium | reverse complement strand
CGCTGTCGCAATCAGCGGCTGGCTTGGTGACAACAGGTTACACCCCCGCCTCTCCGTTCACGGATGGCGTGATCTACTGGCGTGTACGCGGTGTGAACGTGGCGGCAGTTGCCGGTGCGTGGAGCACTTCCCGCTCCTTTACAGTGGATACCATCGCGCCTCTTGCGCCGACCTTGAGCACTCCGGCCAATGCAGCGGCGGTTACCGGCACTCCTGCCTTCACATGGGCTAGTGTCACTGGTGCCAGTAAATATCAGTTCGAGTATGACAATAACTCAGACTTCTCAAGTCCGACCTATACCTCAATCGAACTGACTACCACCAGCCATACCCCGCCCACAATTTCCCTTGGCTCCTACTCCTGGCATGTCCGCGCAAAGGATGCTGGTGGAAACTGGAGTCCATGGAGCACGGCGCGCACGGTTAGCATCACCCCGGTGGCTCCGACTGGGACGGTCATCCTCTCCGGCCCGACCAATAGCGCGATTGTCCTTGACCCGACTCCCACCTTCACATGGGGTACGGTTACAGGTACTGCCACCTATCAGATTCAGGTGGATAGGAACTCCACCTTCAGCAGCCCGGATGTTGATACAAATGTTGTACCCACAACCTACACCCCGGTCTCTAATCTTCCTGATGGGACATATTACTGGCGTGTACGTAAGGTGGATGTGTATGGCGGTGTAGCTCCGTGGAGTACGGTCTGGCGCTTTAGTGTTAACCAGCCGATCCCGCTGGCGATCAAGATGTCGCTGTCGGCACTCTCGAACGAGTTCAACACCGGCACCCCCACCTTTGCATGGGATGCCGTGGAATTTGGCGCCCAATATCAGATTCAGGTGGATGACAGCACTGAGTTCGCCAGTCCATCCTTTGACGATACAGCTGAAACCACCAGCCGCACGTTGTCCGAAGCCATGACGAACGGTGATTACTTCTGGAGAGTCCGTGCCATTAATGAATATGGCACCCCCGGTCCCTGGAGTGAGGCCTGGCCGTTCCGCATCAACATCCCGGCGGATGCACCTGCCTTGCTGTCGCCTGCGGATGCCTCCGAGCAATCCACTGGCTCCCCCGCTTTCTCCTGGAAGAGCGTCACTGCTGCTGAGGGATACCAGTTCCAGTTGGATGATAGCGCCAGCTTCGATGATCCTGAAATCGAACAGTCTTTGTCGGTCACCAGCTACACTCCGTCCAAGGTGCTGAGTGATGGTGAGTACTACTGGCGTGTCCGTTCGGTGAATGATCTTGGCTCGGCAGGCGAGTGGAGCGATGCGCGCACTATTGTGGTTAGCATCCCACCGCTGGCCCCGCAGCTCCTCACCCCCGTGGATGGTGAAACTCTCGACGCAGCGACCAACCCAACGTTCAGTTGGGAAGCGGTGAGCAACGGCGATACTTACCAGATCCAGGTGGATGATTCCGAAGATTTCGGCAGTCCCGCTTTCGATGACATCGCATCTACCACCACCCGTGAACTGCCCGAGCCGCTGACAGATGGCACGTACTACTGGCGTGTCCGCGCCGTGAATATCTACGGTGCTGAAGGTGCATGGAGCGATGCTCAAGCCTTCACAGTCACCTCCGTGCCTGTTGCACCAACCCTGATCACACCTGAAACTGATTCGGGAAGTGCCCAAACTACTGCCACACCCACATTTAGCTGGGAGGCCGTGGTCAATGGTGTCACCTACCAAATTCAGGTGGATAACAACGAAGACTTCAGCAGCCCCGAAGTTGAAGATGTGGCCGCTTCCACCACCCGTGAATTGACCGCACTTGGGAATGGTCTGTACTACTGGCGTGTCCGTGCCATCAATATGAACGGCATCCCTGGTGAGTGGAGTCTCGTTGGGAGCTTTACGGTGAACGTTCCGTAGAAAATATAAAAGCAACAAAAAATCTCCGTGCCGAAAAGGCACGGAGATTTTTATTTTTAGGCTTTGAAGATTACTCGCCGAGCTTGGTTACAACATAATCATCAAATGTGACATTCACGCCGGATTCCTGGTCATCGGTGGCGGCGAAGAGGCCAATGGATCCTTGAGTGTATGTGGAGTCGGAAACAGTATCAACCTGCTGACCATTCACATACAGGGTCATCGAGCCGTTTCCACAATCCAAACCGAGGCGTACCGAACCACCCGCGGCGGAGATCAGGTCTGAATTGCCTTCCTTGAGGAAAACATCATCCTGAGCCACTGCAGATTTGATGAAGGCATAGTAGCCATCGGGGGAAATGCCCACGTAATAAAATGATTGGGTTGAGCCGAGTTCATTGCAGACAATGCCATAAAGGGCTTCAGGGTCGGTGCTTTCGTTCTTTACACTGACCTCCACATGGACGTTTTGCATCGACTCGATGCTTTGGGTCGACCAGGTGACGTAGTAGGGGGTGTACACGATCATCTGCAAACCACCATTGGCATATTCCACAGAGCTGGAGCTGTCTGTGCCGGTGCCCCAACCGCTGCTATCGCTTGAAAAATCATCGCTGGGCATTGGGTTGAGAAGCGAGCTGACATCTGGTGTGGCGCAGGCCAGTGTGGCAAGTGCAAGGGCAAAAATTGAACAAAGTGCTTTGTAACCGATAGATTTCATGCAATTCTCCTTTTTATGTGGGCGGTATTTTAGCATCTCACCCACACGGGCAAAGGGTACTTTGCTCCTATGGTGTTGCAATGGTTTCGCCGCGTTCCACATCCACACGCATGGTTTCGCCGTCTGTTGTGATGGTGATCCAACCATTTCGATCGGTTCGCAGCAGTGAGAACCCATCGAGAGCTTCCAGCACTTCCTGCGAGGGCAGGCCGTCAGGGTCGCCTGCTGAAACGCTCAACACCACCAATTGCGGGCGCAGGAGTTCGAACAATTCAGGCGGATTGGAAGGTGCATACCCGGAATCGGCCAGCAGCAATACATCCACTTTTGAATCAAGTACGTTTTCAAAATTAAGCGCATCTTCGCTGCCTTCCCCGATACCGATGGGGAGAAGTGCGCGGAAATTCCCGTATTGGATGACAAGCACGCTTCCTTTTGGACCTGAGGCCTGAATCTCGATGAATGCACCACCACCCAACTCAAGCCTTTGTCCTGTTTCTGCAAGCGTGATCGGGATTTCATGTGCAGCAAAATATTTGTCCAGTTCCTGCGCGGCGAAAGAGGCTTGCATGTTTCCGCTCCACAACACGTTATCGGGCGGGTATCTTTCCACAATGCGCGGCAGGGCTTCGATCTGACTTTCCTGTGTGGAGGCAATGACAAGCCAATCGAGTTTACGTGAGAAGAATGGGAGCCGCCTGCCCAACTCATCTGAAAGCTCAGAAACACTCGCCCCTCCGTTGACCAGTACATTGCGGCCTTCGGGGGTTTGGATCAATACTGCGTCGGCTGAGCCAACTTCGAGAAAAGTAATGTGAAATTCACCGTCACCCGCGGTGGCTGCGGAGCGCCAAAAGACAAGGGTGCAGGAGAACAGCAGCATGATGATTCCTGTCAGAGCGAGAGATCGGAGCAGGGTTTTTCGGGTGCTGAACCACTCTGTAATGGCCGACCAGCCAAAGGTTACAGTAAGAAGCGCGATATAGAAGGATGTGATTATCCAGGCAGGCGAATCCCCAAGATAGATGGAGGCATGTGGTACCTTGTCAAAGAGTTCCACCATGCGGATCGTGTATGTGGCGAACGGCCACGCGAGCCAGGCGAGGAACTGGCCGACTGGATAAATGATCAGGCTGATGAAGACCGCCAGTCCGCCGCCGATCATCACTGCGGGTTGTACTGGCAGAATGAAAGGGTTGGCGATGAACGAAATAAGGGAGATGCGTTTAAAGTGATAGGCCATGATGGGAATGGTGGTTAATTGTGCGGCAAGGGTCAGTATGAAGTATTCATTGATGATGCGGGTGATCGTGCTTGTGTCACCTTTTGAGAATTTGGAAATGAGGTTGCTGGTGAAGTTGGAAAATGGTTCGGCGTAGAGGATGAGGCCGAGGGTGGCGAAAAATGAAAGCTGGAAACCGATATCCCACAATACAAGCGGGTTGAAAAATGCCATGACGAATGCAACAACTGCCAGCGCATTTACCCCAACATTACGCCTGCCAAGTTGACGGGCTGCCAGTGAAATGCTGCCCATGAAGGCGGCACGCATCACCGCAGAGTCACCGCCTACAAGAAAGGCGTAAAAAAATATGCCGATGACCGCGGCAACTGCGCCAAATCGTTCACCAAGAAATGATTTGAAGAAGAAAAAGAAAATACCTGCAATGATGGCAATATTAAAGCCTGAGATGGCTATGATGTGGGCGGTGCCTGTGTTCTTGAAGGCATCCTGTAATTCGCGGGTGAGACCGGTATCCACTCCGAAAAGGATGCCTGCCAGCAGAGAGGCTTCCGGGTCATGATAAAGGCGGTAGGTGTTGTTGAGCAGGGAGTCTTTGAGTTTGTAGATCTCAGAAACCAGCGGATTTTCCGTCTTCCAGGGCAGGCGCGTTACTTCTGCAATTGGCATGTACGAGTAAATATATTGGCGGGCAAGATACTCACGGTAGGAGAATTCGTCGTCTTCGGGCGGGGTCTTTAATTTTCCGCGCACACGGATCAATTCACTATATTCGTATTTCTGGTTGGGGGGCACGCGGACTAAAAGCTCGCCTTGGGCGGGCAGGTCGCCGCTGCCTGAATCTACAGCTTCTACTCTGAGGTGCAGATTTGTGTACGAATCGCGGTAGTCAGGCGGTTCCACTAATCTGCCTGTAACGAGTATCTCGTATTCGCGGTCGTTGTAAAAAGCCACTTGTGAAACATCAATGTTGGGCTGGCGGAATTGATACCATGCCCCGCCTGCAAAGAAGAAAAAGATATAAACCAGATGGCTGAGCCTGACCTCAAAGCGTGGTTTTAAGATGGAGCTTGAGGAGACGCGCGAAGATACGAATAGGCTGGTGATAAGGATGAGGGCTCCCCCGGCAATGATCCAAATATACAAGTTGAAAGAAAGCAGGCTCGAAATGATGATACCTGCAAGAAAAAGAAGCGAAATCCACAGCAAAGGCATGCTGGAATTGTACATTAGATTTTTGGATTATGAGTTTGGGAAGTGAGCACAACCCAACAGGATATGAATACCATCCCTCAATGGGGCGTGCGAACAATTTGTGGGCCCGGCAGGATACGAATTCCATCCCTCGATGGGGCGTGTGAACAATTTGTGGGTTTGTCGGGATTCGAATTCCATCCCTCGATGGGGCGTGTGAACAATTTGTGGGTTTGTCAGGATACGAATACCAAATTTGTGGGCCCGGCAGGATTCGAATTCCATCCCTCGATGGGGCGTGCGAACAATTTGTGGGCCCGGCAGGATTCGAACCTGCGACCAAGCG
>DAOQID010000188.1:0-5508 GCA_035339375.1 Anaerolineales bacterium | reverse complement strand
TTCTACGGTCCGTACGATGCGCAGGAGATCATGAAGCAGTACGAAGCCGAACTGGGCGTCAAGATGGTTCCGTTCGAAATGCTGGTCTATCTTCCCGATGAAGATCGTTATGTGGAAGAAAAAGATGTGCCGAAGGGCGCGAAAGTTGCCAATATCTCCGGTACTCAGGTGCGCGATGACTATCTTGCCAAGGGCAAATTGCTTCCCGAGTGGTTCACCCGCCCCGAAACCGCTGAAATTTTGCGTGAAATGTATCCGCCCCGCCACAAGCAGGGATTTGCGATCTGGTTCACTGGTTTGAGCGGCTCTGGCAAATCGGCCACCACTGCCGTCCTTACCACCCTGCTCCTCGAACGTGGCCGCGAGACCGCCATCCTCGATGGGGATGTGGTTCGTACGCACCTTTCCAAGGGTCTTGGTTTCAGCAAGGAAGACCGCGATACCAACATTCTTCGCATTGGCTTTGTGGCCGGCGAAATTGCCCATGCAGGCGGCATCGTCATCTGCGCGGCGATCAGCCCCTACCGCGCCACCCGTCAGGAAGCCCGCAAGATGGTCGGTGAGAACTTCATCGAAGTCTTCATGGATACCCCTGTTGAAGTCTGCGAACAGCGCGATGTGAAGGGTTTGTATGCCAAGGCCCGCCAGGCCATGCAGGATGGCAAGCCGATGGGCTTTACCGGTGTGGATGATCCCTATGAACCGCCGATCGATCCCGAACTCACCCTCAAGGGTTTCGGCGCTTCTCCTGAAGAGAATGCCCACCTCATCGTCAAGTACCTCGAAGAACAGGGCTACATTCTGCCTGTGAAGTAAACCCAAGACCTGACAGGTTTTGCGCCATGCCGCTGAATTGCGGTGCGGCGGATCAGAGACATGGAAGCGATTCCATCTCTGTGGAAACCTGTCAGGTCTTTTTATCTTTTATGACCCGACAACGTGCCGCATCTTTCGCCACCCTCGGCCTGCTCGCCATACTGGGAACAGTTTTCATCCTTTATGCGACTCCCGAAGGCCTCGGCCTTTCAGATGATTCGATCGCTTACATCGCAGGCGCACGCAGTCTATTAAGCGGACAGGGCTATCGCGAAGCATGGCTTGCGAGTAACGGCCCGGTCACACACTTTCCCCCAGCCTTTTCATCCATTCTTGCATTGATCGGCCTCAGCGGACTTGACCCCGTACGCGGCGCGCGCTTTCTTAACGCGTCTTTGTTCGGCGCAAATACTTTTTTGCTCGGCCTGATCGGCTGGCGCATGACCAAGTCGCAGGCGGCGGGGTTTGTGCTGGCCCTGCTTTTTGTGTTGAACGCTTCGTTGTTGCGCATCCATGCTGTGGCGATGAGCGAGCCGCTGTATATCTTTTTCAGCCTTGGCGCATTCCTTTTGTTCGAATTTTATATCGAGCAGCGTGAAAAACGCTGGCTGATTCTGGCGGGCTGTTTTGTCGGGGCGGCCTACCTGACGCGTTACGCAGGGCTGGCTTTGTTCGCCACTTTTCTCGCGGCGCTGATTTTGCTGCGTGAAAACTGGTTGAAGCGAATCACCCGTTCGCTGATCTTCATCGCCTCGTTTTTCCCGTGGGCGGCGGCGTGGAGTTTTCGTAATAAATTGGTGGCAGATAATGCCACAAACCGCACGCTCGTCTATCACCCGCTGACCGAGGAGAATATTCAGGCAGGGATTTACAACTTTTCCGAGTTTCTCGTCCCGATCGAGGCCTGGCGGCGGGCTTTGGTAAAAAACCTGGACCTGCTGTTCGTCATTCTTGCCATTCTCGGGCTGATCATTCTCGTTTGGGTGGCTGTGACCGGGTTGAAGAAATTTTTCAAACCCTCTTCACCAATGCCCGAAATTTTGTCCTTCACGAATGGCCTTTATGTTTTTGCCTATCTGGCGTCCATTCTTTCTTCGATGATGCTGTTCGATGCCAGCACCAAATTCAAAGCGCGGATCAATGCGCCGATCTACATTTCGCTGTTGATCCTGCTTGTGTGGTTCGGGTTCTGGCTCTGGCAAAAACGGACCCTGCTTTGGCGCGGGATCGTCGTCGGGGCGGCTGTGTTTCTTGTGGGGCTATCCAGCCGCGAGTTGGTGGGAGTCGTGCGTCAGCTTCACAAAGGCGGGCAGGGATATGCATCCTTCCAATGGTATGATTCGGCTGCGATGGATTTTCTGAGTGCGCTTCCTGAAGGCATTCGTATTTACACCAATCAGGCTGGCCCCGTTTACCTTTACACGAATCGTCCCGCCTATGTTTTGCCCGATCTGGTTGACCCTGTGACAGGGCTGCCGCGCGAACGTTACGAAGAAGGTGTACAGGCCTTGCAGGAGGATGTACTTTCAGGGAATGCCGTCCTCGCTTTGTTCAAGTTCGGCGCGGAAGAAGAGGATGTACAAGGCATCTATCTGCAATTGGCCGAGGGTTTGAACCTGGCTCTCGATAAACGCGGCGATAAGATTTATACAAATCAGCCGTAACGCGACATACTATGTCGCGCTACATAAGGAAATCACATGACCATTTTTGATAAATTCAGTTTGAAAGACCGCGTAGCGGTTGTGACAGGCGGGGTGGGGCTGCTCGGCGCGGAATTTTGCAAGACCCTTGCCGAGGCAGGCGCGGCAGTTGCTGTTGTTGACCTGAACGGTGAGGCAGCCAGCAAAGTGGCAGATGGACTCGTCCGATCTGGATACAAGGCGATGGGAATCGCGACCGATATCACCAAACCAGAATCGGTCAACGCGATGGTCGCCTCGGTTCTTTCGACCTTTGGCAGGCTCGATGTACTGGTGAATTCAGCCGCCCTTGATCCAAAATTCGACCCCGATGCCGCCGCCAAGGGAATTGCCCCTGGTGCCTTCGAGGATTATCCGCTTGAGCAATGGAACGCGGCAATGAATGTCAACCTCACGGGGATGTTCCTCGTAACGCAGGCTTGTGTCAAGCAAATGAATGCGCAGGGCAAAAAGGGCAGCATCATCAACGTCTGCTCTACGTATGGGCTCAACGGCCCCGATCAGCGGATTTACATCAAAGACGGCAAGCGTGTGGCGTATAAGCCCGTGTATTACACCACCACCAAGGCAGGTGTGATGGGATTCACCAAATACCTTGCCGCCTATTATGCCGAGACCGAGATCCGCGTGAATGCGCTCACTCCGGGCGGTGTGTTTAACAACCATGAAGAATATTTTGTGAAGAATTATTCCGCCAAGACCATCCTTGGCCGCATGGCAAAGAAGGATGAAATGAACGGTGCATTATTGTTCCTGGCATCTGATGCTTCTTCCTACATGACGGGCAATAATGTCATTGTAGATGGCGGCTGGACGGCGTGGTAAAACAAAGGTAGTGACACGGCGCCGCTGTGTCGCTGCAAGAAAACTATGACAGACATTCTCGCTCTTATCCCCGCCCGCGGTGGTTCGAAAGGAATTCCGCGCAAGAATATCCGCAGTTTTGCGGGGTATCCGCTTATTGCGTGGAGCATTGCCGCGGCAAAACAATCTGAGTTGGTGACGCGTGTCATCGTCTCGACAGATGATGAGGAGATCGCTGCGGTTGCCCGTGAGTGGGGGGCAGAGACTCCCTTCATGCGCCCCGCCGAATTTGCACAGGACAAGACCACCGATCTGCCCGTATTTGAGCATGCTCTCAAGTGGCTCGAAGATGTGGAAGGCTATCGTCCCGATATTGTGATCCAACTTCGCCCCACCTCTCCCGTCCGTCCGCACAAGATGGTGGACGATGCCATTCGCATTTTGCTGGAGCATCCCGATGCCGATTGTGTGCGCGGTGTGGTGCCTGCCGGGCAGAACCCTTTCAAGATGTGGCGTTTTCACGGTGAAGGCAAACCTCTGAATCCGCTTTTGACCGTGGATGGAATTGCCGAACCATATAATGCTCCGCGCCAGATTCTGCCGCCCGTTTACTGGCAGACCGGGCACATTGATGCGATCCGTACGGCAACGATCGCGCAAAAGGTATCCCTGACTGGTGATGTCATCTATCCGCTGGTGATCGACCCGAAATACACAGTGGATATTGATACATTGCCCGATTGGGCCAAGTATGAAGCGCTTGTGTACAGCGGTTTGGAAATGGTCTCTCCGGGTGCCCCCCGCCGCCTGATGCCTGAAACCGTGAAAATGATCATCTGCGATTTCGACGGCGTAGTGACGGATAATCTCGTCATCACCGATCAGGATGGCAGGGAATTGGTCACCGCCTCGCGCAGTGACAGCATGCATATCAAAAAACTGCGCGAGATGGGCGTCGAGGTGATGATCCTCTCTTCGGAGCCGAACCCGGTGGTGTTGGCACGTGCGAAAAAGATGGGGGTGGAGGCGATCCACAATGTGGGCATGCAGGACAAAGGTAGAGTGATGCGCGAAGTCCTCGCGCAGAAAAATGTCGAAGCGCAGAACGTCGTCTATGTCGGCAATGACCTCAACGACCTTCCCTGTTTTGAGATCGCTGGATGGTCGGTAGCGGTGGCGGATGCATATCCCGAAGTCATCCGTGCCGCCGATCATGTGTTGACGAAAACAGGCGGCCACGGAGCGATCCGTGAGTTGTGCGAAATTGTATTGAAACAATTATCTCAAAAGGAGAATACGAATGGCTCGTGAAATTAAATTTGGAAATCGAATGATGGGTGATGGTCACCCTGCGTACGTGATCGCGGAAGTTGGCATTAACCACAATGGCGATTTGGATATTGCAAAGAAGATCATTGATGCCGCCGCTCATGCAGGCGCAGACGCGGTGAAGTTTCAAAAACGCACACCCGAAGTATGCACCCCGCCCGAACAACAGAAACAAATGCGCGAGACGCCCTGGGGTTACATCACGTATCTCGATTATCGCTACAAGGTTGAGTTCAGCGAAGAACAATACCGCGAGATCGACCGCTATTGCAAAGAAAAGAAGATCGATTGGATGGTTTCGGTTTGGGATGAACCCTCTGTGGATTTCATGGAGAAGTTCGATACGCCCGCCTACAAGGTCCCTTCCGCTTCCCTGACCGATCACAACCTCTTGAAATATGTTCGCAAGACAGGCAAGCCTGTCATCATCTCCACGGGCATGTCCACCATGGACCAGATCAAACGCGGCGTGGAAGTGGTTGGTGAAGACAACCTTGTCATCATGCATTGCACCAGCACGTATCCATGCGAGCCTGAGGAATTGAACCTCAACATGATTGGAACCCTGCGCAGGGAATTTCCAAACAACCCCATCGGTTATTCAGGCCATGAAGTGGGGCTTGTGCCTTCCGCAGTTGCGATTGCGCTCGGCGCCACATCCATCGAACGTCACATCACACTTGACCGCGCCATGTGGGGCAGTGATCAAGCTGCGTCTGTTGAGCCTGGTGGTTTCGAACGCCTGGTGAAATACATCCGCGTTACCGAAGCGGCAATGGGCGATGGCGTGAAGAAGGTTTACGAATCTGAAAAAGGCTCCATGAAGAAGCTCCGCCGCGTGGTGAGCGAATAAGAA
>DAOQID010000187.1:0-5710 GCA_035339375.1 Anaerolineales bacterium | reverse complement strand
CTAACCCTTCAGCAAAATCCCCGGCAGTCCAAATACTAATCGTGGACGATCACAGATATGTTCACGATGTTATTTCAAAAATCATGGTCAATGTCCCAGACATGACCATTGCAGGCCATGCTGCCAACGGGCAGGAAGCCATTCAATTCTGTCAGACCCGGCAGCCTGACATTATATTGATGGACGTTGTCATGCCTGTCATGGATGGACTCGAGGCATCTCGCACCATTCACAGCCTTTACCCTGAGGTCAAGATCCTTGTGCTTTCCAGTTTTCAAGATCATGAAAGTGTATATGCTCTCCTAAAAAACGGAGCAGTTGGATACATCACTAAAAACTCCCTTACCAGTGAGCTGATCCAAATTATTAGAACAACTGCAACTGGGAAGACCGTATTTTCCCCAGAGGTGATGGAACAATTGCTTTTTTCTTCCCAAAACCCGCAGATGATCTACAAATTCAACCTAACAGACCGTGAACTCGAAATCCTCGTTCTTCTGGCCGATGGGATGCTCAATCAGCAGATCGCGAAAAAACTTACCATCAGCCTTTCCACTGTGAAGTTTCATAAAACAAACATTTTTCAGAAATTAGGTGTAAAAACACGTTCCGAGGCACTTGTGGTCGCCGTCAAGAACAACCTCATCTAGCTACCTGTCCAAATGGACAGGTTTTCGTTTTAAAGAGACAGTACCCAATCTCCCTGCCTGCCAATAAAATCGCGCAGTTGCCTGACAAATCAGGGTTTTGAAACCAACAGCGAAACAGCAAAGGAGAATTATGACCATCACCAGCACCTACCATCTTGAAAACAAAAGGATCTTCCTGATCGAGGATGATGTTTTGAATCTGGCGATCATTAATCGCGTGCTAATCAACAGTAAGGCCACGGTATTTCAAAACTACAACAGCATCGGTATTGTCACCCACATCATTCAACACCTGCCCATTGACCTGATCCTGCTTGATATCATGCTGCGCAGGGGCGTCAGCGGCATGGATGTAATACTCGAACTCAAAAATAACATACACACCGCCAATATCCCTGTTGTAGCTGTATCTGCGCTTGACCCGGAGATAGCAATCCCGCAGGCACAAAGAGCTGGTTTTAACGGCTTCATCGGAAAGCCAATTAATTCAATGTCTTTCTCGCAAGATATTGCCGCCATTATTCATGGAGAACAGCGATGGGTTGCCAGCTAGCTGGTCGGGCGGCCTCAGGAATACAACATACATGATCAAAGACCCTGTATTTCTGTACGTGGAAGACGACCCATATTCCATCAAGGTTATGAGAATGATCTTCGAAAAAGTGATGCGCATTCCAACCTTGATCGTTTTTGAAGGCAGTGATAATTTCATGCAAAACCTGCTTGAGTTAAATACGCCTCCTGATGTTTTCCTGCTGGATATTCAAATGAAGCCATACAATGGCTTCGAACTTTTACACATGATTCGCGCAGACAGACGGTTTCGAGCAAGTAAAATTGTGGCACTCACCGCAAGTGTCATGGGCGAGGAAGTGGACCAGCTCAAAAGAAGCGGATTCGATGGTGCCATTTCAAAACCCATACATATCACATCGTTTCCAGGTCTGATCAACCGCGTCCTGAATGGTGAAAACATCTGGTTCGTTTCATAAAAAGTTCACATCTTCCTGATTTACAGAAATTGGATGAAGTCATGAAAAATCAGTCAACAATGACCGATAAAGTTATTTTGCGTGCGCAAGCTCTGGCATGGGCGGGCAAACATACACAAGCCATCGAAACAGCCTCGCATGAGTTGGGCAGACACAACCTGAAACCCAAAATGCAAATGGATCTGCTCGACCTGCGAGCCGAGTCTTACATTGCCATTGGAAAACTCGACCTCGCCGCCGCAGATGCAGATGCCATGACACGGCTGGCAAAGCAGGGTTTATCCTTGTCCATTCAAGCACTCAACCGCAAAGCCATCGTTCAAATGCGCACTGGTGACCTGAAAAGTGCTGTCAAGTCTGCCAGTGCCGCATTGAAAATTGCCCAAAAATCAAAACAGAAAAGGTGTATTTCTCAAAGCCTGCTCATCCTCAGCGAATCTCAAACTCGAAAAGGACAACTGGAAGAATCAATTGTTACCGCAGAAAAAGCCATTGCCATTTTTCAGGAACTCAATGACCTTTCAGGGGCAGGCCGCGCATATTGGTGCATCTCAACTGCCTGCTTCGACCTGTTCCGCGCTGAAAATTCACGCAACGCCGCACAAGCCGCGCTTGAACTCTGTCAACAGGCGGGTGATCAATACGGCATCGGCAACGCATACAATGCCTACACCTATACCGATACAGATATTGCCGAACGCCTTCAACACCTGCATCAAGCCAAAGCTGCCTACGAAACCGCAGGCTATGTAGAACGCCAAACTGTTGCTCTTGTCAACCTTGCCGTTGTATATTCCGAGCTTGGCCTGTATACACACAATCGCCGCCTGAATGAAGAAGCGATCCGCATTACTGGCACCATGGGAGCCAGATTATTATTCATTTACGCACTTGGCAATATAATTGACACAGAAATCAAACTTGGCGAACTCCAATCTGCCCAACGACGCATAAAAGAATACGTGAAACTCGTCCCCACACTTGGCGACCCAACACAGGAAACAAGCCTTGCCCAAGCTCTGGGAGATATCGCCTTTGCGGAAGGCAATTTCAAGATAGCCATTCAACACTATCAATCTGGACTCAGAATCTCTGCACAAACAAATTTGGGCAGGGAAAATGTTTTCCTCACCGAAATCAGCAAAACCCACCTTGCAAGCAGAGACTCCGCCACAGCGCTCAAAACCACCACAAAAGCCACAAACCTGCATCGTGAGCAATCCTATGCCAAACCAGACGGTTTCCCCACACAGGCGATCTGGTGGCGTCATGTGCAGGCACTGCTTGCCAACAAAAAAATAAAAGAGGCTCGTGAAGCGCTTGACCGCGCTTATGACCTGTTGCTGGAAGGTATTCAAAATATTCCAGATGTAGGCCTCCGTCGTAACTACCTCAACAAAGTGGCGCTCAATCGTGAATTGCTGCAATATTGGCTGAAAGATGCCAGCAAGCGAAAACTCTCAAAAGAACGTACTTGCGCCTACCTTAATATCGAATCGAATCCCCGCGAACCGTTCAAACGTCTCACCAATACCAGCCTGCGTCTTAATGCTTTACATACTGTTGAAGAGATCAAAAATTTTCTTGTGGAAGAAGCAACCGAACTCAGCGGTGGAGAACGTGTTGTCTTAATCCTTGAAAACGACGGAAAGCGCGAAGCAGCGAATTCCCTACTCCCACACGGAGAAGACGCGAGGACATTCCCCGCTTCGATCGGCAGATATCTCACCGCTACCCGCCTCACCCATACCACTCAACTGATTCTCCCCAAAAAGCAGGGACTCAGCCGAATCATTGCCCCACTCATCACCCAAAACAAACTCATCGGCTACATCTACGTGGATATGGATTCGACCTACGGTGTCTTCAACGAAACCGACCGCGATATGATCGGCATGCTTGCAAATCAGGCGGCCATCGCAATAGATAATGCAAGCCTCGTCATTGGCCTTGAACAAAAGATCAACGAGCGCACCCATCAACTGCAGGAACGCATCTATGAACTGCAAATCATCAACTCCTTCCAGCAAAATCTGGCCGCTGAAATGGATTTCCAATCCATCGTGAGTTTCGTGGGCGACAAACTTAGAGAAGTGTTCAACACCTCCGATCTTGGAATCAATTGGTACGATGAAAAATCGAACCTGCTCCACTATTTATACGCCTATGAACACGGCGTCAGGTTGAATGTTCCTCCGCAGGCTCCACGCCCAGGCGGCCTGTTTGAAAGGATGACCCGCACCCGCCAACCGTTCATCCTCAACAATGCAGCAGACTACAAAAAGATGAATGTACCCGCCATACCAGGGACTGACCAAAGCAAGTCCAGCATTGCGGTGCCCATCATCAGCAATGACCGTGTGCTTGGATTCATAGCCACCGAAAACCATCAGCGTGAAAATGCCTTTGGAGAATCTGAACTGCGCCTGCTGACCACGATCGCTGCCTCGCTTGGTTCTGCCCTCGAAAACTCTCGTCTGCTCGATGAAACCCAGCGGCTGTTGAAGGAAAGCAATACCCTCGCCGATGTAGGCCGAGACATTTCCTCCAGCCTTGAGACCAAAACCGTCCTTGAGAACATTAACTCGTATGCCAGTAACCTGCTCAAGGGAAGCATGAGCGCGATCTTCATCCCAGAAAAAGATGGGGATAGCTTCCGCGCAATTGCTGTAGTGGGGCACAATGCCGAAGAACTTCGAAATGAGGTTATCGCATCGGGGGAAGGTGTATTGGGCGATATTGCCAGAAATAAATCTGCTGAGATCGTAAATAATATAGACAATGATCCACGTGCGGTGATGATTACAGGCACGGAAAATGTCCCCGATGAGCACCTGCTGGCTGTTCCACTGTTGGCTGATGATGAATTGAAAGGCCTGATGGCCGTGTGGCGGGCGGGTAAAAATATGAGTTTCACTCATAATGAACTTACCTTCCTTACCAATCTGGCAAGGCAGGCGGTCATTGCATTGAAAAACTCGCAGTTGTTTACTGAAATGCAGGAAGCCCGCGCCACAGCAGAACAAGCTGATAAAGCCAAAAGCGCTTTTCTGGCCAACATCAGCCATGAACTACGCACTCCACTGAATGCCATTATCAACTTCACTGAACTGGTTGCAATGGGCACAATGGGCCCGATCAACATTGAGCAAGAGGAGGCTCTTGGTTATTCCTTGAGCAGTTCGAAACATCTATTGCAATTGATCAACGATGTTCTGGATATCAGCAAGATACAGGCTGGCAAACTCACCCTCTTCGTTGAGAACGATGTAAATCTCCATGTCGAAATTCAAGACACATTAAAGATGGTTGAGCCCTTGCTGCACAAACACGCAGAACTATATGGACATGACGTGAAGCTGATCCGCGATATAGATAAAGGCCTGCCGATCATTGCCTGCGATCGCCGCCGAATCAAACAAGTGTTACTCAACCTGCTTTCCAATGCGGTGAAGTTCACGCAAAAAGGAAGCATTACATTAAGCGCAAAACGACATGAAGACCATATTGCCTTCGCTGTCATGGATACAGGTCAGGGTATTTCGCAAGACCAACAGAAGCAGATCTTTGAACCATTTACCCAGGCTTTGGAAGGGACCAAACACGTGGAAGGCACTGGCCTGGGGTTGCCGATTACCAAAAGCCTGATTGAGGCGCATGGTGGAAGTATCTGGCTCGAAAGCACACCAGGTGAAGGGACATCATTTTTCTTCAAAATCCCCACCACCATACAGGCTGGTTGACGTTGCCCTCCATCCTTGAAGGAAAAAAAATTTTCATCATCGAAGATGACCCGATGAGCCTTAGTTTGATCAGTTCCTGCCTGCTAAAACATGGAGCCCGCATCGAAGCCAACGCATTAGGGTTTGACATTATCGACCACCTCGTCGAATCCATGCCTGTGGACTTGATCATTTTAGATGTCAATCTCCGCAAAAACCTGCCTGGGTATCAGGTTTTGGAGAATATCCGCTCCATGCCGTCGCTTTATCAAGTGCCAGTTGTGATGGTCACTGCCACCGATTGGGAAATTGCACTTCCAAAGGCAAGGGCAGCAGGCGCAAACGG
>DAOQID010000186.1:0-5836 GCA_035339375.1 Anaerolineales bacterium | reverse complement strand
GTCGCGGGATGTGTATAAGTCGCATACGTTTCGCACGTTTCAGCAATTTACTTTGGGGAAGAAAATGTTCGAGGAAACGTATCAGCTACCGGCGGACGCGAAGCGTGAGGCGCGGTCCCTTTTGCTGACGGAGGATAAAGCTAACATCAGTGCGGAAATCCGCGAGAGGTTAAGGCACGAGCGGAATTCCATCGCAGGCTTTACCGCCCGACCTTCCAGGCCTCCACGGGAATGGGATGGTTCACATCGTGGGTACGCGCCTGAAGCGGAGTTGGGCTTGGAGTTGGCAGGGCTGGCGGATATTCCGTTGATGTCCTTTGGAAAGTTGGAATTTATCGCGGCGCAACACGGCTTGAACCCAGCGACGTTGATGAAGCCATCGCCGTTCCACGCGCTGGCTGGAATCATTGCGGCATGGACGGGGAATGAATTGTCGGCATTGAATGCGGTGTATGAATGGCATACGTCGGGTAAGTTGAATGGGAAATTTAACGAACTGCCAAAGTCGTTTGAGTTGTACGTTATCGAGGATACGATGGGCGGTGTACGTGCGACACGGGCGGCGGGGGAGGTCTTGCGAGAGGCAGGTTTTGGGGTGAGTGTACACGCGCTGGGCTTGACTTCAGGCATCGAGCAGAAGGCAGAGGCATTCCGCAAAGCAGATGTGCCATTTTTTGAAAATTGGGAAGATTTGATTGCATTCGGTAATTTATAGAGCCGTCGAAAGATTTGTGATTAACCTTCGAAAAAAGTTCTTGTATGGTTATAATGCGTAACCTTCAAGGCTTTGAAGCGGCTCAAAATATCTGTATGACAAATTTACGAGGTAAGAAAAAGGCGATTCGCCTTTTCTAAAGGCAATGATGAAACCAATAGAATTTTTGAACTGCATGTGTACCTGGCGGGGTCGCTAACCACCGCCTCTTTACAGAGATACAAACGGCTGACTGCCGTAAACGGTGGATGTGATCCCGCAACTTCTCCAAGCCGCTGGCACGGCTTGTGAATTGCGCCCATCGTTTGCGTAGACCGGGATTTATTCCGGTTGGCAGACAGCCGTTTTATTTATTTAAAACCAATATCATTATAAGGAGAGCAATATGAAAATCGCAAACAATGTTACAGACCTGATCGGAAATACACCTTTGGTTCGTCTGAATCGTATTTCTGATGGAACAAAAGCCGAGGTGGTTGCCAAACTGGAATTTTACAACCCGGCTCATTCTGTAAAAGACCGAATTGGTGCTGCCATGATCGATGCGGCGGAACGAGATGGTTTGCTCACAAAAGATACGACCATTGTGGAGCCTACCAGCGGCAATACCGGTATCGCTCTGGCTATGGTTGCTGCTGCGCGTGGATATAAAATCATCCTGACCATGCCTGAAACGATGAGTAAGGAACGCCGCATGTTGTTGCGAGCTTATGGCGCAGAATTGGTTTTGACACCTGGTCCAGATGGAATGGGGGGCGCGATTCGCAAAGCCGAAGAAATCGCAGGTTCCGACCCGAAAAAATATTTTCTTCCGCAACAGTTCAAAAACCTGGCGAATCCTGAAATCCATCGTAAAACGACAGCCGAAGAGATTTGGCGCGATACCGATGGGAAGATAGATTTTCTGGTTTCAGGGATTGGCACTGGTGGAACGATCACCGGTACAGGTGAGGTTCTTAAATCGCGCAAACCATCTTTGAAAGCAATTGCTGTAGAACCCGATGCTTCTCCTGTTTTGTCTGGTGGTGCAAAAGGACCGCATCCCATTCAGGGAATTGGTGCGGGCTTTGTTCCAGATATCCTCAACACGAAGATCTATGATGAGATCATCCGTGTAAAAAATGATGATGCCTTCCAGACTGCCCGCCGCATGGCACGTGAAGAAGGATTGTTGGTGGGTATTTCTTCCGGTGCCGCCACTTGGGCTGCCTTGCAGGTGGCAAATCGTGCTGAAAATGCTGGCAAGTTGATCGTGGTGATCATCCCTTCATTTGGTGAACGTTATTTGTCCACGGCTTTGTTTGCTGACCTGGCTGAAGGATAACTGTTTTTTTAATTCACATGCAGAGATGCGGCAGGCCTGCCGCATCTCTGCATGGAGTGAGTAAATATGTTGAAGACCATTCGAGAAGATGTTCAATCTGTATTGGATCGTGATCCTGCCGCTCGTAGCGTGTGGGAGATCCTTTTGTGTTACCCCGGTGTATATGCCATTTGGATTCACCGCGTGGCTCACCGGCTATGGAAAAATGGATTTAAATTGATCGCACGCTGGCTTTCACAACTCTCGCGCAGTTTGACGGGAATAGAGATCCATCCCGGGGCCACCATTGGCCGCAACTTTTTCATTGACCACGGGATGGGGGTTGTCATTGGTGAGACTGCGGAGATCGGTGAGAATGTCACCTTGTATCATGGGGTTACATTGGGCGGCACCAGCTTGCAAAAGACCAAGAGGCATCCAACCATCGAAGATCATGTTGTGATTGGTGCGGGCGCGAAGGTATTGGGGGCTATTACAATTGGCGCGCATAGCCGTATCGGCGCAAATGCAGTCGTAGTGAAATCATCTCCGCCGAACTCAGTCATCATCGGTGTGCCGGGGCAGATCATTGTTCGTAGTCAGGATAAGGCAATCAATAACAAGCCAGACCTAGAGCATGGCCTCTTGCCCGATACGATCGGTGAGACGTTAGCTGCCCTTGTTTCTCATGTGGAACGCCTCGAAAAAAGATTGGACGGTCATACATCCGTTTCACCTGCCTTACATACCCCCGATCATGGTATTTGGCATGGTGAAGACTTTGCAATTTAATCCATAAAGATGTGTCGCTGGATGAAGTAAGCCCAATTTGTCCAATTAGGAAAGAGATAATAAGAAACACTTGTAATTGTTAAATAAAACTTGTATACTGATTCTACTGCAACATCTTCTGTGGGATTTTTAGAAGTAACCCATTGAGAAACAAACCTATTGGTAAGTTATGACAGGGATGGAAGTCTTATATTTGTTTTGTGATGAAGCAGTAATTTCCTTTAGACATGAGATGAAAATTGAATATTTTTCTGGAAGCAAAGATCCAATGACTTTATTTGGTCGCTTATCTTGTGGCACTTACCATGCCAATAGATAGGTCTTTGGGGAGCTAATAGCGAAACCGGCCGATATGGCCGGTTTTTAATTTAAACCGGAAAAAGGAGGTGTTTTATAAAGGAACGCAGGATGACATAAATGGCACTTCATTTTTGTTCGTGCAGTCCATGTTTTTGAAAGGGAGAAAAAATGAAACATATCAAGTCTTTTAACGTGATGGTTGCGGTGTTGCTTGTATGCACCGCTCTATCGTTTCAGAATGTAACCGCCACAGGCGTATCTGTTTTTAACAGCATTCCCGATCCATTGCCTGGGAATTTACCCAGCCAGCCATATCAGGCCCAACAAGCGGCAGAGTTTGGGGATCATATTCAATTGGCTGGGACATCTCGAAATCTTTCCAGTGTGACGGTGACCATGAGCAGTTGGGCACGGCATTCGGAGTATCCAAACCTGTCTGAGGTGGGATTTGCTCATCCACTTACACTTAACATTTACAATGTAGATAAGAGCGGAACAGTTCCAGCGCTTGGTGCGTTGATCGCAAGTGTGACTCAGGAATTTGTTATGCAATGGCGGCCTGAGGGTGACCCCACCTGTCCAGACACTGGATATGGGGCAGGCTTTGCCTGGAGAGCGGTCAATGGAACTTGCTACAATGGCTTCGCCTTTAATATCGTATTTGATTTGAGCGAAGAAGGTATTGTTCTTCCTGATGAGATCATTTACGGTATCGCATCGAACACGGAAACTTGGGGATATGACCCGATTGGTACTCCTGGCCCTTACAACTCGCTGAATTTTGCGGTAAATAATATTTCAGCGCCAAGTACAGGTATCGATGTGGAACCAGACGCAGTTTTCTTCAATACCGAAACAGCGGCATGGTATGCAGACGGTGGTGCGAGTGGAGTTGGTATTTTCCGCCGTGACACTGGTTGGACCGGGTATGTTCCTGCAGTTCGCTTTGATGTTGAGGAAGCAGTTGTTACGCCTGAATTGACGGTCAAAGTGCAGGACAGTCTGGGTAACCCAGTAGAAGGTGCTGTTATTACCTACGCGGTTGGCAGCCCTAATGCCGGTTGGCAGACATTTGGTACAACCGCTGCGGATGGCACGATCAGCCGTTCAGACCTGACCGTTGGCACGAACTACCACTTCTATGCCAGTTACAACGCCTCAACATCCACTTCGCAAGCGTTGGTTTTCGATGGCGATGATGAGGTTGTCTTTGAAACCGTTCTGGTCAAGGCAAAAGTGGAAACCTGTCTGGGTGGCGCAATTGAAGGCGCGGCGGTCACTTATGGTAGTGTGAATGGCGGTTTCCTATCCTTTGGTACAACCGGTAGTGATGGTTTTGTTTCGAAGGAACTGTTCCCTGGCTATGACCGCACGTTCTATGCATCGGTGAATCACACTTCTTCGGCATTGCAGACCGCAACAGTTGTTGAACAAGGTGATCCGTTGGTTACATTCGAAACCACAAAGGTGACGATTAACTACAGCGGTTCGGTCAATCATGGCAGCGCCAACGGCGGCTGGTATCCATTTACCAAGCCAGCCATGGAAATGTTTGCCGGTGCGCGCACCTTCCTTATCAACGGTACGCAGGTTGCTGCAACTGTACCTGAATGTGATTTCTCCACGGGTGATCTCACCGTTAAGTTCCCAGGGATTGGCAGCGTTCACACTTACTTGAAGAAGAGTGATGGGGTCAATGGTGTTGCGAATGGTGTGCAGGTTGCTTCCCTCACATGGAAGAATGACGAAGCGGTCTTCGCCGATGTGCCCAACGATGTGTATGACATTGTGGTGGTAAAGGGCGCACAGACCAAAATCGTTGATAACGTTATTGTGCTCGGTGATAAAACTGTGGAAGGTTTGGTCTCCACTTTGACCGTTGAATTCCCCGGCGTTGGCAGTGTTCATGCCTATGCAAAGATGCCTGATGGTATTGCGGGTGTGGCTGGAGGCGGCGGTGTGGAAGAGCGCACCTGGAAGAACGACCTGGCGGAACTGATCGTTCTCAAAGGCACCTATGATGTGTTGGTGGTCAAAGGTGCAAAAAACTATGTAGTGGACAATGTAGATTGCACCGGCGAAACCTGCCTTGTGAATGGAATTGTTGCCACGCTGACGGTGAAATTCCCCGGCATTGGCAGTGTCCATACCTATGCCAGAATGCCCGATGGCGGTGGAGCCGTGGAAGAACGCACTTGGAAGAACGACCAATCTGAAATGGTTGTCCTCAAGGGTGTGTATGATGTTTCTGTAGTAAAGGGAGCAAAGACCTATATTGTCGAAGATGTGGATTGTACCGGCAATACCTGCCTGGTGGATGGGATTGTCGCCACATTGACCGTGAAATTCCCCGGCATTGGCAGTGTCCATACCTATGCAAAGATGCCTGATGGCGCTGCGGGCGTGGCTGGTGGTGGCGGTGTGGAAGAGCGCACCTGGAAGAATGACCAGTCAGAGATGGTCGTGCTGAAGGGCACCTACGACGTACAGGTAGTTAAAGGCGCGAAGACCTACGTGGTGGATAATGTCGATTGTACCGGCACCAGTTGTCAGGTGGATGGGATCGTCGCCACATTGACCGTGAAATTCCCTGGTATTGGCAGTGTCCACACTTATGCAAAGATGCCCGACGGCGTCGCTAATACTGCTGGCGGCGGCGGTGTGGAAGAGCGCACCTGGAAGAATGACCAGTCTGAAATGGTTGTTCTCAAGGGCATGTATGATGT
>DAOQID010000185.1:0-5868 GCA_035339375.1 Anaerolineales bacterium | reverse complement strand
ATAACCTGCACCCCTCAACTTCCCCCAGACATGAGTATAATTCCAGCACCTTTCACCCCAACCAAGGACAGAACCCATGACAACCTCCGCAATTTCAGAAAACAAACCCAACCCTCTCCGCGTCATCGCCGCATGGGGAGTGCATCTTTTCACAGCCACAGGCGCGATCTGGGGCTTTCTGGCCATGCTTGCCATTTTCGAGCATGACTGGCGCTCCATGATCATCTACATGGTCATCGCGATGCTGGTGGATGGTTTTGACGGCATGTTGGCACGCTGGGCTGATGTCAAGACATACGCCAACGGCATTGATGGCGCCTTGCTTGATAACATTCTCGATTACCTGAATTACGTGGTTGTGCCCGCGCTCTTTCTCATGGAAGCGGGTGTGCTGCCCTACGGCTTGCAAATGATCGGCGCATTTTCCATTCTCATCACCTCGGCGTATCAGTTCACCCAAACCGATGCCAAGACCGACGACCATCACTTCAAGGGCTTTCCCTCTTATTGGAACGTGATGGCGTTGTACATGCTGTTGATGAACCTGCCTGTGTGGGTGAACTTTGGCTTTTTGGTCGCGTTCAATATCCTTGTCTTTGTTCCCATCAAATATATTTATCCCAGCCGCAACAGTTACCTGCGGACCCTTACGCTCGCCCTTACTTATCTCTACGGCGCCATTGGCATCTGGGGCTTGCTGCTTTACCCCAACACCCCCAAGTGGGTGGTCTGGGCTTCGTTCATTTATGTCGGATATTATCTGGTGTTGAGCCTGATCCCCAAAAACAAATCCAATGCGAATTGACATCGTTACAAAGGCGGATGAGGAACTCTACGAAGCGTTTCAACGCCTCGTGCCGCAGTTGACGAATAACAATCCGCCTCCTTCTCTTAACGATCTGGCTGACCTTGTCCGAGACTCATCGTCCACGCTGATGGTGGCTCGCAACGAAAAGCAGGAGATCGTCGGCGCGCTCACGTTGGCCGTTTACCGTGTGCCGACAGGCATCCGCTCCATCATCGAAGATGTCATCGTTGACACCTCCGCCCGTGGACAGGGCATCGGCGAAGCGCTGATGCAGCGTGCCATCGAGATCGCCAAAGAAAAAGGTGCGGGCAACATCTCGCTCACGTCAAATCCACTGCGCGAGTCGGCGAATCGATTGTATTTGCGGGTGGGATTCAAAAAGCGCGAGACCAACGCCTATCAAATGAAATTCTAAAAAACAAAACGCGGACTTTTCAGCCCGCGTTTTGTTTTTTGATAAATTGTGTTTCGTGCTTGCACATCTCTGTGTATTCGCCGCGGTATTCTTCGGGCAGCAAAAGCGCAAGCTGCACCATCATTTCGTCCACGATCTGTTGGCGCATTTCAGCCGTCACCTTGGCGCCCTTTGTGTCGATCGTGAACGGCTCTCCCATCCGTAAATGAAAATCTGTCCGCTTCAACTGCTTGAAGTTTTTCATAAAATTCTCTCCGCCCCAATGTGCCGCGGGGAGGATCGGCGCGCCAGAATGCAGAGCCAAAGTCACTGCACCAGGCAGGGCGCGGCGTAATTTGCCCGAATAATTGCGGGTGCCTTCGGGGGCAATGCCAAAAATGAGACCATCCTTCAAAGAGCGCAGCGCCGACTTGAGTGCGGTCATATCCGCTTCACCGCGATGGACGGGGATGATGCCCCATGCGCCGAAGACCCAGCGCAAAAATGGATTCTCAAACGCCTCGGCCTTGCCCCAGCCTGTGATTTTGCGCGGCTGCAACAAGGTGGCGAGGACGGGCACTTCGATCTGCCCCGTATGGTTCGAGATGATGATCATCGGTCCCTGCATGGGGACGGTGTCCATGCCTTGTGCGTCGAGGCGCAGGGTGAGGCGGAAATAGATCCGCAGGATGAAAGTGATAAGCCAGAGGGAAAATTTCATGGGGAAAATGCTCAGGCGCAGACGATTTCCAATTCACGCGGCAGCAGTTCAAGGGTCAATTCTGAACCGCTGAGGCAGATAAATTCCCCGTCCGCATGTGCGGGGAAAGTCCGATCCAGTGATTTGATCGAGATCTTTTTGGCGCGTCGCATTTTTACTTCGGGTTGGGTCATCTGAGTCCCGCGGATGAAGTGGGGGATGAGCATGAGAATGCGCCCCTTGGAAGCGGTTTCGGCGATGCACAGATCGAAGAAGCCGTCATCGGGCTGGCTTTCGGGGGCCATTTGAAAACCGCCGCCCATGCGCCGACCGTTCATCACAGAGATCATCAGCGAAACCTGTTTGATGGTTTCCTGATTATCGAGAACGATCTCGACCTGCGCGGGATTGTAATAAAGGAAAACGGTTTTGATCACGCCAATGAGGTAGGCAGGCAGTCCGCGCGTCCAACGGACTTTGATGGCTTCGTTGCCGACAGCCGCATCGAAACCAACGCCGATGCCGTTGCCGAAATAACGGCCTTCGGGATAATCGCCGCCTTTGACAATGCCGATGTCAATTTTTTTGCGTTTGTTTGCGATCAGCGATTTCAGGCTGTCGTTGAGGTTGGTGGGGATGCCCGTGCCGCCCGAAAAATCGTTGCCCGTGCCAATGCTCAGGGCTGAAAACGCCGCCTGCGTGTGACCGTCCTTGCGGGCTTTCATGATGCCGTTGATGGCTTCATTAATGGTGCCATCGCCGCTGGCGCATACGATCACATCGTATCCGTCACGTGCGGCACCTTCAGCAAGATCGGCGGCGTGCCACATGCGTTCGGTGCGCACCAACGTAAAATCCAGCCCGTTTTCACGCAAGCTGGATTCGATCTGGGAAATGGATCTTTCGCCGAGGCCCCGCCCCGATACTGGATTAACAATGATGAAATATTTCACGCTGCGCTCCCAATTAGAAATTGAAGTGAGTGTATCTTTTGTAAGGCGGATTGTCAAATCTGCACTGCCCGCACCGCTCACGGTTTATATTTCAAATAGTCTTCGGGAGTGTCGAGGTCTTCGATGATGCTGGGCGTATCCACGGTTACATATTGGATCTTGCCTGCGTGCTTTTTCAAAAAATCACGCGGGGTTCGTGGCGGCTTCAGTGCAAGGAATTCATCCCATAATGGACGGGCTATCAGCCAGGGATGTCCGCGCTGCATTTCGTAACTCGGCACCACGATCCTGGCCTTGTTGTGGAGGAATGCTTCGCAGACGCTGCGCACGGTTCTTTCCTTGACCTGGGGCTGGTCACCGAGACAAATGAGCGCTGCACTCGCCTCATGCATTTTCACCGACAACCCCAGTTGGATCGAGCTGAGCATTTCGCCCTTTTCATATTCCGAATTGAATACGGTTTGGACGGTTTTCCCGACCAGCATTTCAACCTGTTGCCTGGCCCCGCCTGTGACAACGAGAATATCGTTCACGCTTGCCGCCTGCAAAGTGGAGATGATGGTTTGTAGTACCGTGCTTTTTCCCCAGGGCATCAGCATCTTGGGTTCGCCCATGCGTTTCGATGCGCCTGCAGCCAGTACAATGGCGCTGATCATTTTTTGCCTCTTTTACAAAGTTTCATCTTCAACCAATCTTTGATAGTCTTCAGGTTTATCCACATCAAGCAATAACCTGTCATCATGCCATGGCAGGTATTCTACTTTGTAATCTGAGAAAATCGCCCGTCCGCCTACATCGCCTGTGATGTTGAGCAAACTGGGAAATGTGACTCGGTCGAATAACACGGGGTTGGCGCGTTTTTCTTCCAATACCAGCGGCGCAATGATGGGAGATAAATCTCGTGTGTGTGTTTCGACCAGGGCGCGAATCACTTCTGTGGGAATCTGCGGTTGGTCAGCGAGGAGGAAGATGGCTGCTCCAGCCTGCCTGCTGATGACTTCAATGCCTGCATGAATGGAGGTGCTTTGTCCCTGGGTGTAGTTGGGGTTGTGGATGATCTTTACGGGAAGGTTGCTTAAGGCAGATTCAACGTCAGCGGAGAAAGCGCCAGTGACGACCACCACAGGCCAAAGTCCAGAATGAAGCGCAGTTTCCGCCACCTGTCGCACGAACGGTTTGCCCTTCCAATCCAATATTTGTTTTGGCGCACCAAAGCGGGTCGCTTTTCCAGCGGCGAGGATGATGCCTGCGGTTTGCTCGAATGTTTGAAAACTGTTTTTCTGCAAAGCACTGACGATGACGGAATCAAACGCATCAAGCAGGGTGGGCGCCAGATTGCCGCCGATGGATCGCAGCGCGGGTGTGTCGGCCTGATTGAGCAGAACCACACGCCGTGCATGGGGCGGAATGTTTTTCAGCCCGCCTTGTGGGTGGGCGAGGACACGGCCAAGTGCCTCGGGGTCAACGGGTTGCCCAAGTGGCAATTCACCCAGAGTTGAAAAGACCTCAGCACGGTGGACATGTTCATCGGTGAGTGGTTTTCCAAGCACGCTCAGCCCTGCAACGACAATGACTGTGTCCGAAAATTCTGGGATGGGCGGTTCGTGGGCGGCAGGCGCTTTCAGGGATTTTTGGCGGGACCCATCTGCCTCGATAAGCAGGGGAATATTTTTTGCTCGGCAATTTTCGTGTAGCCAAATAATTACACTTTCGTTCACTGGCATGACTCTGCCATGATCAAAACCGCCTGTTACAAGGGTAATGCCAGAGAATGGAATGTCTTGTAGCGTGGGCAGGTCCTCCGCAACGACGTGATGCTCGGCCATTGCCACCTGCCAATCTCCCAGGTGTGTGGTGTTCGTCAGAATGACCGATGGAGCCCCATGCTGAATCAGGCTTTGAGCCAGTTGGAACAGGGCGGTGGTTTTACCGCCCGCACCGACCAGGCTTACGGTGTGATATGATGCGGGCAAAGGCAGGCGCAGGGCTTGTGCAAGATCCATGCTTCAATTGTAAATCAGAAGTATTGCAATCCATTTTGTTATTCCGTTTTCCCCATCTTCAATTGTATAATGAGTTATCTTTATGTGATTTTTTTGTTTTTTTATCGGAAAGGTAGCAGGCTTTGACCAAACCAACTGCGCTCATCGTTGAGGACGACCGCGATATTGTAGCCCTGTTTCGGCATGTGCTAGATATTGCAGGATATCAAACCGAGATCATGCTCAACGGCAAAGAGGCAATGAGCCGCCTTGAAGGGTTTCAACCGAATATCGTTTTGCTGGATCTGCAATTACCGGGCATGTCTGGTATTGAGATCTTGTCACGTATGCGCGCCGATGACAGGTTGAGGAATGTGCCTGTTGTGGTCATCACAGCGTATGCGCCGTATGCCGACAGCCTGCCAGTGGAACCTGATCTCCTTTTGATGAAGCCAGTGGACATTCACCAACTGAGCAGCCTGGTTCAGCGTTTGCAGGCTACGCAGGGCGGTTTGAGCGAATCAGTGCATGACAGGACGACGGGGCTTTACACCTTCCCGTTTTTCAAGGTCCGCTTGACCTTTTCACTCGAAAGAATCAAACAGACCGAGTTTCGACAATTCGGCGTTTTGTTTGCAGATGTGGCGAAGATCAACGAACTGAAAACAAAGATGCCCGCCACGGAAGTGAATCTTTTCTTTCGCAAACTGGCGGATCATTTCAAAGCCACGCTTCGCCCAACCGACACCATGGCCTGGTCGCTGGATAATGAGTTTTTCTTGACCCTGATCGAAGATATCCCCACCCCCGAGGCGCCGTTGCGTATCGCGGGGCGCGTCCGTGACTCTATGAAGAAATTTCTCGAAACCAATGACTACGGCATGAATTTACGCGTGAGCATCGGTGTGCTGCTGTGTGATTATGAATACAACGACATCGAAGAGATTTTGAAAGACATAGACCTTGCCCGCGCCCGTCTGCGTGAAGGTTTGTTTACCAACCCTTCGGTGTTCGATCAATCCATGCTGCGC
>DAOQID010000184.1:0-5884 GCA_035339375.1 Anaerolineales bacterium | reverse complement strand
CAGGGTACACCATTTCAGGCGATGCAGGCATCGGTGGCGCTACCCTCACCTATACCGATGGAACAGTGAAAACCGCTACTGCAGATAGTAGTGGCTTGTATTCGTTCCAGGTCCCTTCAGGTTGGTCTGGTACGGTGACACCAAGCAAGTCGGGGTATGAGTTTTCACCCACGAGCAGAACTTATACGAGTGTTGGCGCAGACCAGACAGCCCAGGATTACACGGCTTCTGTGCCAATTATCAATCTGTTACAAGATCCGAGCTTTGAAGCATATACCCCCAATACATATTGGCTGGAGACCTCAACAAACTTTGGCACTCCCTTGTGTACCATTGCAGACTGTACCAACGGTGCCGGTACTGCCGGGCCGCGGACGGGTTCTGTATGGGCATGGTTTGGCGGTACAACAAAAGATGAAGCTGCTTCGTTGACACAAACCGTGGTTTTCCCCACTGGCACTGCCAACCTTCGGTTCTATCTTTGGATCGGGCGGGCTGACTCAGGCAGAGGAGCAGCAGACCAGTTCACAGTTACCGTGGATGGTGTTGTGGTCTTTACTGCAGATGCAACCGAGATGGGTGCTTATTCAAGCTATACAATGGTCAATCTGGATGTGAGCACATTTGCCGATGGCGCGGCGCACGATATTGGTTTTTCAGCCAACACATCCGGGCAAATGGTCAATTTCAATCTGGATGATATTACGCTGGCTGAAGCCATTCCCACATTTTCTGATGTGCCGCTTGATTATTGGGCGCGGTCTTATATTGAGCGCCTGTACAACTCAGGGATCACACGTGGATGCGGTTCCAACCCATTGACCTACTGCCCGTTGGATTCTGTCACACGCACCCAGATGGCCATTTTCATTTTGCGCGGTATTCATGGCAGCGGCTATACTCCCCCGGAAGCCAGCGGGACCGTATTTTCAGACGTCACAACCAGCACTTTTGGCGCCGCCTGGATCGAACAATTTGCATTGGAAGGCATCACTTCCGGATGCGGCTCTGGAAAATTCTGTCCAAATGATTATGTGACCCGCGCACAGATCGCTATTTTCCTGCTCAAGGGGAAACATGGCTCAACGTATGTACCGCCTGCTGCCACGGGTGATTTCACCGATGTCCCCGTTGGATCCTTCGCAGCCGATTGGATCGAGGAACTTGCCGCTGAAGGTATCACCAGCGGATGCGGCGGCGGAAATTTCTGCCCAAGTCAAAATGTTACCCGCGACCAGATGGCAGTTTTCCTTGTGAAGACCTTCAATCTACCGTAGTAAACGACCTTCTTATCAAAGGCGTCTCCATACTTTTGGAGGCGCCTTTTTTATTTTGAACATCGAGTTGTTGTATTTGTCTTAAAAACCTTGTATAGTGATAAAAGCGTTTGTATTGCCCACAATTTATTTCGGAAGGGAGCGTTTCACATGTCCGCGAAATCACCCGTTTTCCGTATCCTTTTGGGGATGCTTGTTTTTTCCCTCATATTCTCAGCAGTGGATGTTGACGTTCGTGCTGCGCCGTTGGCTGATCCTGTTCTAGATTGGAGTACCTTCCTCGGGGGAAATGGCGGCGATTATGGGCAGGCGATGGCAGTGGATGTTACGGGGAGTATTTATGTAGTTGGGTACAGCGATTCAGATTGGGGGAGTCCGATCCGTGCTTTTGATTCCGCAAATGATGCTTTTGTAGCAAAATTCGATTCGTCGGGAAATCTGCTTTGGAATACTTTTCTAGGCGGCGGGGGAGACGATGTTGGTATAAACATCGTTACAAGTGGGAACAGCATTTTTGTAGCGGGGTATAGCAGCAGTGATTGGGATTGTGCGCCCCTTACCTGCACCATGGATGACTATACCCTTGGTTATGATGCCTTCGTGGCCAAGCTCGACTCTTCCGGTAACTTGAATTGGATCACCTTTCTTGGGGGAAATGGCAGTGACTTTGGGCGTGGAATCGATGTGGATTTCAGCGGAAATATTTATGTGGTTGGGGGAAGTGATGGCACTTGGGGTAGTCCGATCCAGTCTCATGCTGGCGGGGGGTATGACGGCTTTGCTGCAAAATTGGATTCGACCGGTGCGCGAACCTGGAATACGTTTCAAGGTAGCGGGGGTGATGATCAAACCTGGGGCGTTGCTTTGGATGTGAGCGGAAATGCCTACCTTGCAGGCTATAGCAACGATACCTGGGGCAGCCCAGTGATTGCTTATGACGCAGACTATGATGGTTTTGCTGCGAAGCTGAACAGCAACGGTGCCTTGATCTGGAACACCTTCCTCGGTGGAAACGGAGAAGAGCACAGTCATGCCATTGCCTTGGATGGGAGCGGAACGATTTACGTAACAGGGTATAGCACAGACACTTGGGGCAGTCCGGTACGGGCTTATACCTCTAATGATGTATTTGCCGCAAAGCTGACCTCCTCCGGGGCTTTGACATGGAATACCTTCCTTGGGGGGGCAGGCGCTGATGCTGGGTATGCCCTTGCTTTGAGCGGGGGAGATATTTATGTTACAGGTTACAGCACCGATACCTGGGGGAGCCCAGATCGTGCCTATACCAGCGGGTTTGATAGTTTCGCTGCAAAACTAAATACAAGCGGTGTACTGACTTGGAATACTTTCCTTGGCGGTAGTGGCAGCGACTTTAGTTACGGTGTTGCGCAGAGTGGCAGTGGTTTATTTGTTGGTGGGCATAGTGACGATACTTGGGGAACCCCGTTACAGGCTTACGATACCGCTGTGGATTCTTTCCTTGTGAAATTTGCAGGTGAAACGACCCCGCCGCCAGCCTCTCCGATCTTTGCAGATGTTCCATTCGATCACTGGGCTAATCCATGGGTTGAGACGTTGTACAATGCAGGCGTTACTGGCGGTTGTGCCACGGCGCCGCACTTGATTTATTGTCCTGATGATGCTGTAACCCGCGCCCAAATGGCAATTTTTATCTTGCGCAGCATGCATGGAGGCGCCTACCTGCCTCCAGCAGCAACGGGGGCAGTCTTTGGCGATGTCCCTGCTGATGCTTTTGCGGCAGATTGGATCGAGCAATTGGCGGCTGAAGGGGTGACGACTGGCTGTGGCGACGGCAATTATTGTCCGGAGGCAGCCGTGACCCGTGCTGAGATGGCGATCTTCCTGTTGCGTGGAAAGTATGGCGGTGCTTATACTCCTCCTGCTGCAACGGGCACGGTCTTTGGCGATGTTCCCTCCGATTCCTTTGCGGCAGATTGGATCGAACAACTCGCCTCGGAAGGTATTACTGTCGGCTGCGGAGACGGTAATTACTGCCCAGATATGAATGTGACCCGTGCTGAGATGGCGGTCTTTTTGGTAAAGACGTTCCATTTGCCATAGGAAGTTACGTTCTCCAATCCATTGTCCGAAACAAGAGCCGCAGAGTTTCCTGCTGTGGCTCTTGTTTTTGTGAAGAAAACCTTGTTGAAATGGATGTGACCATGAAAACCATAAAATTTCTATGGGTGACGCTTGTCGCCTCAATGTTGTTGTTCGCCTTGATGTTGCCTGGAGGAAAAGCAAAGAGCAATGGCATGCAGCAGGCACCGATTGGTGTAGGTGGAACTGCCTGGAATCTGATCTGGAGTGATGAATTTGATGGTTCGGCAGTGAACAACAATGACTGGAATTTCAATGTGGGTGGGGAAGGCTGGGGGAATAATGAATTGGAGTATTACACCGACGGCCAAAACGTGACGGTTGCCAATGGTGAGTTGGTGATCACAGCTAAAAATGAGAATGGCGGGTATGCCTGCTGGTATGGCCCCTGTGAATATACCTCCACTCGTATGACCACCAAGGCCAAACAGGAATTCCAATATGGCAGGGTCGAAGCGCGGATGAAATTGCCGAATGGGCAGGGTTTATGGCCTGCATTTTGGATGCTGGGAAGCAATTTTGATCAGGTGGGCTGGCCTGCCTCGGGCGAAGTGGATGTGATGGAGCATATCAATTCTGAAGATATCGTGTATGGAACCATGCATTGGGATGCTGGCGGCTATGCCTCATACGGCTGTGTTTCGACGGATGTGCTTGCCAGTGTGGATGTGACCCAATACCACGTCTATGCCATTGAGTGGGATACGGAAAAGATCGTCTGGTATGTGGATGATACCCAATACTGTGAGGCCAATATTCGAGACAGCATCAACAGCACAGAGGAATTTCACGCACCCTTCTACATTTTGCTGAATCTTGCAGTAGGCGGAAATTGGCCTGGAGCACCCGATGCCGGCACGGCCTTCCCTGCCAGTATGGCAGTGGATTATGTCCGGGTGTATTCTGCAGACGTGACCTCCATTTTTACAGATGTGCCGCCCACTTATTGGGCATGGAATTTCATTGAGCGGTTGTATAACGCGGGCATTACCGGTGGATGCAGCACAGCCCCATTGATGTATTGCCCGGAAGCCACAGTTACACGTGCGCAAATGGCCATTTTTATTTTGCGGGGTATGCATGGAAGCGCCTATGTACCGCCAGCGGCGACAGGGACGGTCTTTGCAGATGTCCCTCTCGGGGCGTTTGCTGCCGATTGGATCGAGCAGTTTGCGGCGGAGGGAGTGACCGCAGGTTGTGGCGGCGGGAATTACTGTCCCGATGCAACCATCACCCGCGCGCAGATGGCCATCTTCCTTTTGCGCGGTGAACACGGCAGTGCCTACGTTCCTCCAGTTGCAACGGGTGCGGTCTTTGGGGATGTCCCTGCTGGTTCATTCGCTGCGGATTGGATCGAACAGTTGGCTGCGGAAGGCATCACCAGCGGGTGTGGCGGCGGAAACTATTGCCCCGATAGCCCCGTCACACGCGCTGAGATGGCGGTATTTTTGGTGAGAGCGTTCAGCCTGCCATGATCAGGTTGCATTGATGCAGTAATAGGACTATTTCGGTCTTGAATTGGCCTTAAAAACCCTGTATATTGATACAAGATGCAATTCAGTGAAGGTGTTGTGAATTGCACAGTGCAATTTGAAAGGGATTATCTGTATGTCTACCAAAACCGTCTTCCGTGCTTTTTCTGTTTTATTTGTCTTCGTCTTTTTACTGGCACAAGTTGGTGGGGCGGGCGCGATTTCTCCGATGGCGAACAGCGTTGTGTTGACGCCCGGTAGAGCAATTGCCAGTTGGCCGTCTGGTGTTCCTGCCGGGGAGAAACGGCCTGTTGTGGTGTTCCTGCCCGGGTGGGGAGGAAGCGGAGCGGTCGATGCGGCCGTATCTGCCCAGAATACGAATCTTGTGAATCAGGGGTATGTTACTCTGGCGATCGGGTTCAATTCGCCTTCAGATTGGAGCAGTGATATTGATGTACAAACCGCCGATGGTTTGGACAAACTGTGTGCCGATGCTTCCATCCCTGCCAATTGTGATGCCATTATTTTGGACGGTGAATCTTATGGCGGTGCGCAGAATTATTATGTGATTGAATACATCCGCAGCAATGGATATGGCGGAAAGGCTTTGGGGTTCGTTTCTGAAGATGCGGGCTATGCTGCACCGGGAAACCTGATCGATCCCGTCACCGGCGAATTCCAGCGGACGGGTCTGGCTGATACTGCTTCCTATGGTGTTGCCATGATACAGAATTTGGGCGATAGCACCTTCCCTGTGGATGATTGTACATGGGGCAACTGTGGTGCCCGGACGTTGAGCGATGCACATCAGGCGCAGGGCGATACCAATGTCTTTAGCATTTGCCCTTCAGGCGGCGAGCATGGCACACGCGGTTATGCTGACTGGGATGCATGGGTGGTTTCTGCCATCAAGACCCTTTTCCATTCCGTTTATGGTGTGCCTACTTTTACAGGATATACCGCTCCAACGATCTCGGTTGGCAATACTTGTCTGAGCTCGGGCGGGTCTTCCAC
>DAOQID010000183.1:0-5931 GCA_035339375.1 Anaerolineales bacterium | reverse complement strand
TAATCGTTTCGATCATCCCGTCAAATGCGGGCAGGGTGGTTTCTTTCAAACCTTCCACAGTAAGCAGGATAATGGATTGTGTTCCCGTTTTGGCTTTGAAAACGATCTGCTTCAAGTACACATTTACCAGATCACCGGAAGTGTTTGTGAACGAAGAAGTGGCTTCGATCACACCGAATTGTATCCCGCTCGGAGCGATGATGGTTTGGACAGTGGCGACTTCGAACCTGAAAGCGGAAGGGGCATTGGGCAGTTCACTGGCAATGGCTTGCAGGTCTTCGATGGTTTCGAATTTCCCCTGTTCGTTCCAGATAAAACTGATATCGGTCACGAAATCGCTTTGGATGTGGCCGTCCTGCGTGTCAATGGCACGCAGACGCTGAACATTTGGGTCCTGTTCTTTCATGCCCAGAAGGATCGCCTGGATGTTTGGGTCTGTGGCTTCGGCTAAATTCCAGGCATCGTAGTACTCCTGCTCGTCCACGCGTACGGCGAGCCAGCCATCAGGGATGGTGATCTGGTACCCGGCACGTTCATCGAGGAAGGTGGTTGTGCCGTCTTCCTGTAAGGTGAGCGTACTCCCTGCTGTGATGGGCTCCGGGGTGGCAGTGGAAGTAGGTTGGGAGGTCGGGATGCGTGTGGGGGTTGGTTGTGATTGTTCAGTTTCAGCGATGGCGGCGACAACTGTTTCAGCGACCATGGTTTCCAGGCGGCCGGGATCCGTTGTCGGCGCGAAGAGAGGCGGGGCCGTCGGGGTGGAAAGTCCCGGTATGACACAGGCTGTGACTGTTACCAGAAGGATCAGTGCGAAGAAAGATGTCTTTCTATGGGTCATGGATTCGTTCCTTTTCGCAAAAATAAAAAAGCCTCCCGGCTATTATAGCCGAGAGGCTTCAGGATGCTTTCGCGCTTTAGACGGAAGTCTGTCCTTTTGCGATCATATCCGCAAAATTGGTGCCTTTCAACCTGCCCACCAGTTCCTCTTGTGCATCACACCATACTGGGCGCAAGGGGCATGATTCGTCGAAGGAGCAAATACCATTTTCGCCAACACATTCATTAAGTTGAATGGGGCCGTCAATGGCTTCAATGACCTCCAAAAGGGTGATCTCTTTTGCTTCACGGGCGAGTGTTACGCCGCCGCGCGCACCGCGAGATGTGTGCAACAACCCTGCAATGGATAATTGGGAGATGATCTTGGCCAAAAAGGATGGCGGAATATGCTGTTCTTCAGCAATGGTGCTGGTGGCTGTGCGCTGATCGCCAGTGCGGGCAAGATGGAGCACGGCTCGAACGGCATAATCAGCCTGACGTGTAATTTGCATGATAACCTCTCTTAAAACAGGTAAACTTTACCGATAATCACGATTTTATTGTGTAAGGTAGTACAAGGCAAGTGATGTAGGTCATAGATAAATTATGACCTTTTGCTCCGAAATGGGGTGGAAACCCCATACAGGTTTAAACGAAATAAAAATGCCCGCGTCAAAGGTTTGATGCGGGCATTTTTGCGCAATAGCTTTTAGTGTGTCAAAGTGACATTTCCTGCGCCGATCTCAATTACAAAGGTAAGAGTGGGGCCTTCACCTTTTTGCATGTAAGTACCACCATTCATGCTCCAACTCGAACCCACGCTGATATTCGAGGCACCGCCATCCATTGTAACCACGGCATTCACACCTTCAGGAACAACAATGATGATGTTGCTCAATCCGCTGGAAATTTTGATGGAGGCATCACGCTGCAATTCACCAGAGAAATCGAGAGTGTAGTCACCCGCACCGGATGAGAAATCCATCAGGCTGAAATTGGCATTGGCAAGCCCTGTCATTTTTACATCGGAAGCACCTGTTTCATACACAAAGGTGGACATCTCGGACAGGTTGGGCTCTGAAAACGAAAGCACTACATTGGCAGCGCCATCTTTAATGGAAAGATTTTCGAGGGCAAGCCCGCCCAACTCAAATGTACCGTCATAGGCGCCCGATTCGATGCTCAAGTTCATTGGGGTGTCGCTCAGTTCAAAATCCCATTTGTTCTTGAATTCGTTGAAATTCGGGAAAGTTTTAAAATCCACTTCGCTCATTGTGATTGAAACATTCCCGCCATCGGTATTGATATTGGGTTTGAATGCAGAGTAATTGTAGCTGGCAGTACCTGCCACCAGTTGATCTGCGCCCGGCGCAAGAATCATTTCACCGGCGCCAAAAGAAAGCTTTAAATTAATATCATCTGCCTTGGGGGCCTTGACGTTAATATCATCGGTCACTTGCGGACCGGGCTTGGGAGCATCCGGGATGTTAATATTAAATCCGCAGGCCATGCTGGCCAATGCGAGGATCGCGATCAATAAGATTAATTTTCGTAACATGGAAAATACCTCCTCAGGTAATACAGTGTCTGAGGAGGTATACGGCTGATCTTTTATTTGGTTGCAGGGTTATTCGGATTTTCTGGCCTTCGATGCAAGACCGTCTTTCATCAACGCCGTATTCAAGGCTTGGTCCAGCGAGCGCACTTCAACAATTTCGATCCCCTTCGGATAAGCCTCACCTTGACGAATGGCTTTGGGAACAATGGCGGCTTTGAATCCCAATTTCTGAGCCTCGCGCAGTCGTGCCACCATTTGACCGGGCATGCGTAATTCACCAGCCAGGCCAATCTCACCGATCAATACGGCTTCGGCTCGCACAGGTACATCTTTCCATGAAGAAGCAATGGCTGCGGCAACAGCAAGATCGGCGGCAGGCTCATCAATCTGTATGCCGCCCACCACATTCACAAAAACATCCTGCTCTGAAAGTTTCAAACCTACACGGCGGGTCAATACAGCCGATATCAACAGCAGACGATTAAAGTCCACGCCGTTGGGGGTGCGGCGTGCATTTCCAAATTGGGTTGGGGAGGTAAGTCCCTGAATCTCAACCAGAATGGGACGTGTGCCTTCCATGGTCACAGCAATGGCCGAGCCAGCCGCATTGACCAGTCGCTCTGCAAGAAATGCTTCAGATGGATTTGTCACTTCAACCAAACCACCTTCGCGCATTTCGAAAACCCCCACTTCCGCAGTCGCGCCAAAGCGGTTCTTTACCGAGCGCAGCAAACGATAAGCCTGAAAGCGATCCCCTTCAAGATACAACACGGTATCCACAATATGTTCCAACACACGCGGACCGGCGATCGCGCCTTCCTTCGTCACATGCCCGATCATAAACACAGATACACCCGAAGACTTCGCCAATTCACGCAACTGCGAAGCACACTCACGCACCTGCGAAACCGACCCTGCTGACGAATCCAATTCAGACAAGTACACAGTCTGGATCGAGTCAACGATCAACAGGTCGGGCTTTAATTCGTTGACATGATTCAAGATCACTTCAAGATTGGTCTCAGTCACCAATAATAAGTTTTTTGGCAATTCCTTTTTTCCACCCAGCAAGCGCACAGCGCGCATTTTTACCTGCCGCTCCGATTCCTCACCGGAAACATACAGCACCTTCTGAATCCCGGCCATCTCCATTGCCATTTGCAGCATCAAAGTGGATTTACCAATGCCCGGGTCACCTCCAATGAGGACAATGGAACCAAGCACAATTCCGCCGCCAAGGACACGTGAAAACTCCGTGATCGGAAGCGCCACTCGATCTTCCGCTTCTCCTCCGACCTCGGAAATGGGTCGCGGCTCCGAACGACCACTCAGCCCACGGGCATTGGATGATCCCTTGGACACCGGCTCATCGTGGATCACTTCCTCCACCATGCTGCTAAAGGACCCGCACTGTGGACATTTGCCCATGTAAGAAGCGGCTACACGTCCGCATTGTTGACAAACATATCGGGTATGTGTTTTTGCCATATTCGATCTCCCATAAGGTGAGGTAGGGCGAGTATAACAGAATTTATGTTCTGTTTTCAAAGCCCGCCCATTTCACAACCACCGCACACCGACTTAAAAACCAAAAACGCTTGACCATCGTGCCACATTACAGTAAAATACCACCCGCATAAAAAACGCTTCCGTAGCTCAGTGGATTAGAGCGCTTGCTTGCGGAGCAATAGGTCGCAGGTTCGAGTCCTGCCGGGAGCACAAAAAACCGTCTAAATACAGGCGGTTTTTTTATTTAGGTCGCACGCCCCATCGAGGGATAATATTCGAGTCCTGCCGGGAGCACAAAAAACCGTCTAAATACAGGCGGTTTTTTTATTTGACCTCTTGCATAAGTAAAGTGTTGCAGACCACAAAGTCACCAAGGCACTAAGTCACTAAGCTTTTTTTCTTTGAGTCTTCGAGACTTTGTGTCTTGGTGGTAAAAAAATGGACTTATGCAAGAGTTCTATTTAGGTCACACGCCCCATCGAGGGATGATATTCGTGTCCTGCAGGGAGAAAAAGTCTGACATAAAATATGCTCCCGGCGGCTTAAGCAGCAGATCTATGATTTGATATTGACACATCATATCAAATCAAAATTCCTTTTCCGCAGCATTCCTTTTCTATTTATAATGACCGCCATGAAAAAGAAAAAACCACACATCCTTCTGACCAATGACGATGGTATCCGCTCTCCCGGTTTATGGGCTGCCGCCAGTGAACTTTCCAAGATCGGCTATGTGACCGTAGCCGCACCGCGTGAACAATCCACAGGAATGGGGCGCAGTTTGCCCAGCACCTCAGACGGGATCATTCGCAAAGAGCAGGTTCAAGTCAACGGTCAGTCATGGGATGTGTATGCGGTGGGCGGTTCTCCTGCGCAGGCTGTCTTGCATGGTGTTTTGGAGATCGTTCCACACAAGCCAGACATCATCGTTTCTGGAATCAACTACGGCGAGAATGTTGGCCTGGGGATCACGATTTCAGGAACGGTGGGAGCAGCCATGGAAGCCGCCTCAATGGGTTTCCCTGCATTGGCAATTTCACTCCAAACCGAACCTGAATTTCATCTTTCTCATTCAGACGAAATCGATTTTACTGTTGCTGGATATTTCACCGCCTATTTTGCAAAAATGATCCTAGAAAGGGAATTTCCTGAAAATGTGCATCTGCTGAAAGTGGAGGTGCCAAGCCATGCCACCCCTGAAACCGGATGGCAGGTTGGAAGGCTTTCCCGTAACCGCTACTATGACCCCGTCCCGGCAAAAAGGGGATCGTGGGAACAGCCCGGGCCGATCTCCTATAAACACAGTGCTGGTATTGACGAAGACCCCGAAGACACCGATGCCCACATTTTGCGGACGAAGAAAATGGTGGCGGTCACGCCCATCAACCTTGATATGACAGCGCCGGTGATTTTGTCTGATTTTGAAAAAAGATTACGAAGCTAAAACTCAAAAAAGGGACCTGTTTCAGGGTCCCTTTTTTGATACCCAACCTTTTGAGGCATGGGCGGATATATCTTATAGAGATGGACGAAAAACAGGCTATTCAACGACTTAAACAGGGCGATATCGGCGGGCTGGAGTTTCTGGTGGCGCGGTATCAGGTGAAGGCTGTGCGCACGGCCTACCTGATCACGCGTGATGCAGGGCTGGCAGAGGATGTGGTGCAGGATTCCTTCCTTCAGGCGTTTCGCGCCATAAGCGGATTTGATTCAACGCGGGCATTCGAGCCGTGGTTTTTGCGGAGCGTGGTCAACGCTACGGTGAAGATGATGCAAAGGTCGGCGCGGCAGGTTGAGGCGGGGGATGATGCGGACGAGTCCCTTTTTGCGGAACTCGCTTTGAGAGTCGAGTCGGTTGAAGAGCAGGTGGAGTCCATCGAGTTTGAAGATCAAATCTGGGATGCCATGCAAAAATTATCGCCACGCCAACGTGCGGTGATCGTTCAACGATATTTTCTTGAGATGAGTGAAAAGGAAATGGCCGAGGAGACAGGCTCGGCAGTTGGCACGGTGAAATGGATGCTGAATGCGGCGCGTGAACGGTTGCGCGG
>DAOQID010000182.1:0-5946 GCA_035339375.1 Anaerolineales bacterium | reverse complement strand
TTTGGGGTTTACGAGGCTTTTCTTTTGATCGCCAGCAAGGTGATGTCGTCGAATTGGTCTGCTTCGCCGATGAACTGATCGAGGTCGGTTTCCATGGCTTTCAGCAGGGCGGTGGGTGTGGAGTTGTCCACAAGCAGGCCGCGCATACGGTCGTTGCCGAAGAATTCGCCGTGGATGTTTTGTGTATCGGGGATGCCGTCGGTGAAAGCGACAAGCATGTCGTCGCTGGCTAAGGTGGTTTCTTTGACGGTGAATTTGGCGTTTGCGATCGCGCCGACGGCGGAACCTGTCCGCGCGAGGGTGGTGTGGACCTTGCCGTCTCCGCCTGCGATGAGCGGCGGTTCATTGCCGGCGTTGATGTAGGTCAACTTTCCGGTGGCGGGGTCGAGGATGCCGACGAAAACCGTGGCGAACATGTTGGATGCTTCGTGGGTTTCGGCCACGTAGTTGTTGGTCAACGTGACGGCGTGCTGTAACCGCTCAGCCGCAGAAAGGGATGGCTGTGCCTGCCCCACAGAGAATTGGTCGGAAATGGAAGCCGCGTGGATGAGGCTGCGGAAGAGGGTCATGAACAATGCCGCGCCGATTCCTTTTCCGCATACATCGGCGACGAGGAAGGTCAGGGTGCCATCGGGCAGGGTGAAGGCATCGTAGAAATCGCCAGCCACTTCCTTGGCGGCTTCGAAATACGAAGCGATCTCCCAGCCTGGCACCTCGGGCAATTGCGCAGGCAGGAATTCCTTTTGAATGTCGCGTGCGATGTTCATTTCACGTTCGAGGCTCTTGAGGTAGAGGCTTTGCATATCGCGCAGGCGCTTCTTTTCAAGGCTCGATTGGATGCGTGCCTTCAACAGGGTCGGCTCGAACGGTTTGGGGAGATAGTCTTCCGCGCCGAGTTGGATTCCCTTCACGGTGCTTTGCAGGTCGTTGTTGGCTGAAATGACGATGATGGGGATATCGCGAATGGCGGGGTCGGCTTTGACCTTTCCAAGCACGCTGAAACCATCCATGATGGGCATCATGATATCGAGCAAAACCAGGTCGGGGGCTTCGCTGCTGATCTTTTCGAGGGCTTCCTGCCCGTTGACCGCGGTGACGGTGGTGTAATTCAGGTCTTCGAGTTCCTGTTCGAGATAGTCCACGTTGAAGGGTTCGTCATCCACGATCAGAATTTTAGGTTGGTTGTTCATGCGGCTCCGTAGGTTGAAATCAATGCGGCTTCGATAAAGATCAGGACGATTTTACTCCAGGCGGAAGATGGGCAACGCTTCTGATCTCTTCCACCAGCTTTTCACCGTCAAAACCCTGCTTGCGCATGATGAATGCGACGCTTTCCTTCAAGCGGGCGGCTTCGTCATCGGTCAGTTCCTTGGCGCTGATGACGATAATGGGCAGTTCGCGTGTGGCGGGGTTGGCGCGCAGGCGTTTGATGACCCCGAACCCATCGAGGCGCGGCATCATGATATCCAGCAGGAGTACATCAGGCACCGACATGGCAATGGCTTCCAGTCCCTGCACACCATCTTCTGCAGAGCGCAGGTCGAATTCGGAGGCTGGCAGAATTTGTTTGAGCATGTCTGGGATGTGCGGGTCATCATCCACAACCAGCACGTGGATGTGTGTGCGCCCGATCTTTTTGGTGACACGGCTCAGGGTGTCGATCACTTCGCGCGGGTTTAGGGGTTTGAGCAGGTAGGCCGAGGCGCCGAGGCGGAATCCGAGCGCTTTTTTGTCCACAATGGTCAAAAGGATCACGGGGATGTTTGCGGTTCGTTCATCCACTTTCAGGTCGTGCAGCACCTGCCAGCCGTCCTTGTCTGGAATGAGAATGTCGAGCAGGATGGCATCGGGCATGAGTTGACGCGCCAGGCGGTGACCGTCCATGCCGCTGCGGGCACCGACGACTTCGAATTCGTTCGTGTTGAGGGTTTCCTGCAACAGGTACACGGCATCGGGGTCATCATCAATGACCAGGACGCGTTTTTTGGTAGAGGTCACTTTCAGCCGCGGTTCTGTCTTTTGTGTGGAACCAGTTTGCGGGTCCGATGAAGAAGCGGGTGAAACTTCGCTTTGATATTGTATGGGCAGGCTCAGGGTGAAGACAGAACCCTTGCCCTGTTCGCTGGTCACGGTCAGGTCGCCGCCGAGCAGGCGCGCCAGATTTCGGCTGATGGCAAGGCCAAGCCCTGTGCCGCCGTATTGGCGGGTGGTGCTGGAATCGGCTTGTTGAAATTCTTCGAAGATGCGGCCAAGTGCTTCTTCGCTCATGCCGATGCCTGTGTCGGTCACATCCACCATGAAGTTTGATTCAGCGTACCGCGTGCTGATGGTGACACTGCCTTTGTGTGTGAATTTGGCGGCGTTGCTCAACAGGTTGAGGATGATCTGCTTGATCTTGTCCTGATCGGAGAAGATGAGCGGCAAATTGGTGTCGTTGCTCTTTTTGAATTCGACGTTTGCTTTGACCAGTGGTTGGGCGGTGTTGTAGCATTGATCGACCAGCGCGTTGATGTTGAAGTTGGCGGCCTGCACATCCATGCGGCCTGCTTCGATCTTGGCAATATCGAGCACGGTGTTGATGAGGCCGAGCAGGTGTTCAGCGCTGGAAAGGACTTTGTCGAGATTCTCGGTCTGCTTTTCGGGCAGCACACCTTCCGCCTTCTTGCGGACGATGCGGCTGAAACCGATGATGGCGTTGAGCGGGGTGCGTAGCTCGTGGCTCATGGTGGCAAGGAAGGCGCTCTTGGCCTGATTGGCATTTTCAGCCGCTGCACGGGCTTCCTGCGCTTCGGCAAAGAGTTGTGAATTTTGCACCGCGATCACGGCCTGACGTGAAAGGTTGTTGAGGAATTCAAGCTCGGCTTCTGTAAATTGACGTTCTGCGCCTGTGCGCCAGACCGCCATGAGGCCTTTCAATTCATCATTGGCGAGCATGGGAACTGCCAGCATATGTTCGTCGGGCGTGTTTTCAGTGCCTGCGATGGTGAGCGCACGCGGGTCGTTATTGGCGTCGTTGACGATTTCGCCGACCTTGTTCATGGCGATGGCGCCAAGGATGCCTGCTCCGAGTTCGATGGTGTCGTTGCGGAGCTCGTCGGCGTTTTGCCCCACAGCCGCAATGGCACGGAAGATCAGGCCGTTGTTTTCGGGAAGGAAGAGCGCGCTGAGTTCACCGTTGAGCAGCTCCATTGCATTTTGGGAGATACGCTCCAGCACGGTGGAGGAATCGAGGGTTGAGGAAATATCGCGGCCCACTTCGGTGAGGGTGGCCATTTCGCGGGCGCGGCGTTCCGTTTCAGCATGCAGTTGTGCGGTATGAATGGCCGAGCCTGCATTGGCGGCAATGGTGGTGAGCAGCCGCAGCGAATCTTCGTTGAAGGCGCCTTCCTTTTGTGTGCTTTGCACACTGATCACGCCGATGGTTTCGCGGCCAGCCTTGATGGGCACGCCCAGATACGACCTGGCCTTTCTGCCCATGCGGTTGATGCCCATCGCCACACTTTGCTCATCCAGGTTGCGGTTGAAGAGCAGGGGATGTCCATTTTGGATGATGCGGCTGGTCATGCCTTCGCCGAGCTGAATCGATGGGAAGGTATCGCCATGCTGATACGGGAAGTGGATGTTGCCCGCCTTGGAATCGTACAAGGCCAGATAGGCAATATCTGCATTGAAAATATCGCGGGTCTGACTCCCGATAAGCTGGATCAGTTTATCGAGTTCAGTCTCTGCCACGAGGGCTTGAGTGACCGCACCGATGGCGCCCAATTCGGCGGCGCGTTGTTCGGTTTCACGCAGCAGGCGCTGGGTCTCGCCGAAGAGACGGGCGTTTTCAAGCGCCACGCCCATGGAATTGACCAATGTTTGCAGGAGTCGAACGATCGAGTCGCTAAAGGCGTGTTCGCGCTCGTAGTTGCTGATGGAAACCAGCCCGCGGACCTGTCCGCTGATGATCATCGGCACATAAATGGATGACTTGGCTGAGGCTGTACCTGGCAGAAGATAAGAACCGAATTTTTCGCGTACCTCTGCCGCGTTTTCGTTCACCACCAGGGTTTCGCGGGTACGGAAAACATGGGCGGCAAATCCCTTGTCGGTGAGCGGATAGGGTTCGGGGTGGACGCGTTCACCCTTTTCATACAAGTAGGGCAGGTGGATCAGGTTTGTGACAGGGTCGTAGATACGGATTCCGATCTCGGCTTTGAAGATCTCGCGCATCTTGCTTCCGACCGCATCATAGATGCCTTCCACGCTGATCTCGGTGGAGAGGGCCGCCTGCACACTGTTAATGACCGCCAATTCAGCGTTGCGTTCCTCGGTCTCTTTAAGCAGGCGCTGGGTCTCGTCGAAAAGGCGGGCGTTTTCGAGGGCAACGCTCATGGAAGAAACCACCGTCTGCAATAGGCGCAGCTCTGATTCGCTGAAGGCGTTTTCCTTTTCGTAATCGCTGATGCCTACCATGCCGATCACTTCTCCATTGCTGGTGATGGGCAGGGCTACAAAACTTTTTTCCATTTGTGTGCCAGGCAGGGTGTTTGAACCGACCTTTTTCATGAAAGCAGGCAGGTCTTCATTGACCACCAGCATCTGCTTTGTGTCGTACACATATTTCGACATTCCCCTGAATTCTGACGATTGGATCTCGATCCGCGTTCCTTTTTCCTTCAGATAGGGGAAGTACACTTTGTTATTGGCTGGGTCAAAAATACGGATGTCAATATCGTGTGTGTGCAGGATCTCGCCCAGTTTGTCACCGATGAGGTCGTAGATGGCGTGCATATCCAGCTTGGAGGCGAGCCCTTCCTGCACCGAGTTGATGATGGCGAGTTCAGCGGCACGGTCTTCTGTCACCTTGAGCAGGCGCTGGGTCTCATCGAAGAGGCGCGCATTTTCGAGCGACACACCCATGCTTGCCGCCACAGTTTGCAACAGGCGCACTTGCGCCTCGCTGAAGGCGTATTCCCTTTCGTGACTTTGTACGATGATGGCACCGATCACACGGTCGCTGCCGATGATGGGTACGTTGACGCTGGATTTGGCGGCTTCGGTACCTGGCAGGAGATTCAACCCCAGCGCTTCGCGTTCGGCGAGTGTGTTGCGCACAAAGGGTTGACGGGTCTTTGAGATTCTCTCGAAGGTGCCGCCTTTTACAGGTGGTTTGGATGGGTAGTTGCGGCGTTCACCCTGGATGTATTCATACACATAGTGGATGAGGTTGTTTTGGGTGTCGTACAAGCGAATGCCCAGGTCTTCGGTGTGAAGCACTTCACGCAGTTTGTCGCCAGTCAACTCTATAATGGCTTGCGGATCCAATTCCGCTGCCAGCCCTTGCTGGATTCTGTTGATGACGGACAGTTCAGCGGCGCGTTCCTCGGTTACATTGAGCAGGCGGCGGGTTTCCTCGAAGAGGCGCGCGTTTTCGAGTGCCACCCCGATGTTGGAAGAAAGTGTTTGAAGCAGGTGGAGGTTATCCAGGTTGAATGCGTGTTTGGCATAGCTTTGTACATCCACCACGCCGAGCACCTTGTCACCGATGAGGATCGGCACCCCAAGATAGGATTCGGGATCCTCGCCTTGTTTGGGCGAGTTAAGATAGGCTGCTGCGCCATGTTGAGACATTTCTTCGGCAGTGTGCAGGAGCAGGGGCTGGCAGGTCGAGATGACCTTTGAGGTAAGACCCTCTTCTCCCAATTCCCACGGGGGTTCATCGGAATAGTATTGGTTGTCGAAATAGCTGTAGGCAAGGGTGATCATCCTTGTGTCGGAGTTGAATAAAAGTACATCCACCACATCGCCATTGAAGATGCTGCGGATCTTTTCTCCGACCGTGTATGTCAGGGCTGTGATATCGAGGGTTTGTCCCAGCGCCTTGCCGATGCTGTTGATGATGGCTAATTCTGCGGCGCGGTCTTCGGTGACCTTGAGCAGGCGTTGGGTCTCATCGAAGAG
>DAOQID010000181.1:0-6133 GCA_035339375.1 Anaerolineales bacterium | reverse complement strand
GCAGTCGCCAAAAAGAAAGGCGTTGCCGTTCGTTCAGGATCCTTCTCCCCGTGAGTCTGAACGTACAAAATTCTCTTTGTTTCAGGATCATTCGTCTTCCAAACGCTCATACTGCCCTCTCCTATTTATCTGAAATTAGAAACTAGCCATTGCTTCTTCAACAGACTTATATTCAGCGACTTTCTGGTTTAAACCGACGGTATAAAAAATGGAGGTAACCAACTCAGGCACAGCTGCCATTTTTACCGCTCCACCCTTCGGCTCCACAGCCTGAGCCGCTTTTACGATCGCGCGAAGCCCTGCAGACGACATATATTCCACGCCCTTGAGATCCAGAACAAGCTTTGCATTCCCACTTACCGCTTTGGTTAATTCGGCTTCAAACATGGGGGCTGTATCAGAATCCACCCGTCCAGAAACAGATACCACAACAACATTTCCTTTTTGTTCAGATTGAAGAGCGATCTTATCCATGCATTTATCCTTTTTTAAGTAGGTCACGCATAAGGCGTGACCTACAGGGTAATCTACTAGATAAACAATTGAACGTCCGCGTCAGCGGCGTACTCAAGGAACATGGCTGCGCCAGCCACTTCACTTTCCTTAATAAAATCTTCCTTCTTGAAGCCAAAGACATCCATCGTCATCTGGCAGCCGATCATCTTCACATCAAGATCAATGCACATATCGCGAAGTTCTTCAATCGAAGCGACGCCCTTATTCTTGAAGGTTTGCTTCATCAGGTTGGTCGCCAGTGCTTCGAACCCAGGCACATTCGCCATCAACAAATTCGGCATGGGCCAGGCAATGTTCTGAAAACCTTCGGGACCAAAGGGCATCTTCATCGGCATGGCCGGGTTCCCCAACGGTGAGACAGATGCGCTAAGATCCTTCTTAAGCAAAGTCAAACCATAAAAGGTGAAGAAAATACCCACCTCCCACCCCATCGCCCCTGCCGCACTGGCAAGGATGAATGGAGGGTAAGCCCAATCCAGCGTTCCCTTGCTGGCGATCAAGGCAAGTCTCTTTGGAGCATTTGGATCAGATTTTGACATAGGGACCTCTATTAAGAATTTGGAACAAGTTCTATTTCTTGCGCAGGTAAAAAATGAATTTACCGCCTTCGGTCATGGAACGCAGTAATTCGTTGCCTGTCTGGCGGCTCCAGGCTTCCATATCGGGGGGAGCACCAGGGTCAGTGGCGACCATCTTCAAAACCTGTCCAGATTGCAATTCCTTCATTGCTTTTGATGTCTTCACCACAGGCATGGGGCAAAGCATTCCAGAGCAATCCAAAACCTGATCTTCCTTAATTACATCTGTCATTTGTGCCTCCTTTGGAACTCATAAATCATAATGAATTGACCGCCGATATGCCATCCCACACGCAAGGGATTTTATCTCCCCCGCGCGGGGGAGATGGCCAATTCGGATATAATCAATTCTACAACTTTTATGATTACAAGAGTCGAATCGTTTTTCCGATCAAACCGCGTTTTTGTATTTCTTGTCATCTTTCGCTGGGCTTCCCTGTTACCAGCGTTGTTTACGCTTGGAACAACAGACGCATTGATCCATCCGTTGTTGGTGCTTGCACTCGCGCTTGCCATCAACGGCATCGTAGCTCTGTTCAACCGCCCATTGAACAGGATGGTGGTAGAAAAACCCGCCCTCCTCAGCATTGACCTGCTCTTCTCCGCCTTCATCCTCGCCATCAGCGGCGGATCACACAGCCCTTACTTTCTGTATGCGCTCAGCCCATTACTGGCTGGCGCATTCTTTTTTCAGCTTCGCGGCGCACTGACCACATCCCTGCTTTTTACAATTTTATATTCCCTTGCCATCACCTACCCCGCCCAACCGCCTGCAGACCCCACCGTATTGGCTACTCAATTTGCAGGCATTTGGGTTTTGCCCATCCTCTTTGCATATCCCTCCACGCTGCTTAAATCCGTCAACCAGGCCACTGAGGAACTCTCAGCAGCACACCGTCAACTGGAGATCATTCATGACCTCACAGTGTTGCTGCAAGCCGCACCAGACCTGATCTCAGTGCAGGAACGTGTCCTCGGCGCAGTGGTGACCGACCTTGGTTTCTCAAAAGCCATTGTCGCCATGGTAGACCCCGCACATGAAGAAATCGGCGGTTGGCTCATCTACCCACCTGAAAACACCTTCCCGCAAACCAAACCCCTCCCCCTCAAATCAGGAAGCGGCGAGATCATCAAAGCCCTTCTCAATCGCAATAACCTCACCACAACAGGCCAGACCCTGATTCAAGACCCCCAACTCAACCACTGGCTTAACCAAAACCAATGGTTCATCGTACCGCTTTATTTGAGGGAACACCCCGTCGGAGTATTGCTCGTGGAAGAATCTGGACTTACCAGAGAAAAAGAATCCACGCTGATGACTGTGGCGAATCAAGCCGCCCTGTCGCTTGGTACCACCATCTTATGCATTGACCGCGCCCGACGCCTCGCCGTCGAAACCGAACGCAACCGCATCGCCCGCGATATTCATGATACGGTCGCTCAATCGCTCTTTGGCATCGTTTATTCGCTGGATGCCTGCATCACCATGCTGCCCCAACAAGCCGATGACGTAAAAAAAGAGTTGATCGACCTGCGTACCCTCGCCAACACCGCCCACGACGAAGTCCGCCGCTCGATCTTTGACCTGTGGCCCTCTGCCTTGAACATTGAGCTCTTCATGGCAGACCTGACGAATTACGTCAGTGGCTGCTGCCGCCCACGTTCTTTCAGCATTATCTTCAACAACCACGGCGATTTCAATTCCCTCTCTTCAGGCATGCGGCGGACAGTTTACCGAATGGCACAGGAGGCGCTGGCAAATTCTGCACGGCACTCGGGGGCGCAATCAGCCAGATTGTGCTTGAATGTAACCAGCGACGAAGTGTATCTCGTTGTTTCAGACGAAGGCAAAGGCTTCGACCCATCTGTGGCGCTTTCACGAAGCCAAAACCGCGAGCATTTTGGTCTGCACGGAATTCAGGAACGTGCCCGCGCCATGGGTGGTGATTGCGAAGTCATCTCGCAGCCCAACGCTGGTGCGCGCATCATGATCCAACTCCCCAACAATGGACACCACCATGCCTGAGTCGATCCGCATTCTCATCGTAGATGACCATGCCGTGGTCCGCAAAGGGTTGGCAATGGTCCTTCGTCTGGAATCAGATTTGGAGGTCGTAGGCGAAGCGGAAAATGGTCGGATCGGGCTGGAGGCGGCGAAGAATCTAAATCCAGATATCGTCCTTGTAGATCTGGTCATGCCTGAGATGGATGGTCAGGAAATGGCTCTCGCTTTGCGAAAATCCAACCCGAAAACAAAGGTAATGATGCTGACAGGCACCGAAGTGGACGACCGTGTTTTTGACCTGGTTGCGGCGGGCATTGAAGGCTATGTGCTGAAAAATATTGAACCTGGTGAATTGGTGCGCGCCATTCATGCGGTGGTGCATGGCGAAGCATATTTGCACCCTGATGTGATGAAGAAAGTGGTGGGCCGCATGCAGCCGCACCATACACAACCCATCGTGTTGACCCCGCGCGAGATCGAGATTCTTGAATGGATGGCTTCTTCGAACACTTATAAACAGATCGCGGGGCATCTAAATGTCAGTGAAGAGACCATCCGAAGCCATGCCAAGAACATCCTCGAAAAAATGAAACAACCCAACCGCGCGCAGGCCGTTTTGGCCGCCATGCGGGTTGGGTTGATCAAATTGGACGAGAGCAAATAGCCGTTTTTACGGTGCCGCAGGCGACCAGGTGACAGACCAATCGCCCTGAAGAAGCACATTCACCGATTGGAAAGTCAGTGTAAGCGGCCCGGTTGGGATGGGGGTTTGATAACCAAAACCAACAAAGAAAGGCAGTTTTACAACAGGCACACCTCCCCCACCACCTCCACCGCCCATGGGCGGATGCTGGAGGTCAGTGATGCTCGCGCCGACAATGTTCGAATCAGACTGCATGGTGAACATGAAAAATCCTTCTTCAATTCCTGCCTGTTCTACAGAGAGGACATGGACAATTTCATCCTTAACCACCACATCCTGATTGATCTCCCATTTCTGCCCCAATTGCGGATTTGGCCCCGGGTCAAAGGTGAAAGAGGGTGCATCCGTCAAAGGGGTCCATGCGTTCACTGCAAAAGATAAAGTCAACGGTGCGGCGAAATCCAACTGCGGTATCTTGTACGCCCAATATTCGCGTAATTCTCCCTGCTGTGGGTATGCTTCCGCATCGGCATATTCGAAGGGGATGTCATTTCCGTTCGCATCCTTGATGCCTGCCAGGGTGGCAGACAAACCATATTGGGGGATGATGGGATCGGTCCACGTGATGGTGCCGTACAAAATATATCCATCAGGAAGCGACGCGGATTTATCAAGCACAAGGATTGCGCCATAGGTTTCGGGCGTCTGGGTTGTTGAAACACTCGTCGCGCTGACGGGCGTCGCTGTCGGCTGGTATTCGATGACAGGGATGATGGTGGATGGGTCGGCAGGCGCAAACTTCAGATCAATGACCCAATTCAAGGGTGTCAGGCCGTTTTGCAGCCCAACCAGGTTGGGTATCTCAAGGGTCGCCTCTTGAACATCAGCGGGGATGGGCGGAAACTCCATCGCATAGCGGATGTCGCCACACTCAGAACAATCCATCGTACTCACCTGCCGTCCAATTACGATTTCGAGTCGGGTGCCATCGGGCAAAACCAGTGCAGGGATGCCCATTGGGCCATCCATAAAAAAGCCTTCATCAGAGTTATACAAAGGTGTCACGTAGGAATACACGACAACTGTCTTTTCATTGGTCAGAACAGCCTGATCAATGGTGAGGGTCACACTTTCGCGCGTCACGGTGACGGGTTCAGCCAACATGCGCAGAGATGGGCTTTGCTCCACCACACCCACACCGGGGACATACCCCAGCAGGCGGCGCAAGGCGGTCACTACTTTGGGAGATGAGAATGCGATCACAAGCAGGCTTGCGAGGATGAGCAGCGCCACGCTCCATGCAAGGCGCGGGGAAAAGCGAAATGGTTTGCGATTCATTTTGTTCGATTCCTTTTCGGGTCGAAAAGGATTGGGAGCAGGATCAGGCTGAAGGTCCGTTTTGAGCGAGGAGGTCCCACGAGCAATGAACTGTTTGCGCAGGGCGTCCAATGTTTCGGGTTTTGGTTCAGACACTTCCATCGCCTGCCGCACCTGTGTTTCAAATTCGGGCGGATAATTGGGCTTAGACATGTTTGGCCTCCATCAGCAGGTGCAACCGTTCGAGCGTGCGGTTCACAGATTTTCTGACGGCATCTTCTTTTCGTCCAAGCAGTTCGGCGATCTCAACATACGAGAGTTCGACCACAAAACGCAGACGCAGCAATTCGCGCTCGTCGTCATCCAGAAGTCGGATGAGGTGACGAAGACGTTCGACATCCTGACCTTGAATGACCTGTTCCAGTGTGTCATCGAAAGCACTGCCCACCATCTCCGCTTCATGCTGGACCGTTGAGTGGGTGCGGCGGAAAAAATCCATTGCCTTGCTTCGAGCGACTTGAAAGATCCACGCGGTGAATTGACCGCGGTGTTGATAGTGCGGCAAGGCCTCAATGACACTGAGGAAGGTCTGTGCGGCAAGGTCTTCAGCATCAGCCGCATTTTCCACACGGCTGTAAAAATAACGGTGGATGCGGAGCGCGTACGCGTCATAAATCGCCGCCAGTGCGGCGGGTTCGCCGTGCTGTGCATCCTGTATCAGCGCATCTCCCAGGTTGGGAGGCGCATCTTTTCGACCCATGTTTTGATTTGACATTCGATACCCTTTGCAAAGGAAACTCTATAATATTAAACGCAAAACCTTCAAAAAGCGGACAAAATGGGTATCCAGATTTCAGCCCCTGTCTGTTGCCTCGGCAAAAATTCCCTCCTCCAGCCATCTTTTACTACGGCAGGATGATTTTTTCAAAAATATTCAAAACCTCTCTGGGGGGTGAATCCAGTTTTTCAAGAATACGGAGAACAAAGAAGGTTTCAAGCTGTTCCGTGCCATCTTCAAATTGCCAAATACTTTCAGAGCGAATAAGCCTCCCAGTTTGAAAGTTCATCCAAATC
>DAOQID010000180.1:0-6145 GCA_035339375.1 Anaerolineales bacterium | reverse complement strand
AAACACAACCCCTGCTTGTTTCCACTTATCAGCAACAGAAAGCTGCGGCGGCCAAGGCCCCAGCACGTAATGTATTGCGCGGTGTAATGATTGCGGTGGCCGTCTTAATCGGGCTTGGGGCAACCACGTTTGCGATTGCCAGTAGAAACCCGCAGTCGAACATGGCGAAGTTAATTATTCCAGCCTCCCCCACACCCTACACCCAAACTTTGGCTGGAGATGTCGCGCCACAGACCCGTGCAGATATCGTAAAAAAATATCCTGAGTATGCGCCATTGGTGGATACGTTGATCAGCTTTGCGATCAGCAATGCCGAAAGCGGCATGGTCGGCGCCCCGGAGCGCCCCGGTGCCGAAATCATGCCTTCAGACACGGCCGCCTCACAAGCCAAAGAAGCCTTTGAAAGTGCCCTGCCCCAGCCCGGCACCCTGAACACAGCCACACTAAGCGAAGAACAGATCACCTCGTGGCTTGCAGTGGAAATGCGAAACAGCCCTGACCTTCCATTGCAGGATGTACAGGTCTATTTGCGTGACGGGAAAATACAGATTTGGGGGGTGGTGAAAGGCAGCGCTGACTCAACGTCTGCGCTCATGGTGGGGAGTGTTAGTTTGGATGCGAACGGACTTCCGGGCTTTGAAATCGAATCGATGCAAATCGGCCAGCAAGTCATTCCCGATGTGCTGGTTACCCAGGCTGAATCCTGGCTCAACCAGATGCTGCTGGATGAAATCAACAGGCAGGTGCCTGGGCTGCGCATCATGAACATCAATATCAGCAGCGGCATGATCACAGTTGCCGGGATGCGATAAACCGATCACACAAAAAGCCGCCCACGGATTGGGCGGCTTTTTTTCTTAAACTATCATATGCATTTAAGAATATTTCAAGTCTTCGACGCGTCATATTCAGCAGACAGGCCTGTCATTGTGATCCAAACAATAAAAAGGAGTTTTTATCATGAACACAAATTATGAAACCATCACACTGGCTGGGGGATGCTTTTGGTGTTTGGAAGCTGTTTTCGATGAAATGAAAGGTGTGCTTTCGGTCGACTCGGGATATTCGAATGGGCATGTTCCCAACCCAAGTTATCGTGACGTTTGCAGCGGCACCACTGGACATGCTGAAGTGGTGCAGATCAAATTCGACCCAACGGTCATCTCATTCCGTGATGTTTTGAATGTCTTTTTTGCGATCCATGATCCCACCAGTCTTAACCGTCAGGGTGCGGATGTGGGAACACAGTATCGTTCTGGAATCTATTATCACACCCCCGAACAAAAAGCGGCTGCTGAACAGGCTATCAGCGAGTTGAATGCCCAGGGGATCTGGAGCAGCCCCATTGTTACGGAGGTGGAAGCGGTTCACAACTTCCACATTGCAGAGGATTATCACCAGGAGTATTTTGTGCGGAACCAGTTCCAGCCGTATTGTCAGGCGGTTGTTGCGCCAAAGGTGGCGAAGTTTCGAAAGCATTATCTGGAATTGCTAAAAAAGCAGCCTGCATAACAAAAAGAGGCGGACCCAAATGGGTCCGCCTCTTGATTCTTTTCCCTATTACTGGCACTCAACACAGCCAGGCTGAATGCGGCTCAAAGTGCGGTACATCCACTTGATGAACTCGCCGCGCAGAATGGCCTGATCTGGCGAGAATGTGGTGTCGCTGGTTCCATCCACAACACCAACGCCAAAAGCGCGCTGAACCGGGCCCGCGTAGAAATCGCCGACAGCGACATCCAAAAAGACTGCTTCACGGTACAGGTTGCCCCATTGGCCCTGAAAAACATTCTGGGTGGCAAGGTAACCACTGCCCGTGCCCATTTTGTTGATGTTATCGAGGACCGTTACCACCTGTCCACGGGTGAGGTAGTTGTTCGGGTCAAATAAACCGTTGCCGATACCGTTCATATACCCATCAGCACAGGCCTGCCAAACCCAGCCAGCAAACCAATCATCGCTGCTAACATCGCTAAAATCACAAGCCGAGCCAGATGGGGGTGGGGTCGCAAATTCGGGGTCATCACCCTGGATGCCATTGGCCAACTCAATAAATGCAGCCATTTCAGCACGGGTCAAAGTAGCATCTGGAAGGAAGGTACCATCCAAATAACCATGCGCCAGATCAAGATCGGCCATATAGCGGACGTAAATTTCAGTATCGGTTTCACTTACATCTGAGAAGGTTACACAATCAGCTAATTCCTCTTCGCTGATGAACGAATAGCGGAAGTTGGTGGTACCCCAATTGTTTCCAGCATAATCGGTGGGATCTACAGAGAATGACCACAGACCACTGGCAGTTGATGGGAAGGTGTACACCCATGAAAGCAAGGCATCTGGCGGCCCTAAAGGTGCAGGCGGAGTGAAGGTGCCGGTAATGGATTGATTCCACGAAGCAAAGCCAGAATAACCAAGGGTTGAGGCTTCTCCACCGTGCGTTTTCGCTACACGGTCTGGCACTCTATCGGTGACCAACCCCCACAGTTCGAAGGTGTTGCAGGCCACCGGGATCTCTTCGAAAAAAGCGGGGTCAAGGGAGGGCGGATTGGCGATAAACCCATCCAACCACCAGCCATCAATGAAAGTGCTGCCCATTACCGAATTGGTGGAGGGTAAGGTGGCAGAATTACAATCTACAGCATCATCCACCGTCAACGTAAATTCCCAGGTTTGCTGATCGAAAGCGGAAAAGAAGTATTGATAGGTGTAAGTGCCAGCAGCGTCGCTCACACCCGGCAAAGAGGCCGCCAAACGGCAATCGGAAGGGTCATAAGCCACGGACGGAGCCTCTTGCTGCCTGCCCCAGACAAAAATGTTCTGGGTTGCCCCACCCGACATTCCGCTTACACTCCACTCAAGGTCGACATCGAATATATTGCTGAATGTGGGCAGTTCTACAAGGGTAGCCGTACCTTCCACAGTGGCGGCTGAAGCGTTACCAACCTGTGCAAAGGCAAAAATCAGCAGGAAAATAGCTACCAGGATTTTTCTGTTCATCTTTCTCTCCTCAATAAAAACAATACAAAACTTGTCTACTTAAAAGACATTATATCTTTCAAAAATGAAAGTAGTACCTTTTTACCAAAACCAAAACGAAATCTCAATGAATACAAAATAGCCCATTAACAGAAAAAACAGCCAAAACATACTCTGTTATACTTTCCAGAACGGAAAATGAATACAAAAGCCTCCCCTCTTCAAGTACCCTCTTTCCACATCCGTGAAGTGCCCATTCATGGAGATACCATCCTTGCCCCCATGGATGGCTACTCCGACTGGCCCTTCCGCTCCCTTTGCCGCGAACTCGGCTCAGCCATGAGCTACACCGAATTCATCAAAGTGGAGAAAATTCTCAGCCGTTCCAAACAGCCCGCCAAGCGGATGTACTTCACCGAACCCGAACGCCCCATCACCTTTCAAATCTACGGCGATGACCCCGATCTCATTTTGCGAGCCGCCCTTCAGATCCAGGAAAATAATCCTGATGTGATCGACCTCAACATGGGCTGCCCCGCCAAAACCATTGCGGACCGTGGTGCAGGGGTTGGCATGATGCCCACGCCGATCAAAATCGCGCGCACCTTCCGCAAACTGGTCAAACATCTGCATGTGCCGGTCACGGGCAAGATCCGCCTTGGGTGGGATCGCAAAAAAAATTACAAGCTCATCGCCCGCATTGTGGAAGAAGAAGGCGGTTCACTCATTGCTGTGCATGGACGTACCAAAGAACAGCGTTACGCAGGCAACGCCGATTGGGACGCCATTGCCGAGGTCAAGTCACTGGTCAAGATCCCCGTCATTGGCAGCGGCGATGTAAAAACCGTCGCCGATATTGATCGCATGAAAGCGCATACCAATGTAGATGCCGTCATGATCGGGCGGGGCGCAATCCCCAACCCGTGGATATTCTCGCGTCTTGACCGCGACCAGGTTCCGCCTGAAATGTTGAAACAAACCATCCGAAAACATCTTGCCCGCTGTGTTGAATTCTACGGCGATGGAGATGGTTCGCGTCTCTTCCGTAAGAACGCGGTCCAATATGTCATGATGCAACACCTCACCCGCGATGAACGCAAAGAGATCCTCAAAACCCGCCCCTCGGCTGAATTCCTGGAATTGCTCGAAAAGATTTACGACTCGCCGATCATCCCCCAACCTGCCATACCCTAACAACGCGACCCCGATTGGAGCGTATCGATTTAACGTATAATCAAACCATGATCCTAGACCTTCCCTTCATCCTTGAAACGCGGCGCAACCATGCGCTCGAACATGCCACGCTTCACATGCTGGCACACACTCACACTGGCACCATGGCAGGGCACTCCAACCCCACTGGCTTTTTCCTGATCGGGAATTTTTCCACGCAGGATGTCTGGGCGGCCGCCACTGAAGCACTGGAAAGATTACGCGGCGGTGAAAGCGGACTGGCGATCCATGCCGGTTGTGGGACCAACATGGCGACCACAGCGCTTCTAGCCGGGACCTTTGCCTGGTCGGTGCTTCGATTGGCAAAATCCACGCTGATGAAGATCCTGCTCATGCCGCTGGCTGTGTTCCTCGGCGTTGTCGGCTTCCTCATCTCCCGTCCGCTTGGCCCTGTGCTGCAGCAGCGCATCACCACCGAAGCCAACATGGGGAACATGCAGATCATTGACATCATCCCCATTCGCAAAGGTGTGCATCGGGTGATTACAAAATAAAAAGGAATCCAGTTTATGTCCACCGAAACCCCAACCAACTTTAGAGTTAATATTCATTGGGCGTTACAGCTTTTCCTGCTGGTTTTATGCATTCCTGTAATTTGGGGGCTTATTTATCTTTTGACCAAAATGCTTGCGGCGATTTCCGTTGCTGGCAGCATTGAGATCGTTTTTCTGCTTGTGTTCCTGTGGTTCCTTGTTTCTTTTGCCTTCTCAGCCATTGAAGTCAACCATTCGTCCATCAGCCTGCACGCGCCATTCGGCACAACCTCCATCAATTGGGACGATGTGGAAATCATCACCCTGAAAGGCGAGCTTTTCACCATTCAAACAAAAGGCAAGAAAAAGCATCTTTCAGTTTCGATGGAGATCGCAGGAAAAGGCAAAAAAGAATTTTACGAATTCATCAACAAGCGCATCGAAAGCGAACGCATCATCGTGCAAAAGCAATCGAAACGCTAACTCAAAGCACAAAAGTTCCGCCTTTCAACTCCAATGCCCAACATCTTCCTCCTCTATGGCAATGACGAGTTTGCGATCTCGCGCAAGCTCAAAGATTTCGAGTCGGATTTCACCGACCCCACCACCGCGGACATGAATACGACCCGTCTCGAAGCGCGGACCATGACCGAAAACGAACTTAACAATGCGGTCAATGCCATGCCCTTCCTTGCCCCCAAGAGACTGGTCTTTATCTCTGGGCCATCGGGGAAATTCAACAATCCATCCACACGGAAGAAGTTTTTGGAATTTCTGGAAAAAGCCCCCGATACTGCCAAAATCGTGCTTTTTGAAACCATTGAACCCAAGGAAGCAGAAAAACACTGGCTGACAAAATGGGCAGAAAAGAACAAGCCACAGGTCAAACCGTTGGGATTCTTTTTACCCAAGCAAAGAGATATGCCAGGCTGGATCATTAATGAAGCAAAAAATCTGGGCGGGCAAATTGACCCGCCTGCGGCGGCACGGCTGGCAGAAATGGTCGGCGTGGATACCCGCCAGGCGGGGATGGAACTCTCAAAATTGCTGGCCTATGTCAATTGGGCCAGACCCGTTCACGGGTCGGATGTGGAAGCGGTTTGTATCGTCACATCCCAGCAAAGTGTGTTTGATTTCGTTGATGCATTGTCTCAGGGCAATGGAAAATCCGCGCAAAAATTATTGCATCGGCTTTTGGAAAACGAAGATCCATTTTCGTTGTGGGGCATGGTCGTGCGTCAATTCCGCTTGTTGATTCAGGCGCGTGAAATTCTGGACGGGCGCGGAAACAAGGACGACGTGGCGCGCGCGCTGGGGGTTCATCCGTTTGTCGCTGAAAAGACAACGGGACAGGCTGCGCGTTTTACGATGGAATCGCTTGAAAGCATTTATCACCGCCTGCTCGGCATTGACGAGAGAGTCAAAACGAGCCAGATCACGCTGGACCTGGCTCTTGATAC
>DAOQID010000179.1:0-6224 GCA_035339375.1 Anaerolineales bacterium | reverse complement strand
GATTATAAGCGACATGGAAAAGGCATGTCAAGCAGATGAAATTCTGCGCCTCGCTCTTGACCTGTTTACTGCTTCCGTTTAAGCAGCAGGTTCGCCAGATCAAGCATGGATTGCCCTGCCTCGCCCTTCGGGTCGGCCTTATTGAGGAATTCAAGCGCTTTTTGAGTTTCTTTTTCAGCCACTTCGGTTGCGTAACTTTTTCCGCCTTCTTCTTCCAGTTGGGCGGCTACTGCTTTCACTTCGCTGGGGCTGATTGGTCCCTGCGCCCAGCGTTTGGCAAAGTCTCCTTGTTTACCCAGCCCAAACAGAATCGGCAGGGAATTTTTGCCTTCCACCAAATCACTGGCAGCGGATTTTCCTGTAACTGCCTCGTCACCCCAAATGCCGAGGATATCGTCCTGCACTTGAAAAGCCAGCCCAAGGTGGTGACCAAACAGGCGATAGGCTTCCTGCTTCACTTCGTCTGCGCCGCCAAGCAAGGCGCCGATGTGAGTGCAGGCCGAAAGCAGGGCAGAGGTCTTCCCGCTGACCATGGGCCAATAATCGTCAATGCCCAGATCGCTATGTTCTTCGTAAGACATATCCAGGAATTGACCGCGAGTCAGGTCGAGGCAGGTATCGTTCAATATTTTGGCCGCTTTTGCTACAACTTCCGCTGGATAAAATTCGATCAAATCAACAATCGCTTGATTCGCAATGACAAACAGTGCGTCACCTGCATTGATGGCCATCGGCGCACCCCACTTGACCCAAACCGTATCTCTGCCGCGCCTTTTATCTGAATTGTCTTGAATATCATCATGAACTAATGAAAAGTTGTGGACGAGTTCCACCGCGGCTGCGGCAGATTTTGCGCGTAGCCAAGAAGGGGCAGACGTAGATGTAGTAGTGGTGGTTTCTTCACAGGAAGCAACAGAGAGTAATACAAGCAAGGGGCGAATTCTTTTCCCTGTAGCTTCCGGGCCGGCGCCATCTCCCGTCCAGCCCATGTGATAGGTGAGCATCTCATGGAAGGGCAGGGTACGCGGCTGATCGAGGCGTGCAACCTGCCGTTGTAATTCTTCTTCAACAGCCTTGAGCATGGTTTTTTGAATATTTGTCATGGTGGTGTTCCGTTTTGCAGAGTTGGTTTTGGCTCGCACGACTTTACCAGATTTTCAAATCCCTTTCCAGTTGTTCTGGCGATTGGAAGTGAATGGTGTGAAAGCCCATGTTTCGTGCGGTTTCGATGTTTGCCAGAGAATCGTCAATGAACAGACATTCATTGGCTGTGCGATCGATCCTCTCCAGGGTGAGTTGGAAGATGGCAGGATCTGGTTTGATGAGTTTATGCTCGCCTGAGATGATCATGTCATCGAACAGGTTGAGAAACTCGTAACGTTCCCGCATCAGCGGGAATTTTTCGGCGGAAAAATTACTGAGCAGGTAAATTGGCCAGCCTTCCCCTTTCAACCTGCGGAGAATTTCCACTGTGCCGTGATACATGTCGGTGATGCTGTCTTCCCAGTGTGTGTCATAGGCTTGAATCAGATCGGCGTAATGCGGATACTTTTCCGAAAGAATGGCAATCCCATCCTTGAATGGACGGCCTGCGTCCTGATGGGCGTTCCATTCGTGGAAGCGAATTTCCTCGAGAAAAGAGTCAACAGCTTGCGGGTTGGGAAAGAAGCGATTGTAAAGGGCGTGGATATCCCACTTAACGAAGACGTTGCCAAAGTCGAAAATGAAGGTCGTGATGGCGGAATCCATTTATTGTTTTAATCTCCAGACCTCAAAACCTGCAAACCCAGTAGAGCCGAGTTTTGCGCGCGGTTTTGCCGTCCATTGTGCAAACATGCCGAGCGTTGGGTCCGATGGGTCATACAGCATGACCTCAGTGATGACGAAACCCTGCTCCGTGTTGTAGTTGGTAACCGAATAAACGCGCCCCTGCGAATCGACACGATTGACGACGAGCATGTGTTCAAAATTGCCCTCGGTGCCTGAGTAGATGTAAACGAAATCACCAGGCAGGAGCGGGTTGGCACGCCAATCGAATTGATTGATCTTTACTTTGTATCTGGTGTTTGTGTAACGCTCACTCGGAAACGCGGTTTTGATTGTGATCTGGTCTTTGCCGAGATCGGGATTGATCAGGAAGAAGTCGTGTGCTTCCAGCGTGGTTTCGCTGATGATGCCTGCTTTTTGCAAAATGGCAATTGAAAGTGGGCCGCAGGTGTTGCTTGGGTCTGAAAAGCGGACATGGTTGATCAGCACCGACATTTGTTTGCTTTGTTCGTAGGTCGGTGCAATAAAGAACAAGGATGCTTCATATAACTTGATCTGCTGTTCGAGGCTGAGCGGGCCAGCGGGGACGATCTCTCCCGTTGTGATCATGATCTGCGCGGTGGAAAGTGTGGCGGTTGCCGTTGGGAGCGGCGTTGAAGTGGGTTGAGCAGTTGGGGTATTTGTAAATGTGGGCGTAAGTGTGCCTTCTGCTGTGGGGGCAGGAGTGGATGTTTCCGTGTTTTGCGGCGTTGCTGTGGCAGGGACCAAGGTGTTCTTAATACCCGCTATGAGGGTATCGGCAGGTGGGTTCGATTGCGGAATAAAAAGAAACCCAATAAAAAAAAGGCTCGCTACCAGCGCGCCAATTCCCAGCCCAAAACTTAGATATTTGATGTCAGATGATCGCATGTCAGTTTCAATATTATTATTTTAATCGAACCTTGGAATCAATGCTCATTCTGGCGGAAAGGTTTCAAGGATGGTGAAATCCACCCAGAAAAGCGCCTGTGTGTTCGGTATTTTTTCAAGAAGCACATGCCCGATCTCGGAAGCAGGGTTTTGCATTTCACTCCACCACCGTTGATCGGCCTGGTAGCCATACTGAAAACCGACGCGGGCAGGGGCGAAGGTCTTTCCCCATTCTGCAAACTCGGTTGTCATTTGCTCAAAAGATTCGAAGCCCTGACTGTCGTTGATGAACAGAATCCCATCGCGGGCTGTGGGCGGCATCCAGGCGGTATCCCAATGCTTGAGAAAGAGTTGATATTCTGGATGATGATTTCGGATCGCCCTTACCCATGCCTGAGCAACTTCGTCTGAAACTGGTTCGCCCTGTGGCACTTGCGACGATTTGTACCATTCCACATCCACCCCGAAACCGACGACGCTTGGATGATGTTCGTATTGACCAAGGACAATATCGATCAGTTCGTCCATGTCGGCGTTGCCCGCTTCCACTTGCAGCCATACATCAAATCCCTGCTCGTCGAAGGTTGTAAGCATGGATTCGTTCATATCCACTGGGCCGCAGTGAATGTTTGGGTCATCTGTTTCGCAAGGGAAATTTAGATAACTGCCTTCGCCATCCACGACCCCTACGATCCAGATCGTGGCGGGGGTTGCGTTCTCGAATTCCGATGCGATGCGTTGACCAACCTCGGGCCAATACTCCGCCCCAGGGTTGGATGTTGGCCCGTAGGATGAGTAGCGGTATCCCGCTTCCAATGGGGCGGGGCCACGTACTTGCGAGGTGTTGCAGCCCGTCAGCAGCAGCGTGATGAGGAGTGCGCAGAATGCCTTCTTCATGACCCAGTCCCTGTGTAGCTGTTGACGCCCTTTTTCCATACCCAATAGGTGAATGCAAATAGCCCGATGCCAACAATGGGCGAGAAGTAGGTCAGCGTGGAAACATCCTCTGGCCTCAAAAAGATCTGTGATGGATAAAAGGCGATGAATCCGATTGGCAGGATGTAGGTGAAGGTGAAACGAAATGCGCCGTCGAAGATCGTCATGGGGTAGGGGGCAAACTCACGCAAACGCCAGGCCAGTCCCAGCACGGGGTAGGAGTCTAATATCCAAAAAGCGGAGCAGGCAGCCAGCACCACGATGGAAATTTGTACCAGTGCGGCGCTGAACAAGGTGACAAACAGCAGAACCACCCGCGCAAAGGTCCATGTGACATGAAGCTGATTGGCTGTGTAGACCAGTAAAGCGATGCCCACAAAGAATTGGGTCAGCCCCTTCAGGTCGAACATTTCGGAGGTGTAGTAGAACATCATGTTCAACGGACGGAAGTAATACTTCAGAAAATTTCCCTGCTGCAAATTGAAGCGCAGCTGCCAGAAGTGGTCGAAGATGACTTGCATGGGCGAGATGGCGATCATGTAAAACGCGTAGATGAAAGCCATTTCCATCAAAGACCAGCCTGCAAGGTCGGGTACGGTGTCGAAGATGACCCAAAAGACTCCCAGTGTGACCAGGCTTGAAAAGAACATTCCGATCGAGCTGATAATGAAATCTGCACGATATTGCATGCGCGCCTTGATGTATTGCGCCTCAATGATGAAGTACAGCCGCAGATATTCGCCAATGCTGCGCATGGTTAGCCTCCCGCGACTCGCAAGACTTTGACCGCCTGTTCGAAGAAGAGACGGGTCAAAACGTATAGGACAACTGCCCATACACCTTGAACGATCAACATGCCGACAAATGTCCGCACATCCTGGTTGGGTCTGGTCAGCATCATTAATGGGGTATGGTAAATCGTTTGAAAGGGCAGCAGCAACAAAATGCTTTGCAGTTTCGCAGGGAAGAATTGCAGTGGAATCAAGGCGCCAGAAAGCGCAAGGATGATGATCTCCTTGGTGGTGCTCAGCCCCCAAACCGACTCGGTGTAGAACGCGAGGATGCCTGTGAAATAGTCGAAGCAGAAACTGATGACGAATGCCAGAAGCAGGCTAAAGGGAAAGAGAAGCGTTCCAATCCCCAGTGGAATACTCACCTTGAAAACCAATGTCACAACGAGCACAGTCGGCAGGGTGATCACCATCAGACTCATCAGCGTTTGACCGAGGCTGGTAAAAAGAATGTAGGTCTGATAATCCAGCGGTTTGGTGAGGTAGGTGGAGATGATGCCTTCGCGGATCTCGTATGAGACTTCCCAATCCACGTAGGTTTTGAGCAGGATAAAAACTGCGGAGCCAATGGCAACATATAAAAAAGTTTCGTTGAAGGTCATGCTGCGCAGTGTGTCGGAGTTTTTGTAAATGCTGTGCCAGAGATAGTACGCGACGCCGAGGTAAACAAAGTTTCCGATCAGCGCAAGGAGCGGACCAAAGCGATAAACAAGCCCAACCATGAAGGAGCCGCGTGTGAATGCCAGATACTTTCTCATGACAGGGCTCCATCATAAATTCGTTGAACGACATCCTCCATGGCGATTTCCACGATGCGGACATCCAGAATGGAGAAGTTGGTCATCACGCAATTCAATACTTCCGAGAGCGGAGTGGCGGCCTGGTCAATGGTGATGTCTGTCCAGAATTCTTCAGTTTGGGCAATGACGATCTTGTTGGTTGCGCCGAACTGTGCGGCGAGTTTGTTTTTGAGGGCATCGAGCGTGCCTTCGTTGAAATCGTTGACCTGTACTTTCAGCGTGCGATACGCTCCAAACAGGGCATTGACCTTCTTTGTGTCGCCATCGTACAGCTTTTTGCCCTTGTCAATAATGATGACACGCTGCGATAAGGCTTCGACATCGCCAAGGTCATGCGTGGTGAGGATGATGGTGGTCTTGCGCGCTTCGTTCAGTTCTTTGATGACGGTACGGATCTTGGCCTTGATGGAAATATCCAGCCCGATGGTCGGCTCATCCAGAAATACGATCTGTGGGTTGTGCAGGAAAGAGGCGGTGATATCGCACAACATGCGCTGACCGAGCGAGAGTGTGCGCACCTGCTGCGAATACAAGGCCTTCAACCCGACCAGTTCATTGAACATGCCCATATGCTCGTCAAAGGTTTTTTGCGGAACCTTGTAGATTTCTTTCAATATCCTGAACGATTCAATGACGGGCAGGTCCCACCACAATTGCGTGCGTTGACCAAAGACCACTCCCATGATCTGCGCCTGACGGATCCGATTTTCAAACGGGATGTGGTTATTGATGCGAATCTCGCCGCTTGAAGGTTTGAGAATCCCCGTCATCATTTTGATGGTGGTGGATTTGCCCGCGCCGTTTGGTCCAATGTACCCAACGATCTCACCTGCTTCAATATCAAATGAGATGCCGTCCACTGCTTTGACGGTACGATAATCCCCCGAAAACAGGTCGCGAAATGCGCCGCTTAAACCTTCGCGGCGGTTAAGTATTTTGAAATGTTTGGTCAGGTTGTTGACATGAATGAGGCTCATGAACTGGATTTTACACCGTAATCTGGCGGAGGCTCATGAGGTTG
>DAOQID010000178.1:0-6226 GCA_035339375.1 Anaerolineales bacterium | reverse complement strand
CAGCAAAATTGCGCACCATGCGGCGCTTGAGGACGGTATCTTTGAGTTCCATGTTTTTTCTCCACAATTGATTTGCGATGCGTCATTATAGCAAAGCGCCCCATCCATCGAAAGATGGATGGGGAAATCCATCTGTGGAGAGATGACCATTTGATGCGGCCCGCCTATACTGCCAGCATTCTAATTTGATGGATGGAGCGTTTTATGTCTAAAACAAAAGTGGATATTCTGACCCTGATCGCCGTCTCGGCTTTTTCCTTCATGCTTGCCACGGCCATTCATGAGCATGTGGGGCACTCGCTGGCTTGTATCTCGGTCAATGGGCGCCTGAGCGAGATGGGTGCTTTTTATGCAGATTGTGCAGCCGATTCGGTTTCAGATCTGGGCGGGCGTTTTGTGGCGCTGGCGGGTCCGTTGGTGAGTTTGGCGGCTGGAATGTTTTTCCTGAGGCTTTTCGGAAAAATGTTTTCGAAGGCAGGCGCTGTACTCAAATTCTTTTTGTGGCATCAGGCCACAGTCAATTTGATGATCGCAGCAGGGTACCTTTTGTTTTCAGGTGTAGCAGGGATCGGCGACCTTGGAACCGTGAGCGGTGGTGTGTTTTATCAAGCCGAACCAGAGTGGCTGTATCGTGCGGCTTTGACCGTGTTCGGGCTGGCAGGATATTACGCAGTGATTCGAATCTCCATTCAAAAAATGGATGCCTTCATCGGCGGCGAAGGTGTGGAGCGGGTCAACCGCGCGCAGATGACCTCGCTGGTTGCATATTTTTCGGGCGGCGCTGTGGCCTTGCTGATTGGTCTGCTCAACCCGCACGGCATCTTCATTGTTCTGGCTGCTTCTGTGGCATCCAGCATGGGCGGCACCTCAGGTATGGCGTGGATGATGCAGTTGCTTGACCGCAAAAAGGACACAGGCGATGCCCCTTTCACCCTGCAAAGGGATTGGGGTTGGATACTCGGCAGCGGGGCGTTTTTACTCATCTACGCTGCTGTCTTTGGCCCGACCATCTTTCTAAAATAGCCTAAAGTGAAACAACGAAAACCGTTCAAATAACGATCATTCAAGGAGTATGAAAATGTATAGAACAACTGTTGCCATGTATCTCGCCGCCTTTGGGATCATTTTTTTCTTTGCCATGCCCTTCAAAGTTCTTGAAGACAATGTCGCGACTTTTTTCGGAATCGCCTTTCTAATTCTCTCTGCTGTTACATGGGGATTTTGGCCCACGCCGAAGAAACAATAACCATTTCACACCCGCACCGATTGGAGACACTCTATGCTGCCTTTCCTGAAAACAAAATCCATCAAACGAAATTTGGGCCTTTTGGCATCCCTTTTCGCTTTAGCCGTATCATCGGCATGTGTAGCCGCAACACCGATTGCTGTCCCCACCACCACGTTGATTGCGCCCACTGCAACGCAAGTTGTGCCCACCGCATCGCCTTCGGTGACTTCTGATAAAAAGGCACTTCTGAAGGAATTAACCAAAGCCATCCGCGACCATAATGCAGAGGAGGTGAAACGTCTGCTTGAGTTGGGGATGGATGTGAACGAGATCCAGTCTTTCAGGCAGCTTACACCATTGGCTCTGGCATCTTACGAAGGTGATACAGAGATCATCGCTTTGTTGTTGGAGCATGGTGCCGATATTGCCATGTACAACAAAAACCAATACGGCACCACTGCATTGATCGAAGCCGCACAAAACGGCAAAACCGATGCTGTAAAATTCCTGCTGGAACACGGCGCCGACATTAATCAGCGCGATAAATTCGGTGACCCAGCCTTGAATTGGGCAACCTATTACGGGCGTGTGGATGTGGTCAAGTTGCTGATCGAAAATGGTGCAGACTTGACCGTGGTTGGGTCGGGCGGGGGCACGGCGTTGAATACCGCCATCGCACAGGGACATGAAGATATTGAAAAAATGCTGCGTGATGCTGGCGCAACCAGATAATCCTCCGTCCGCAGTTTGTTGAACGAGTATACTTTTGATGATGACGAAGAAATCGGAGATCGAAAAACCGCACGTATGGGATCGCTGGGATTGGATATTTCACACCATTTCCTACGGCGTTCTGATTTTTCAGGCGGCCATTTTCCTCAGCAATGAAGTGAAACATGCCTCACTTCAAATCTTTTTTGGCCTGACTGCTGCCGTCATGGTCTGGTATTTTCCGCTTGTCTTCAAACGTCAAGCATTGTGGATGCAGATCCCAGCACGTACGCTGGCATATTTCGTCATCGGCTGGTTTCTTTGGGGAACCCTTATCCTTGCCCATCCAGCGGCGATGATGCTGGCCGCGATGTATTACCCGATCCTGTTCATGCGGATGCCGATCCGCTGGGCGGCCGCCAGCGCTTCGCTCTTAACCTTTGGCCTGCTTGCAGCTTCGATCTTCGTGCTCGGCCTCGATGAAAACCTGCTGCCAACCCTTGTCACCATCACTGGGTTGATTCTGGGCGGCGCAATTGTGATCGGGGTTTTTATCAACTCACTCATCAGCCAAAGCGTGGACCGTCAGCGTTTGATCGAGGAACTGTCTCAAACCCGTGCCAGTCTGTTGAAAATGGAAAGGGAAGCGGGGGTGTTGGCGGAGCGTCAGCGTTTGGCGCGGGAAATTCATGATACGCTCGCGCAGAACTTCACCAGCATCATCATGCATCTCACTGCCGCGAAACTTGGCGATTCAGAATCGGCTGTGCCTCACGTTCAACAAGCCGAACAGACCGCGCGCGATGGCCTCGATGAAGCGCGGCGCATTGTGTGGGCCATGCGCCCCGAACAACTTGAACATTCCACGCTGGTTGAATCCATTGAAGTGTTGGCCGCGCGCTGGTCGGCGGAAAACTCTGTCCGCGTGAACACTGCCATTACTGGCACACCCAGGCCCCTCGGTCCGGAAAGAGACGCTGCCCTTTTGCGAGTGACACAAGAGGCGTTGAACAATGTCAAAAAACATGCCAATGCCAGCCGCGTAGACATCACACTTTCGTATATGGCAGATCTGACCGCCCTGGATATTGTGGATGATGGAATCGGTTTCGAAGAGAAAGACCAGCATGGATTTGGTTTGAAGACCATGCGCGAACGCGTGGAAGAGTTGCGTGGTACATTGACGATCGAAAGCAGCGATGGCACAGCCATTGCCGTATCTTTGCCTGTGGAGGATGAATGATGATTCGATTGCTCATTGCAGATGACCACCCCGTCGTGCGCAGCGGATTGAGAGCCATCCTCGCTTCACAACCTGACTTTGAACTGCTCGCCGAAGCAGACAATGGATTCTCCGCTGTTGAATCTGCCGCAAAATTCCAGCCCGATGTGATTCTGATGGACCTGCAAATGCCCGCGATGGACGGTGTGTCTGCGATCGCGAAAATCCATGCTGCGAATCCGTCCATTTATATTTTGGTGCTCACCACCTACGACACCGATGTGGATATTTTGCGCGCGCTGGATGCAGGCGCAACAGGCTATCTTTTGAAAGATGCGCCGCCTGATGAATTGTTTCGGGCGATCCGCTCTGCGGCACGCGGCGAAGTGACCCTAGCCCCAAGCATCGCCGCAAAATTAACCCGCCGCCTGACCCACCCGCTCGAAAGATCTTTAAGCGGACGTGAGATCGATGTGCTTTCCCTCGCCGCACGCGGAGACTCAAACAAAGAGATCGCTATTAAGCTGCATATCACCGAAGCAACGGTCAAATCTCATTTCGTGCATATCTTCAATAAACTCAACGTCACCGACAGAACCGCCGCCGTGACAATGGCGTTGGAGAAAAAGATGATTCGGCTGGAATAAAATATTTTCAATGTGTGTTGATGTGTTTTTCCAGACTCGTTATCAAACGCTTCATATCCATGTGAAAATCGGGGTCAGGCCGAATCTGGATCCCGTTTTTTTCGCTTAATTTTTCGAGACTTGGCGGCAGTTTTTCTTTTGGCGGCATGGTTGCCCCACCTACCAGCAATGGAATGATGGGGATTTCATTGACCAACGCTGATTCGATTTCGATTCGCACAAAATCATTGGGTTCGTCGAGCCGTGTTTTTCCTGCATCGTTTGTCTCCAGCCATTTTTCCCCGATCACGGCAAGTAGTGCCCCAGATCTGCCGATTGCCTCGATAATATATTTTCCAAAATCAGATCCCAGCGGAATTGAATACACGTCTTTAAAAACGTACTGCGCCCCAAAATGTTTTACAAGTTGGTCATAAATTCGCCCTACGACATCGGCGCTGTCTTTTCTTCGATAGGAGATGAAAATACCGCCCGATGCAGATTCATCTGATGGCGGGGATTCTGATTCCCCGCTCCGTTGGTCAATGTTGACGGTCTCGGCGTTGACCACCTGATTGATGGATTTTGCATTTATATTGACTTTCATGGCTTCCTTTTAGGAGATGCTGTTTTCCTGAGGCTTGGCTGGGAGGCGGGCGTCGGCTGTTTGTAAAATCTTTATTTCCTGCCCGATGATCAGGCGGTCGATTTTTTCGGCGTTGATCGAGTATTTTCCTTCGCGGTCACGATAGTCGGTAATGTCAAATCCCATCGAATCGAATGTGTCGAGGATGGTTCTGCTGATCTGTTGGTAGAGCGTTTTGATCGAAGCGAGCGCCTCTGTGCTGCCGAAGAAATCGTTCGTGAAGGTCAGAGAATAACTTTCCCGCCAATTTTCGAGCGGAGTTAATCTTCCTGGCCATGTTGTGGTTACCTCCATCAGCTCCTTAAGTTCCTTTGAGAAATTTTTCTGTTCGTCTTCTGTTTCGATCGGATTGAGCTTTTTGATCTCCGCATAATGCATTTTGTTTGATCGGAATTTTTTGCTTGATTGCTTGATGCTTTGTTTGAGCAGGTTTGTTTTTTGCGCTGAATTTTGAAACTCCAACAACGGTGTGGGGAGTGCCGTGGCGCTGATGGGTGCATCTTCCTGCTCCCTGCGATGCTGGAGCAGTCTTTCCTGAAAATAGTCGTTACTGTGTATCAGCGGCCCGATTGTCGTTAATGCGATCTGACAGGATATTGAATTGCCCGCCATAAACGGCCGTACAAAGAAGTTTGCCACGGTATCGTGTTCAGGGAAAAACGATTGAATGACAAAATAACAGCGTGCCGAAGCTCTGCTGTCGATTGAGTTCAGGTTTTTCAGGGTGTGCATGTCTGCCCAGAGGTGTGGGGACTTGTCCTTGTTTAACCATGCGCTATCCATGAACAGGCTGTCTCCATGAATGGCGATCAGATTGCCGCAATGCACTTCTTTTAGCGGGAATTCTGCGATCTTTCCATGAATGTTTTCCTGTACTTTTTCGATGATCTCATGGATCGATCCGCTGGGTGTGGTTTGTTCCTTTGGTTTGCAGACGAACACATTCTGCGCCTGAAGCCACCCATATCCTGGAAAAGGATGCAGGCTGTTTGTAATGACTATGATTGGAATTTTCTTCCCACCTATGATTCCATCCCCAATCTCTTTTAATTTGAACTCATTCTCGATCTTGCGGTCAATATTCGGGTCTGGTTTTGCAGTCCAGTTTCCTGCAACCAACTGGGCAATTGCTCTTGCGCGGATGTCTGATACAGTTTTCGGGAGTATCTTTAAGCTCCCATACGATTTATATATGAAAAATACCAGGCCGCCTGTGAGGAGGGCTAAGATCAAGATTTCAGGTTGGGATGTCGGACCAAGGAGGAGAAAGGCAGAGACGGCAGTGAGTGCTCCGAAACCCAGGCTTTTCTGCAAAATACTTTTGTAAACTTTATATGATGATGACTTTATTTCCCCGATCACCTGCCAGATGATCTTTACCAAAAGCTTGTAGTCAAATAATACATAATGGCCCAGGCTATTGAAGGGTGGCGCAAACGGTTTTGGGAGCGATTCGATTAACGGGAAGTCACATTTAGAGATGATGGAAGCTGCGATGTGATAAGTCAGATGCTTTGTGACATTCTGGCGTAATTGGTTGGGACAATCAGGCGCCGCATAGTCCGCAATCAGCCTTTCGGGTATCGTTGCGCTCATTTTGCACTTCCATTTCTTTATTTTCACTATACAGGAAAAAAATTGGAAAAGCAAGTTAGGCCCGTGGACAGGCGGATGATTGTCCCTTCTTCAGGGAGTTTATATTGATTATTTAACCAGGTGACCGCCGCTTTCAGCTTGATCGAGCACAGCCAAAATGGTGCGGACCAATTCACGTGCGGCGGATTCGCTCAATT
>DAOQID010000177.1:0-6249 GCA_035339375.1 Anaerolineales bacterium | reverse complement strand
CCGCCCGAAAGCGCCTGCACATTGACGTAGATCTGGTCGGCGCTGAATCCGTTGGCGGCAAAGGTTTCGGCGGCGCGGCGGCGGGCGAGGGCTTCCACAGCATCGGCATATTCCACGCCCTTGTAATAGCGTGGGTCACCGTTGCGGCGATAATCAGCAAGTCGCGCGGGATAATCGAGAATTTCATCCTCGGTCATCCAACGCGACTCTTCGTCGGGGTAGCCTTCTGCATAAATATTTTGGAATGCCGAAGCCAGCGCTTCACGGGTGGCCATCGGCGCGGTTGATTCACTGGGGATCAGAATCAACTTGCGGTATTGCCGCTCCTGTTCCAATTGGGTCAATTCGTATGTCTCAGGGTCAAGTTTTTCGAGCGAACCACGGAATAAATAGTCAGCCATTCTTTTCTCCTTTTGAGAGTTGATTTTTGGGGATTGTCAGACAGTTGAATTGTAGGACGGGAAGGGGGGAAGGTCAAGTGAAAAAAGGCATATTAACCGATCAAGTGGTACGGAGGAGTGGTTTTCAAAGCGGGCATAGTGCGACATACTATATGAAACTAATTTACAACTATAGGAGATGAAATGAGCAACATACCCCGAATCATGCGTGCTGTTGGCTGGTTGCTGTTTATGGTCATGTGGATCCCCTTTACCTTGATGTTCCTCAACATGCCGAACGGCAACTCAAACTATGACTCTCTCATCGGACTGCCGAAGACCATGGCATTATTCCTTGGGATCACGATCGGTCTGGCGATCATTTCCACGGCTTTGCTGGTCGGTTCCTCCGTGGTCGGCTGGTTGATCGGACGGATGGTGCTGGCGCGGGGGGAATCTGGTACGGCCCGTATCATTGCCATCCAACCCACAGGGACGCGCGTGAACAATTACTACTACGGCATGCGTTTTACGCTGGAGGTGCAATCGTTCGGCGAAGCTTTTCAATCTCACGCGGAGCGCTTGGTGCCCATGCACGATATGACCAAATACCAGATCGGCATGACCGTCAATGTAAAATATGACCCGATGACAAAAACGGTTGCAATGGTGGATTGATAGTTTGTTTTGAAGATGGACAGGTTTTGAAAATGGGAAACATTTTCAAAACCTGTTTTTGATTCTCCCTGCTTTTTGCATGGGCAAGTCGGATTGCCAATCCGACTTACATTGGGCGCGCATCGTGGCAACTCTTGGAAAGTGTCTGAAAAGCGGACTTTCGCAGATGGGTTTGAAATTCGCGGCGAAATGTTTGGTTGGCTGTTAAGAACGGCAGAACCATTAATACTTTCTAATTTCAAACACACAATTTCCATATACCCCGGTCACAGCTTGATTACATGGGCGGAATATCATTTGCGAAGGTTGGAGGCGCTCCAACCACAGATCAAAGATAAAGAGGTAAAAAATATGAAAAAGAAAATTTCAATTCTGATCGGCGGTTTATTGGCGGTTGCGATGCTGTTCGGAGCGGTGAGTGTGAGCACAGCCTATGCCCAGAGCGGAAGTTTGACTCCGTTCAGCGATCACGGCGGCCCCGGTCACGGTGGTCGTGGGCTGGGTCAGGCAGAACTCGAAGCGGCCGCCAAGGTACTCAACATGACCGCGGATGAACTGTCCACTGCGCTGCAGGCAGGCAAGACACTTGAAGAGCTTGCCACCGCCGCAGGTGTGGATATTCAAGATGTGAAGGATGCCATTATGGCGGTCCATGCTGAAGAGATCCGCGCCCGCATCGAAGCCGGTGTGGCCGACGGCAGCATCTCGCAGGAAAAAGCCGACTGGTTATTGGAAGGTCTGGATAAAGGCTTCCTGGATGGTCCCGGCTTTGGGTTCGGCCCTGGCGGTCATCACGATGGTCAGCCTGCCCAACCCGCACAGACCACAACCCCATAACCATTATGAAGCCATAAGATAAAGAAAGGAGTTAAAAGAAACAGATGAGGCGCACTCCTCCGCCTCATCTGTTTTGATTCGTGAATTATTCCTCTGGAGCGTAGGTGTTGAAATTGTCGATCTCAAAAATGGCTTTTTCACCGCCGTTCAATTCAAAACCGAGACCAAACTTTCCTGACATGTATTTTGTGGTTTTGACGCTTCCAACGATGTATCCATTCACGCAGAAAGTGTAGATGTCTCCCTGCGCGATCACAACCAGTTCATTGCTCTCTTCTGCATTGACATACCTGGAGTACCCCGTGAACAAGGGATCCAGCCAGCCGCCATATTCATGCACCGCCACTCGAACACTGCCCGAATCACGGATGGAGAAAAACAATTGCTTTTCTCCGCGTACCCGAAAAATAACGCCGTATCTTGCATCGCGTGGACCAGATACTTTTTGGATTTGAGCAGTGAGATAAAAATCCCATAGATTTTTATCCAGCCCGGGGAATTGACGGGAGTACACCCCCTGCAATGCTTCAACCTCATAATGAAGGACGCCGTCGGCCATTCCCAGATTCGTAATATCATAGTCGTCGGAGTTCTTTCCCAGCGGCCATAGATTCAGGTTTTTATCGAAGGTATTCTCCTTGGCGATAACCCATCCCGTCGGGATTTGCGGACATTTTTCTGCCGGGCCGCTAAACCCAAACTGCTGCAACTCTTCACGGACATCCTCATCTGCAAGGATGAGGGGTGATGAAAAACACGCACAGATCCCTGTTGTAAAGAGACAACTCGAGATCATCAGAAAGATAAAGACCTTTGTTTCCCAACGCATGGATTCTGTTGAACTGTTCATGTTTTCCACCTCTTGATATGAAATTAGTTACATGGTCATTGTAAAACTTTGATTCTTGCAGGTCAAGCAAGAGGTGACAAATGACATAGAAAAAAGGATGGCAGTTCTGTCTGCCATCCTTTTTTCTGTTACGGGCGCGGGCCGCCAGGACCACCGCCACCGGGAGCACCGGGTCCTCCGGGGCCGCCACCGCCGGGGAGACCAGGGCCACCGCCACCGGGGCGCCCACCGAGTGAGAGTTCGAATTCACCGAGGCCTTTGCGGGCGTGGGGCATTTCTCCGCGGGCCAATTGAGTGGTGATGTCGCCGAAGCGTCCGCTCAATTGAGTGAAATCAAGTGTTCCGCCTCCGGGCATGCCAGGGCCGCCGCCATTTTTGCCAAGTTCCATGAAACCAGCCTGAGCGTTCTTGCCAAGTTGTGCCAGATTCATCAATTCATCGTGGGAGAGTTTGTTATCGCCCATTGCCAGGTTGGCGGCATCAATGAAATCGAAGGCGCTCTGAAAGACTGCAAGTTGATCGGTGGGGACATCATGCGGCTGGATGCTGCTGATCTCGTCCACGCGGCCCTGCTGGTCTGCTTTGATCACTTCGATCATATCCTGCGCCTGACCCTTCACGGCTTCAGCTTTCACCTGTGCTTCCTGGGCGGCATTTTCCAATTGGGCGATGCTTTCTTCAGCCAGTGCAAGACCTTGTTCCAGCGTGGTGCTGATCTCCTGTAGTGACTGGTCAATGGAGACGAGCGTTTCGTTCAATTGATTCAACTCTGCTTCGATGGCTTGCATTTCGGCAATGGCCTGATAGGCAAGGTCTGAATACAGTTCGTAATATTGTGCCATCAGGTCTTCGGCATATTCGACGTAGTAATCGGCGTAGTAATAGTAATCGTACACATAAGTGACTTCTTCAGTGGTGACGGTGTCGTCGCTGGTGGTGGTGTACACAGAACTGGTGGTGGCTTCGGTTGCTGCGACCGCTTCAGCGACGGCCTCATCAATGAGGGCTGCAAGTTCTTCTTCGGTCAGTGCCACATAATCCACACTTGGGCCTGGGGTGGGGGTGGCGGGCATGGCGGTGAGCACATTGGCGTTAACTGTGGCCTGTGCCAATGCATTTGCCTGCTGTGTCCCCGCGATGGCGGTGTTGATGACGATGTTCGGGTCTTGCGCGGCTGGGGTGGCGGCTGTGCCTCCGCAGGCGAGTGTCACTGCCATGAGCAAAATGACGCTGATGATGATTTGAAGTTTGTTTTTCATTGGTTCCTCCAATTGATGGTTGTTTTTCATCGGGTTGCTTTTTGTGTGTTGAATTTTTTTATCTTTTATTCACTATACATCTCTCTTTTCGATAAGTACCTTTACACCTTTGTTGGGACGCAGGGTTACGCTGGGTTTGGGTGTGGCATGTTTGGCCTGGGTGGGAAGGATCTGCCAGTGGCGCGAGATGATGGCGAGGATGGCAATGGCTTCGGTCATGGCAAAGTGCTCACCGATGCAGACCCTGTTTCCGCCGCCGAATGGGAAGAAAGCGTAACGGGGAAATGGAAGCCTTTCGATCTCAGACCAGCGTTCGGGTCGGAATTGAAGCGGCGAGTCGTAAAATCGCGGGTCATGCTGGGTCACCCATTGACTCATGAGCACGACCGATCCAGCTTTGATATCCTGTCCGCCGATCGTACAATCTTGCACGGCCTGCCTGCCCAGAGCCCACGCGGGCGGGCGCATTCGCAGAGTCTCTTTCACGACCATGCGGGTGTAGTTGAGGCTTTTGATATCTTCCGAGGTGGGGAAGCGGTCGCCGAGCACGGCATCGGCTTCGGCCTGCAGTTTGCCCTGCACGAACGGATCTTGTGAGATCATGTCCCAGCACCAGGAGAGCAGCAGTGCGGTGGTTTCATGGCCTGCCAGCAAAAAGGTGAGTACATGTGCATGCAGTTGTTCGTCGGTGAATTGGTCGTGGTGTTCGTTCTTCAAAATGGTGATGAGCGCGCGCTTGGCTTGTTCCGAGTGCGGATTGGCAAGCAGGGTTTCGGTGACAATGTTGAGGTCGGTCTTGGCCTGCCTGAATTTGGGGAATAACATGCGCGTCGCCTCCGGTAACGGAAGCTGGGCCAGCGGAAAGAGGCGGACCAGCGTCTTCATCGCTTTGCTCACGCGTTCCACCGAGCCTTCGGGTGCGCTGCCGAAAAACGACCACAGGGCAATGTTCAAAGTCAGCCGCATCATTTCATCAGACATATCCACGACCGAGCCGTGCTGCCAGCGGGTGAGGTGCTCAAAAGTGTTGAGCCCCATCACAGGCAGGTACTCTTCCATTTTTGTGCGGTGAAAGGCAGGCTGTAAAGCACGGCGCTGTGAGAGATGTTCATCGCCTTCACTGGTGAGCAAACCTTCGCCCAGAATGATGCGCGCACGCTGCAGGCTGGGCCCCTTGATGAAATTCGCCTGCTGCTTGACCAGCACTTCTTCAATGAATTCTGGATGGTTGAGCAGATAGAAATCGCGTTTTGGCATTTTCACGTGGGCAATATCGCCATTGTCACGCGCAAGGTCTGCCAGCGTATGCAGCGGACTGCGCAACATGCCCCAGATAAAACCAAATGGTGTAATGTCGGCATCTACAGATGAATTGAGGAAAAGGTTTGTTTCCATGGTTCGGCTCCTTGTTTGTTGCCCCAAGGATACAGGAAGCCGTTTTTTATGTATGCCCGCTGTGGAGGGTGATTCCTCCCCCTATTTGGTGGGTCTATCGCATTTCCCTATTTCGGTTTTGAAATGGGGAAAGGGATGGTGTTTACAATTCTTCAGGCTTTACCAACCCAAACCGCACCGCCATCAACGCGGCTTGGGTGCGGTCGCTCACGCCCAGTTTCATCAAAACATCGCTGACATAGCCCTTCACCGTCATTTCGGTCAGTGTCAACTTAACGGCGATTTCCTTGTTGCTCATGCCGCGGCCGAGCAATTTCAAAATTTCACGTTCGCGCTCGGTCAATTTTCCGAACGGGTCTTCGGGCATCGGCGCATGTGCCATCAGGCGTTTGGCAATATCGGGGTGCAGTTGCGGTTTGCCTTTGGCCGCCCCGCGAATCGCTTCGACCAATTCATCTCCGCCCATTTCCTTTAGTAGAAATCCGCTTGCGCCCGCCCGCAAGGCCGCATACACATGGGCATCATCGGTGAACGAGGTCAGGATCAACACAGGCAGTTCGGGGAATTCAGGGCGGATGGCTTTCAACGTTTCCACGCCATCCAGCTCTGGCATTTGCAAATCCATCAGCACCACATCGGGGCTGTGTTTTTTGATGAGCGCCAAAACCTCCGTGCCATTTACGGCTTCGGCCAGCACCTTCAAATCTTTTTCAGCTTCGATCGTCATCCGCAGCCCGCGGCGGACGATCTGATGGTCATCGGCGATGATTATTTTCAGCATGGGTTTCTCTCCGTTTTCCTCGAGCGTCTGAAAACTCAGCCACGAAATTGCATTCATGGTGAAAAGTAT
>DAOQID010000176.1:0-6291 GCA_035339375.1 Anaerolineales bacterium | reverse complement strand
CTCCCAAGAGGTACTCCAACGGGTGGAAGAAAAAGCCAGTGTAAAAGAAACCTATTTCGCCATTTTGCATTGCGAAGCTTATGAGGAAGCGCGTGGATTTGGAGAACAGGTGAAAGCGATACTGCTTGCCTGTCAATTTTAGAATACTACCTTTATCGTTTCCAAGATGAAGTAAAATGGATAAACGGAATCAAAGACAGCAATAGACAGATGAGTGAATGGGCGGTTCAAATGTCCCAGGTCAATTTTTCATTCGAAGTTGGGCGAACCGCCTCCCTGTTGACAAAAAACAGGCAAGCTGTTGCTTTTACCGGGGCAGGGATGTCCACCCGTTCAGGCATTCCCGACTTTCGCAGCCTAAAGACGGGTCTGTGGTCGTGGGCTGAAGCCTTGTAGGAAAGGGGACTGGAGAGGGGGACTCTACAAGGCTTCAGCCACGACCCTCAGGCATTTTACGACGGTATTAACCGCTTCTAAAGGTAGTGTTTGCAGCGCAGCCTAACGCGGCAAACCATGCCCTGGTTGAATTGGAAGAGATGGGATATTTGCGGGCGGTAATCAGCCAAAATGTCGATATGTTGCACCAACTTGCCGGTTCCAATAAACTGATTGAATGACATGGCACTTTAGGCGAAGTTGTATGCATCTCCTGTTACAAATTATATTCGTCCAGGTCATTTCTGGAACAATTCTTGCGAGATGGACTAGTACCTCATTGCCCAAATTGCCACGGTGTTCTGAAGCCCAATGTGATCATGGCTGGAGAACAACTTCCCGCGAAGGCGATGCTGGCCTCCCGAAGAGCCCTCCGGAACAGCGACCTGGTATTGTATTGGTTGCGGGCACATCTTTGGTTGGAGGCCCGGCAACGGCGCTTGTTGAAGAAGCCCAGGCGCAAGATAATAAGATCATTGTTATCAACTTGCCCCCCGCCATCTTTGATGCAGTAGCAGATGTTGTTATCCGAGTTGATGTCGTTATCGTTTTGTCTGCTTTCGTCAAGGCGGCAGAAACTCTTGGGCCCGGATAATGGATCATATGATCTACACTACTATCTGATCAATCCTGTACATGTATCGTCACGTTCCTTCAAAACCACTGTTTTAGAAAAGGAACTACTCAAGTATTTCAACATAGGCGTCTACATGCAAACAGGAAAAAGTGTGCCTAATCCGAGCTGCCAATCACTTTGAATGTATACGATTTTTTATAAAAAGGTTTAGGATATACAGGACAAATCTGCGTTTGCCTTTGTAGATCATTCCCGCAAAGGCGAGAAAGCGGATTTTCCATTAGGGACATTTGGTCTCTTGTTTGAAAAAGCGAAAAGAAGCAAAAGAACTGGCAGAGAAAATGGATTATGTTGAATTGGCCGGTGCCCCCGACTTCACGGGGACTTTTGCAAAAGCGATGCGCCTGGGATGATTTTCATCATAAAGTGAATATAATTGGCATAACCCGTTCAACAGGTAATATGGTACGGATGGCTATGACCTGCAGATGCAGCAACTATCTTACTTGCGATTTAATAATTTTTACAAAAATCGAAAAGGTGATCATGATGTTTAGCCCCATTGGTAAGGAAGCACTGTTTATATTGAGATGCCTAAATCGTACGTCAATGACCATGCAGCAATTGTCTGAAAACCTGAATTCTATCCGGATTTTAGGGCCGACGGAACCTGTTTCTGGAAGCATAAATCGTGAGATTAGGCTTCTGCAACGTTGGGGATTGATTAAATGGGCACGTCATCGAACTGACTTTGAGCGCGTTTATCATATTACCGAAGCGGGGCGCCGTTTCTTTAGAGATTATCTCTTCATTGCGGCCAGCAATTCATTCGAAGAATATCAGGGAATCACATCGGGCATAACAAATTTAGATGCTCTGGAAAAAAATAAGCGAATTTTTTACATTAACAGGCACAGGGAGTTTGTTTATCAAATAATCGGCAAAATAAAGAAGTCACAGGCTTCATTGGGAAAAAGAGAGAAGGCTCGCCATCTCTTGCTTCAGTACCACCTTTATCGCTTTCAAGGCGAACTTGGGTGGTTGGATGGTATCAGCGGCTCAAAACGACCTGAATAGAAAAGGCGGAGTTCTCTCACTCATTAAATAACAAGGCTCGAAAAATAAAACAAATAAATGAAAATCACGGAATTAATTGGTCCATCCAATAGAATTGACCTGTATTGCGAGAAATGTCAGAAGACGACAGTCTGGTTCATTATGTGGGGAAGGAGCTCAACCAACTTCGAATTCTTCACGGGCAATACAATTCTTGAAGGTTGGGCTGGGGCATTTTTCACGCAATATGGAATGTGCTCAGAATGCGAAACAAGAATCAGATATTATAAATCACCAATACATTCCTGATTTGCCGTTCAAGGCGATTTTTTTTATCCTCGATTACCGAAAGAATAAAGATTCGTACTGGCATGTAGTTTTCACTCTCTTTAGTGTCAACACGGGTTACTGAAAAAAATCTTTTATTGTTCTAAGAACCTGCTCCTTCGCATCGTTAACTTCGAGGACGAGGAGACTCTCAAGGCAGTTTCGAGCCACAGATTGAGCACTTTCCGTTGAGGGGTGAGTCGCCCTCCCTTCGACACAATGTTTGAAAAATATTTTGGCATCTGCCGCCTGACCTTTTGTGACGGCAATAAACCCCAGATCTAGGGATAGATTTATAAATACGTTGTGCTCGATATCCGTCTGCGGCGGTTGGCAACGGGCAAATATGTCTTGGGCTTTATCGACACAGCGGCCGGCATTTTGATAGAAAAAAAGCTCTCCCAGTGTATCGCCGTTGTTCGATGCGAAAATTCCCAATCGGATGTATTGACCCGCGATGGCGTCATAGCATGAACAGGCTAAGAGAGCAGCTTGTCTTAACGTTAACCGATTCTGAGATGTAACTTCCGCTAAAAACCTTTCTCCCACTGAAACAACATTATCGAGAGTAAGTTCAGCCAGGAGCAATTCTCCTTTCTCGGTATACTGAACGGCAAGTTTCATGGTGCTCAATAGCAAATTTTTCATCTGTAATTTCTAGAAGTATCCGAGTTAGGTAATGGATGATCGGAATCAATCTTTTGTAATAGCGTCTGGAGGCAATCCATTATTTCAATTACTCGTAGATGAATCCTGTGCAGTATTCATATGGCTAACAGATGAGTTTCTTCGGTATGCCCATTCTGTGTTGGCGAAATTGTTCATACTCGATAGCATTCGCCATAACAGCTCTGATTATTAATAAAGGGTTGTAGCACGGTTTTGCTTTTTACAATTCGATTAATGGATTGAAGGTTCAAATTTTTAGAGGTTTGGATTCCTTAATTTCAGTAAATCACAGGATAAACGTATTAACGACTAAAACCATTGGGTTTTGGTTCAATTCTAGATAATAAGGTGTGCTTAGTCTTGAAGTATTTGAAATATGTTCATTAATTCATTGACTCATGCAGTTTCTGGGCAAAAGCCACCAAACTCATCACCATGAAGCGCCTAAAGATCAAATCTGTGATTTACTGAATTTCATAGACAGATTCCCAATTCATATCTTCTCTTGAGAAGCTGTTTATATGATTTTACCAACCCCCTACTTATGAATATTTATACATCCAGATACGATTTGTTGATTTCAATTCCTGACCAGTTAATCCTTGCCAGGCTGATGAAATTTCCGCGTCGAATAAGATGCCCCTATTTAGAACAGATAATTCGTAGATTTTTACATCCCGTGGCAAAGACAATAACGGGTTATAACCTGTAAAGTGAGCAAGCCGACTTTGCTTGCTGCGCTTGTGGTTGCGAAGGTCTATGGGCGAGAGTGGCGAGAACACAAATTTCATCGAGTTCTCGCCAGATATGCAAATTATTGATTGCGGCTCATCGAACATCTCAACCAATTGCAAATTCAGGTCAATACCTAGCGTGGTTTTTATTAACTGGTTAAACCAGGCAAGAGGATCTTCCACTACTGTTTCGCGTACCAGTTTTTCATGCTTTGCCCTTAAATCCTGTATAGCCCACATTGTAACCTGTTCTCTCAATTGGTCAATTGCCTTTCTTTGTCGTTCATTGCCCATGCTGATCAATGCGCCAAAAAAGATCACGGCGGATGCCACTACAATTGCAAGAATTATTTCCATTTTTCTTTTCCTTTTCGTTATTTGTTATTAATAGATTCGTCTTTTGAGCGTTCGGACATCATCCTGAACGTTTCGCCCAACCGTTTCAAAGCTTTGGGCCGGGGATCCACCAAACTTGCGGACGCAATTACCATGAATAAACCCAGCAAGCCAATAATTTGCCAAAGCGGCAGGGAGGATTGAGTCGGTTCAGGTGTTTCTTCCGGTATTGGTGTGTTCAGCGCAAAAGTCGGCGTCGGCGATATTTGTGTTGCAATTGGCGTCACCGAAGGCGTCAATGTGCTGGTCGCTGTTGGAAATGGAGTCAGAGTGGCTGTCGATGTTGCCACCTCCGGGATCACGATCCTGCCCGCATCCTGTCCACATAACCCATTTACATCACAAGCTTCTGCTAGCACCGGATATTCTCCCGCTGGAGCCAGTGTCCCATCTACAAAGCGCCGATCCCATTTCACGAGGTAGGAATTCCTGCCTGGATTAAAGTTCAACACTACCTCCTTCCAACGCTTTTGCGGATCACGGATGGTCACCTGGATGGTCGCAATCGGAAAGTGATTGGGGGAAACCTTCAGAGTTCCGTTCTCCCAGATCCACCACCGTTCTGTAATGGACACAACCGGCGGGGCATTGTCCACGGTCAGTGAAATGGTGGTAACAGCACTATCATTGCTGGCGCGATCCATCCCACGCACTTGGATGGTGTACTCTCCATTGGGCACTTCACCAGATTGCCAATTGAAAGACCAGTACCCTGACTCCAGCAAAACAGGCTGCCAGGTGACGCCTCCATCAATGGAAATCTCACCACCTTCCGGTCCTGAAGTCAGGTCTTCCAGGCTCCCAGATAACTGCACATCGCCCTGCACCACATCGCCATTTGTGTGGGATGTTATTTGCACAACCGGAGCAACAGTATCCACTTGGATGCTTCTGGATACTATGACCTGATTGCCAGCCACGTCCCTGGCATGGATCAGCGCCAGATGTTCTCCATCCGTAAAGTGGATCGGAAAGGAGATCCAAGTCGTTCCACCATCCAGACTTCCATTCAAGATCGTGAGCCCGGAGATCGCATCGGTGGCAGTGGCGGACAATTCCGCCCCCGAGACGTACCAACCATTCCTGCCATCTACAGGAGGAAGTACGATTGCAAGATCAGGCGGAGTACCGTCCCGCTGCCAGGTGGATGAGCTGCTGGCAGTTCGCCCGCTGGTGGAAGTCACCGTGTAGTTGACTATGCCCGTCCCTTCCAGCAAGGATAGGTCGCACGAATTTCCACAAGTAAATTGCTCACCGTTCAAATCACCGGTGATGGTCACGTCAAATCCCTGGGGGTCACTCGCAGTCAGTTCGAGAGTCTCCTCCCCTCTGCACCAACCCGCATCACCCCATAGATCACAAACCACCACACCTGTAATTTGCGGCGGCAATGGGGTTGGTGTGGGAGACGGGGTGTTGGTGAATGTCGCAGTTGGAGTGAAGGTCAGAGTCGGCGTAAATGTCAATGTCGGCGTCAAGCTGGGCGCAAAGGTCGCCGTCGGCGTGCGTGTGACCGTCGGCGTAAAGGTCGGTGTTCGGGATGCAGTCGGAGTCGCTGTATTGGGCGGTCCGCTGTATTCCACATCGATGGAGCGGAAATCCACGAAGCCACCGGAAGCCGACAGGGACCAGGAACGACAACCTGAAGGAACCGCCAGGATCATGCTCACAAAGCCGGGTGTGCTGGAACTGTTATACAGGTACCAGGAATCGGAGGCAGAACAGGCACTCAAAGTCGCCGTGCCAACACCGCCTTCGGGTGTGAATGCCACCATCACCTCAAAGTAACTGACAGTTCGGTCGAAGGACCCGCTGGCCCTCCCGCCATTCCCCAGTCGCGTCACCCATTCGGAACATCCAGAACCACAAAACGCACCGCCTTCCTCAGGCGGTAGGGAGGAACCGTCACGATGGGTGATGTACACATATTGAACCGGTCCACTCCAGTCGATGTACCCGGAATTATGCGCCTGATCGTAGGTACGTCCCTCCGACAGGGCATAGGCTGCCAAGGGGGCGGCATGCGTGGAAGCGGATGTCCACAATAAAAGAATGGCAAGGATCGGGAAAATCCAGATCAAACGAGAACGCTGCATA
>DAOQID010000175.1:0-6417 GCA_035339375.1 Anaerolineales bacterium | reverse complement strand
TTGGATTATCAAACGGTACAGGATTATCTCGCATCCCTTGTTCCATCACGTGAAGCAGAATTGCTGGAGATGGAGGCTTACGCCGAGAAAAACGATTTTCCCATCATCGGGCCCGCGTGTGGATATTATTGCTATCAGCTCGCGCGGATGATCAACGCAAAGTCTATTTTTGAATTGGGGTCGGGCTACGGATATTCCACGGCCTGGTTTGCGAAGGCGCTCGTGGAAAATGGCGGCGGTGTTGTGCATCACACTGTTTGGGACGAGGAACTGTCGAAGAGGGCACGCAAACATCTCGTTAAGATGGGATTCGCCGACCTTGTCCAGTTTCATATGGCAGAGGCGGTTGAGACCCTTCGTCAGACAGAAGGTCCGTTTGATATCATTTTCAACGATATCGACAAGCACGCCTACCCTGCGTCGCTGCCCGAGATCAAAAATAAATTGCGCAGCGGCGGGTTGCTTATTATCGATAATATGCTCTGGCATGGGCGTATTTTTGATGAAAAGGATGTCTCGTCCGCCACGATGGGCGTGCAGGAATTCACCAGAAAGATTACGTCAGACCGCGATTGGATCGTCTCACTCACGCCAATGCGTGACGGGATGATCGTCGCGTATAAAAAATAGGACACAGCATTGGTGTGTCCACATTTCATACCATGGGCATGATGACAACATGCCCCAGCACAAGGATCTATGACAAACTTCAATATCACACCTGATCGTAGAAAGAATTTCAACCGCACAAAATGGACCTGGTACGAAAAAGATATCCTGCCCATGTGGGTGGCCGATATGGATTTCCCCGCACCGAAACCGATTTTGGATGCATTGCACAAAGCAGTGGATCATGGCGTGTTGGGATACGAAATCCCCGGCACTGTTTTGCAGGAAACCGTCGCCGCACGTATGGATCGTTTGTATTCCTGGAAATTTAAACCCGAATCGGTCGTAACTGTAACAGGCATCGTCAGCGGATTCTCAGTAGCCGCCCGTGCATTTTGCACACCGAAAAAAGGCATTGCAATTCAAACGCCTGTGTACAACGAATTTCATCAGGTGAAGAATAATGTTGGAATTCCACAGACGGATATTCCGCTGGTGAAAAACGTGAAAGGGAACCTCATCAGTTACGAAATCGATTGGGATCTGTTCGAAAAGCGGGTGAAAAAAGCAGGCATCTTCCTGCTTTGCAATCCGCATAACCCGTTGGGAATTATCTTCTCGCGCAAGGAACTCACCCGCATGGCGGAAATTTGCATCCGCAACAAGGTGTTGATCGTTTCGGACGAGATCCATTCTGAATTGATGTTGGATGGAAATAAATTCACCCCGATGGCAAAGATCTCATCGGAGATCGCTCAGCATACCATCACCCTGGTTGCCCCATCCAAGACTTTCAATGTGCCTGGGCTGTTTTGTGGGTTTGCGATCATCCCGAACAAGTCATTGCGTGAACGTTACACAACCGAAATGGAGCATATGCGCCTGCACGTGGGAAGCATGGGGCTGCACGCCGCCCGAGCTGCTTTTTCTGGCAAGTGTGATCCATGGCTGGCCGAATTGCAGACCTACCTGACTGGCAACCGTGATTTTCTAGTGGAATATGTCACCCGTAATTTCCCCGGAGTCCGCACAACGGTGCCTTCGGCAACATACCTGGGCTGGTTGGATTTCACCCAAACGGCAATTGATGGCTCGCCCTACGAGTTTTTCAAAGACAAGGCCAAAGTGGCGCTCAGCGAAGGGAAGATTTTTGGAAATGAAGGGGCAGGGCATGTCCGCTTGAATTTCGGTACATCGCGAAAAATTCTTGAACAGGGTTTGGAAAAGATGCAGAAGGCTTTTTCTGCCTTGTAGTTGGTGAAATTCTGAATTTCCTCAGAACAAAAAAAGACGGACGGGAGTTTACCCGTCCGTCAAGCGTTCTCTATGTTTTGGAAAGGAACGAAGTTGCAACCGTTATATCGTTAGGGGAACGTCTGGTACTCAAGTTTGGGCTTGGACCAGGTCAACGCGACTCGACCTTTCCATTTTGTTGTAGTTCAGGCGGTGTATCTATCGCAACCTCCTTTCTTTATCTGTACATAGCATACAACAGGTGTTGAGCCAGTACATTAAAAATACCTGTTATTTTTGAAAGAGGTCGCGTAGATTAATATCAATCCGGGGAAATCCAATATTTTATTTCCATGTGGATCGGGTAAAGCGGAAGTAGATTTGCGCCATACCCTTTCCCTGCATGTTGGGTCATCAATTTGCGGGCACGCCCCAGGGTTTCCCGATCCATGCTCAATGGCAGAGACAGAATTTCATCAACCGCCTCAGGGAGTTTGGCGGAGGTAATCTTTTTGAGTGTGTTGAATTGATATTGCCATGCGTCCAATTCTCCATAAATGGATAACGCTGTACTCCATCCCTGCTGCAAGTGCCTGACCTCATGGATGAGTAAAACCCAGGCGTTTGGGTTGGCAAGTGAAGACTCTGGTGAAAAGTAAACCGAATTTAAGTAAGCCCGTTTTTCAAGAGTCCAAAATGCCCCCACGCTTTTTCGAGCTGGTTTAATTCCAATCCTTACTTTGTGAGCGTGAATGAATTCCACAGCTTCTTTCCCTTCGCTGCAACAATTGGCAACGGCTTCCAGAAACTTTTCACGCCATTCAGTCTGGTCCATTTCTATTTTAGGGCCTTGTCAATCAGATCTCTCAAGTGAGCGATTACGGGAGCCATCCCTGAGTCTGGCAGGCTGATATCGTTCAATTGAATGGTAAAAGTTGAGTCGCTTCCTTTTATTTCCAGGTCATATACAAAACAATCTGCACAGACCATTCCATTGGGTCCGCTGGGAGCGATGTATTGTGCAGATGAAATAAGCCTGGTAAGTTCCTGCAACTCTTCCGAACCAAGAGTTTTTGTTACAGTTTGGCTTGAGCGTTCGTCGGTCACTGTGTAACTTCCATCTGACGAAATTTCCATTGTCCGCAGCAAACCCATGATGCCGCCTGAATGGGTAAGCTTAATCCGCCAGTCTCCTTGCAGGCTGGGCATGGAAATGGCGTTTTGACCAGTTTCAGGGTTTGGGTAGGCCGTCGCAGTTGATTGAGCGCAGCCCGCCAGAAATAGAGCGGCCGCGAACAAACTAATCAAATAAGGGCGTAACATGTTTTCTCCTTGAGATTGTAATGAATAATGGACGACCCGAAATCATGATTTGTTCCTTCCATTTTGGATAGTTCTTGATAGGGCAATGCGGTAGAATTTGCAGTATGAGAAAAATTGCCGTCCTTGGAATTGGTCAAACCAAAATCGACGAACATTGGGAAAAATCCCTCCGTGAAATTGCCGGTGAAGCCGCCTTTGCCGCCCTTCAAGATGCTGGCATCGAAAAAGTGGATTCGCTTTTTGTGGGAAATATGCTTTCCCCCCTGATCAATGGGCAGAATCAACTCGGCTCCTTCCTTGCGGATTGGATCGGTCTGTGGAAACAGGAAGCGGTGAAAATAGAAGCCGCCTGCGGATCGGGTGCCGCCGCGTTTCGTGCCGCCCTGATGGCTGTTGCCTCCGGCGACATCGAATCAGCGCTGGTAGTGGGTGTCGAAAAAATGACAGACAAGGCTGGCCGAGATGTCACAGCCGCCCTTGCCACTGCCGCCGACGCTGATTATGAAGTGGAGCAGGGTGTTTCCTTTGTAGGGATCAACGCGCTGGTCATGCGCCGCTACATGCATGAATACGGTTGGAAGCATGAAGACTTTGCGCAGTTTTCGATCAATGCCCATGCAAATGCCATGCACAACCCATATGCCCGCTTGCACGAAAAAATATCCGTGGAAAAGTTCGAGAAATCCTCCATGGTGTCCACTCCCATTAATTTGCTGGATGCCTCTCCCATCGGTGATGGGGCGGCTGCCATGGTGATTGTCCCCGCCGAAAAAGTTGCAAGAAAGCCGCGCATTGTCGTTGAAGCTTCTGCTGCAGCAACAGATTCCATTGCCGTTCACTCACGCAAGGACCCGCTATTTCTGCAGGCAGCTTACGAATCGTCCAGGCGTGCGTATGAAATGGCAGGTGTGACCCCCGCGGATATAGATGTATTTGAACTGCATGATGCATTTTCGATCATGGCCGCACTTTCATTGGAGGCCAGCGGATTTGCAGAAAGAGGCCAAGGGGTGAGGCTTGCTCTTGAAAACGAGATCAGCCCCAAGGGGAGAGTGCCCGTCTGCACTCGTGGCGGATTGAAAGCCCGTGGACATCCCGTCGGCGCAACAGGTGTCTATCAACTTGTTGAGGTGGTCCAGCAATTACGTGGTGAATGTGGCCAGACCCAGGTGGCAGATGCGAAGATCGGTATGGCGCAAAACATCGGCGGCTCGGGTGCATCCATTCTCACGCACATCTTGAGAAACGATACTTAAGTTTGATTGCTTTAGGTCTTTCATGGGTATATACTGAAATGTAACTTGTCGTTTTTTATTAGTACCCAGGAGGCTCCAATGGAATCGGAACAACGACGGTTGGCACGAAGAAATTTTAATTATTACATGCGAGTCAAAGAAGAGGCTTCGGGGAAAGTGCTGGGGCATATCTCAGATATAAGCACGGGTGGATTTCGCATCGATAGCTCCCAAAGCGTTTCACTTAATATTGATATGCGCCTGTATATAGACCAGCTTGGCGAAATTTCAAGCAAGTCTTATATTCTTCTGAAGGCCCGCCCTATGTGGTGCAGGCAGGATCAGTTCGACCCCAATATGTTCAATATTGGTTTCAAACTTGTTGATGCCACCCCTGTAGACCGCGAAATTTATATGAAGATGTATGAAGTGTATGGCGATAAAACGCCCCCAAAGACGGGTGAGCTAAAATTCCCGCCGGAGTAAATTTTTAGTACTTTCAAAGAAGCCCTGTGCAAACAGGACTTCTTTTTTTATGCCGTGCCGTGAGACAGGGAAAGCGTGTAAAATTAACAAATGAGAAGTTTTCTGCGCTGGTTGATCCCTTTTGTTTTGAATTCCTTTACGACCATCAAGATCAGTGGGTACGAAAATCTCCCCGAAAAGGGCGGTTTTGTGATTGCCGTAAATCATCTCGGCTTTTTAGATGCTCCCATGGCGTATTATGCTTTGGATAACTGGAATTTATTCATCCCTGTTGCTGAAAAATGGGAGGAAAATCCACTTTGGAGATTTTTAGGCAGACATTTGAACTTTATTTTCATTGATCGCTTCAATCCTGACTTGAAGGCGATGCGTGAAATTTGGAGACGAATGGAAGATGGTCAGACCCTGGTCATTGCCCCCGAGGGGACCCGTGCCCGCGATGAAAAGATGGCACGAGGCAGGCCCGGGGTCGCTTATCTTGCTTCTAAAAAAGGATGGCAGATTGTTCCAGTTGCCATTGCTGGAACAGAAGATCGAATTGTTTTATCCAATCTGAAGCGGTTTCGTCGAACAGAGATTCACCTGACCGCAGGTAAGCCATTCACTCTGCCGTCTTTTCCGAAAGAAAACCGTGATGAAACCTTACAGGAATATGTTGACGAGATCATGTGTCGTATTGCGGTAATGTTGCCTGAAAAGAACCGCGGCTATTATGCCGAGCATCCCAAATTGAAAGAATTGTTGTCTGGTAAATAAACCCATGAAATTTAGAACCCTTCGTTCGATTGTTCGATTTGTTATGAACATCATTGCCGATGTGGAAGTGGTCGGGATTGAAAAACTGCCACAGGGGAATGTTATGATTGCCGCGAATCATTTAGGCCGCCTGGATACGGCTGTCTTGTTGTATATCCTTGACCGTGAGGATATCATCATGGCGGTGGCTGAGAAATACAGGGATCATCCAATTTTTGGGGCGATTGGACGTGCAGCGAATGCCATCTGGCTTAATCGTTTTGAAGCTGATTTTGCAGCCTTGCGCGAGATTTTGACCCGTATGCAAAAGGGTGGCTTGATGGTGATTGCCCCAGAAGGCACACGGTCAAAGACTGCATCCATGCAGCAAGGTAAATTGGGTGTGGCCTTCCTTGCCAGTAAAAGCGGATATCCCGTCATACCTGTAGCTTTGACAGGTACAGAAGATGGCGGCGTGGTTGCAAATTTGAAAAGGTTTCGCCGTTCAAAAATAAAAGCAGTTGCTGGTGACCCGTTTTTCATTGAAATCCCCAAAGGCAGTGGCCGCGAACAGGCCATGCGCGAAGCAACAGATGAAATCATGTGCCGTATTGCGGTAGAGTTGCCCGAAAGTTATCGTGGGTATTATGAAAACCACCCTCGTTTGCAAGAGTTGCTTGCAGAACGAAGCAGTACGACATAAGCAATAAATGGATAACAAAAAGACCACATGAAAATGTGGTCTTTTTGTTGCTGTGAATACAGCATTTGCCTTCAATAAGGCGGTCCCGACGGG
>DAOQID010000174.1:1618-6485 GCA_035339375.1 Anaerolineales bacterium | reverse complement strand
GAAAGCCCGCCCAGATCTTCTGAGTAGCGAATAAAAACACATTCGCCGCTCTGCCCTGCTGGCTGTGAAATGAGATTATTTTGGATGATCGGATTCACAGATGAAGGTCGTGTGGCAGCGGGGTCCCAATCTTGGTATGTAATACCAAAGTAGATGGGGCTATGCCCAACCTGTGCAGTGTTGATGATGGTGTTATTCAAGACTTGCGCATTTTGTGCGGCATATAAGCCAATACCCGAGTAAGGTATATCGCTGATAATATTGTTCCGCACAATGCCGCGGATGTTCTCATAGTAACTGGGATTTACCGTAAGGTCGAAATATTCGGGGCTGGTATCGAAGCCAATCAAAATCCCCGCTTCCCCTGTGCGCTCAATGCGATTCCGCTCAACAATGCCATCCATAGCCCCGCCTTTGAAATAGATACCGGTCGTGGCAATATCGTGCAGGTAGCTGTCTTGAACGATCATACGGTCACCGTTCACGTTATCAATCCCTTCGGCGTTCGAGTTATCGCGCACACCGGTGTTATAAATTTCAACACGACGGATGGTTACATCGTCACAGCCAGGAGTGATCTTGATCGCATCGCGCCCTGTATTGTGGATCACCACACCTTCGATCAAAATATTGGAGGCTCCACTGCGATCTGAGGGATCTCCCCAATCCCAACGGGTTTCAAGTTTGATACCATAATAATATCCGCCGATGATTTCGAGGCTGCGAATCTTGCTGCCGGAACTATCCACATCAAGGCGGACACATTCGGTGATATTTTCATTGTTGAACGGGCATTCGATCACTGCCCATTCGCCATCCTGCGAGCGGACGGTGATGTTCGGAATTTCGATGCGGATGCTTTCTTCGTAGTGATTGTCGGCAACTGCAGGAGAGCCGCGCAAAACGATCTCGTCTCCGGCGGTGGCGGTTGTAATGGCATGGCCAATGGTTTGAAACGGATTGGAGATGCTGCCATCCCCTGTACTGTTGCTCCCCGCTGTTGAGACATAGATCACATTTCCCAGTGCTGCGGCAGGTGGAACTTGAGATGGGATCATGATGCAGGCTAGAATGACAAGCAGGCTGACCAATATCTGGATCTTCATTTTTATTTTTCCTTTCGCAAAAGCAGGCCCAAAGGGAGCGCCCCGCAAATTGGGTTGAATCAGTTTGCGGGGCGCTCGATTCGTTACGGCAGTTTGAAGGTCCGCACTAGAAAAACCGCCATTTGGGCGCGGGTCACATCTGCTTCGGGGCAATAAATTCCTGTACCACATCCGCTGGTGATGCCTTCGGCGGCCAACTGTTCGATCCAGGCATCTGCCCAATAGCCGACGGGGACATCTGTGAAAATCCCACTGGCGGCAGGCGGCATATAGGCGGATCCATGCTCGGCTCTCAGAAGGAAGATGGCCATTTGGGCGCGGGTGACCGTGGCATCGGGGCAATAATTTCCGCCGCCGCAACCGCTGGTGATGCCTTCAGCAGCCAGTTGTTTGATCCATGCTGCGGCCCAATAACTTGTGGAAACATCATTGAAGCCAGTGCTTGCACCCACAGCAGGCGGAGTGTAGGTTGAGCCATGGATTCCCTTAAGAAGGAAGATGGCCATTTGCGCACGGGTGACACCAGATTCGGGGCAGTAATTTAATGGGCTGGTGGAACAACCACCGGTGATGCCAGCCGCGTATAAACGTTCGATGAATTGCCAGGCCCAATAGGAACTGGGCACATCGGCGAAAGTGGAAGTGGATGCACCAAATTCCACGGCACCAATATCACAACCTGCACCCACAGGCCGCGCTGCGCCAAGCTGATCGGTGGCAGAGCAGGCATCTCCTGCATCAATCACCGGGCTGCCTGAAAGCGGCATCATGGTCTGCATGGGGAATATGCCTCCATTGAAGGCAAGCGCTCCCATGGCAATATCACCTGCAAAATTATCCTGATCGGTGGCCTGATTCAAAGACGGGCATGATCCCTTGCTGATGTTGTAGCCAAGTGATTGGAACACCCCCCCGTCACAATTGCCAGCACTGCCAAAGACCACACTGTTCTTCATTTGGACCACAGCGGTGTTCGGCGAATCTTCGTAGATCGCAGGCCCAGCCATGACAGCAGTATTATTACCAATCGTCACGTTGGTCAAAATGGCATAATTACCATAGTGATACAACCCGCCCCCGCGTGCGCCCGCCTGATTGGAAACCAGCGTCACATTGGTCAACGTCAGATTATCGTTCGAATTGTGATAGATACCGCCTCCATCGGCAGCCGCTCCAACAGCCTGATTTCCGCTGATGGTGGCATTGGTGATGGAAGCCGTGCCAGCATTGATGAAAATACCCCCGCCATGCGTACCCGTGGTGACATTGTTTGTGATATTGGCATTGGTGATTTGTACCTGTGTGCCGTAGCTGTTGATCCCTGCACCTTCAAAGGCTCTGTTGTTATTCACTGAAGTACGTGCCAGCGTAAGCGCGCCGCCCATATTCCAGATGCCGCCGCCAGACCCAGTAACAGAATTCGAGTCAATGATGCTGTCATTGATGGTCATGGTGCCGCTGTTTTCCACGCCACCGCCATGCCCGCCTGAATTGGAACTCATTGTCACTGCATTAAGGGTAGCCGTGGCGCCGCTTGCATTGAAAATACCGCCGCCGTCAAGAGACTGATTCCCAGTGAATTGACTGCTGCTGACCTGCAACACACCAAGCATACTGTTATAGATCGCGCCGCCGCTGGTAGACGTCTTATTGTTTTGGAAGGTCGAACCATTGACCGTGATGTTGCAACCATCATTGAAGATCGCGCCTCCCGTACTCGATTCATTCCCACTGAACAGGGTGTCGCTGGCCGACACGGTGCCGTCGTAACAATAAATCGCACCGCCCTGAACCGCTGAATAATTATTCAGGATCTGCACCGAATCCAAAATCACTGTTGCCGTGGATGCCTCAATTGCGCCGCCACCCACCAACGAATCACCATCGCGCAAAGTGATGTTTTTCAGGGTAAACGTTACTCCGCCGCCGACAAAAAACTGACGCACGGTTGACGAACCCGCAAGGATGATCGAATTCCCGCCGTCAATGGTTACATTTCCCAAATTGACCGTCTTGGAAGTACTAAAAGTGATCGTGTGTGTACCTGAACCGCAATTGAACGTGATCGTACCACCGCCACTCCCAGCCGTCGTCAATGCGTTATCGAATGCGGTCTCTGTACAGGAAGCGGGTGTTCCCGTCCCAACCACCGCATTGGCAGCGCGGGCAGGCTGCACCTGCAAAGCCGCAGCCACCAAATTCAAAATCAAAACCAGCAAAGCAATTCTTTTTTTCATGGTCATCTCCTTGTTGATATTATTTTTCTGGCGCCTTTATCAGCAGATCGGTAAATTCAAGCTGAACCCATCGAAGTTCCGTCTCTTCCACAACTACATCCGTCTCTGAATCTTTCAAGGCATCGTTTTTGACGTGAATCGTGATCGTCTCGGTCACCTCTACGACTTCGGTCATTCTGATGACAAGCAAACGGCGATCCATGTCCGCATCATACAGGTTGGGTCGTGACCAAAGGTGACATTTTGTGACAGGCAAAAATATGGACAAAAGACGACTCCCACATAACCGAGATTTGATACCGTCCGAACGGCCTCAATTGCCGTTGACCCATCCCTCCTAAAAAATGCCCCCACTCCATTGAATATGCTATGATTCACCCATGGCCGCCCAACAAAAGCAAACCTCTTCCCCACAGAATCAGTTTTTTACAAACACATTTGGCGATGCGCTCAAATATTTACGAAAACGCGCCCACCTGACACAAGATGAATTGGGGCGCGCTGTCGGCTATAGCCGCGAACAGATCGCCCGCCTTGAAAATGGAAGCCGTGTGCCAGACCTTGCCGTGGTTGCCGCCCTCTTCGTCCCAGCATTGGATATTCAGCATCAACCTGAACTCATTCAACGCCTCCTCGAATTAGCCGGGCAGATCCGCAGCGCCCCTGGCGAGTCTCAACACATCACCGTTGCCCATACCACCCAAACCAAAACCCAAAGAATCGTTGAAGTCGTTAGCCAATCTGCGCCATTACCCTACACACTACCCTCTCCGCTCTTTCCGCTGATTGGCCGCGTTTCGGAAGTCGAATCTCTTTGCGCGCTTTTACTCGGCCAAGCGCGGCTGATCACCCTGATCGGCACAGCAGGTATCGGAAAAACAAGGCTGGCCCTTGAAACAGCCCATGCACTGACTGGTAATTTTTCACATGGCGCATGTTTTGTAGAACTGGCTCCCATCCAAAACGCAGAAGCCGTCCCCGGTGCAATTGCCTCGGCGTTGGGCATCACCCCCACAGCAGACCAACCCATTGAAACCGCAGTTGCCGCCCACCTTGCGCCTCATGAAACCCTGCTTGTATTGGATAACTGCGAACATGTCCTTGATGCGGCTGTGTATTTTGATAAATTGCTCGCCGTTGCCCCCAAACTCAAACTCCTCTGCACCAGCCGCACCGCACTTGACCTGTACGGCGAACACGAATGGGAAGTCTCCCCACTATCCCTGCCGATCCTGTCACAGTTGCCTGACCCTGACCAGCTGAGTCAGATCGCAGCAGTCCAGTTATTTTTGGCGCGAATCCGGACCTTCGATTCCGCTTTCAGGTTGGATTCAAGCAACGCCGTTTCCATCGCCACTTTATGCGTTGCACTGGATGGATTGCCTCTTGCACTGGAATTAGCCGCGGCCCGGGTGCGTGAAATCAAACCTGCTGACCTGTTGCACCAGATCGTCAGCACCCGCAGCCGTCCACAACTATCCTCCACCTTGCTGCAACAGACCAAGCGCAATATTTCAGCGAGGC
>DAOQID010000174.1:0-1518 GCA_035339375.1 Anaerolineales bacterium | reverse complement strand
CCACAACTATCCTCCACCTTGCTGCAACAGACCAAGCGCAATATTTCAGCGAGGCACCGAACCCTGCATGAAGCCATTGCATGGAGTTACCGGCTGCTTTCCCCTGCTCAACAGGCAGCCTTTATACGGCTGGGAGTCATTGTTGGCGGCTGCACAGTGGAGGCCGCCCAAAATATATGCGACACAGATCTACCAACTTTGCAGGCTTTGGCATCGGCCAGCCTGATACAACTTGAAAGCAATCCGTCCCCGGGGCGGGTGAATATGCTTGAAACTTTGCGATCCTTTGCATTGGAACAACTGATCCACGCCAATCTGTTGAATACTTTGAAAAGAAAACACGCCGCCCATTTTGCAGAATATGCCGGGGTCATATTCAAAGAGATCCGTGGTGGACAGCAATCTCAGTGGCTGGCCCAAACGAGACTCGAACACGATAACTTCAGGTCTGCGCTGCTCTTTGCTGTGGAAGAGCAGGACTCGCATCTGGCGGTTTCCATTTCTGGCGGGTTATGGTGGTTCTGGTATCGACAGGGATTCTTGAGTGAAGGCAGGGAGTGGCTCGATAAAAGTTTACGAATTCCAATGAAACATCAACCCAGCGAAACCCAAAAACGGGCACGTGCTACAGCGCTCAATGGAGCAGGGTCCATGGCATGTGAACAATGCGATTATCCTTCTGCCATGGCGTATCACAAAGAAGGGTTGGCATTACGGTATGAATTGGAAGATGGAGAGGGAATCGCCACTGTATTGCACAATATGGCTCTGGTCGCCCGCAGCCAGGGAGATTATCCACGCGCCATTGAACTATTTGAAAAATCTCTTACCATGGAAAAGGAGACTGGCAGTGACAGTTCTCTGGCAATGAGTTATGCCAACATCGGTATCACCGCTGGCGAAATGAACGATCTTCCACTGGCAAAAAGCTGGTTAAACCGCGCGCTTGAAAAAGTGAATGTTGATGAACTCCCTTGGGAAACGGCTTTTATTGCACTAAATCTCGCCCAAATTTTGTACTGGCAGGAAGATTTTACACAGGCGGAGGCATTGGCCCGTCAGAGTCTGCGGTCGTTCGAAGAGCAGGGTGATCAACTTTATGGGCCTGAAGCACAACTGATTTTGGCACAGACCGCCATTGAACACGGCGATTTTTCGCTGGCTCAATCTCTGTGCGGCAATGTTCTGGCATATTATCAGGGGCTCAATGATGAGCATGGAATCTCAAATGTACTTTCCGTTCTGGCATGGATTACCCTTCACGAAGATCATAACAACGAGGGTGCGGCAACAGCCGCCAGACTGTTTTCCGAGTCTATGTTTTTACGCGAAAAAAATAAGCGTGCCTTGTCACCTATGGAAAAAATCAGAAATCAAATGCTTGAGGATGCAATTCATCGATTGGCAAGTCAGCAACCTGGAAGCAGGGAAGCTGCAGACAAAAAAGAGCCGTGAGATTTTGATCTCACGGCTCTTTTTATGGGATGTAACGCGTATCTTATTTTACGGCGTCGGCAA
>DAOQID010000173.1:0-6510 GCA_035339375.1 Anaerolineales bacterium | reverse complement strand
AACTTCATTTGTACCGAATACTGTGGCAGCGGTCACGGTGTGATGTATGGCGCGATCATTGTTACAGAATAGCTGTGAAGAGAGACATCATGAAACAATATCAATTATCTGCTGGTGAAAAGAAATTCATTGGCTCACACCTTTTGGTGGCCATTTTGGCGCTTGCTGTGGGCAGTTTGTTCGGCCCTTTGCAGGCTTTTGAACATGCGGGCTGGGATTTCTATGTTTATCTCAAGCCTTTCATTAAGTCCTACTATCAGGGACTTACCGTCCACGGCGTTTTGAACGCCCTGGTTTGGACGACCTTCTTCATCATGGGCTTTCTCACTTTCAATGTGATTTTTGGCCTGAAACGCCCTCTCAAAAATATGGCCCTGAACAAGGTTGGTTTTTGGATGATGGTGGTCGGCGTTGTCGCTGCTGCGATTCCGATTTTGGCCAATCAAGCCACTGTGCTCTTTACCTTCTATCCTCCTCTCAAAGCCAACTGGGCTTTCTATGTAGGGTTGACCCTTGTTGTGGTCGGCAGTTGGGTGGAAGGCTGGGGTTTGTTTATGACTTTTGCCGCATGGCGCAAGGAAAACCCCGATGAACGTTCACCTTTCATTGCTTTTGCCAGTGTTGTAACAGCCCTGCTTTGGCAGATTTGTACCCTCGGCGTTGCTGTGGAAATCCTCACCATGCTTCTGCCGTGGTCACTTGGCTTGATTGAAGGTGTAGACCCGCAATTGGCCCGCACCTATTTCTGGTTCACTGGCCATCCGTTGGTGTACTTCTGGCTTCTGCCTGCCTATATCTCCTGGTATGCCATGCTTCCGAAACAGGCTGGCAATGGCAAGATGTTCAGCGATTCACTTGCCCGCCTTGCCTTCTGGATCTTCCTCGTCCTCTCCACCCCTATCGGTATTCACCATCAATATGTAGACCCGGGCGTTTCTCCTGTTTGGAAATTCCTGCACTCCATGTTTACATTTGGCGTATTTTTCCCATCCATGATGACCGCCTTCACTGTGGTAGCTTCCCTTGAACATGCCGGGCGCAAACAAGGTGGCTTAGGAATGTTTGGCTGGATTGGAAAACTGAACTGGAGCGACCCATCCGTAGCTACACAGCTTTTGGCTGGCATCCTGTTCTTCTTTGGCGGCATCGGTGGTTTGACAAATGCCTCCTACAATGTCAACCTTGTGTTGCACAACACTGCTTTTATCCCCGGTCACTTCCACCTGACGGTGGCTACTGCTGTAACCCTCAGCTTCATGGGCATTTCCTACTGGCTTCTGCCATATCTCACTGGCAGAAAGTTATGGAACCCCAAATGGGCAGTTGCTCAGGCATGGACATGGTTTGTTGGTATGATCATCTTCTCCAACTCCATGCATGTGTTGGGTTTGCTCGGCGCTCCCCGCCGCGTACCACTTGGTTTGGCTCCCTACGTTCCTGCTGAATGGAACAGCCGCCTCTTCCAGGTGGGTGTGGGTGGGGCCATCCTCTTTGTCAGCGGTGCAATCTATCTCACGGTTATGCTCATGACTGCCTTAAACAAGGAAAAGGTTAACGAAGAGGTGATTGTCCCCATTGCTGAATCCATGCAAGAGGTGTCTCGCACCCCGGTGTGGCTTGACCGCTGGGCTCCGTGGATTTATGGTGCGCTCGGACTGATCGTCATTATGTACGGCCCTGTCCTCTTTGAAATGATCAAGAACATCGCCCTGACCTCCCCAGGCTTCAGAGTTTGGTAATTTGAAAACGAAAGTGACAGTCACCTTTCCCGCAAGGTGACTGTCACTTTCTTCTTGTCTGTTTCATTTCGCAAACTTTATTGATTGACGTCTGCTTTTATCCACTATTACTTCCGCGAAATTATTTGTAAACGAAACTGTCAGCAAAACACATGGCTACCTCCCCGACTAAAAAACAACTCATCGATGTTCTCACCGAGCGCAACCCCAGCGTGGATTGGAAAGCACGCCTCAATTCACCCAGCCGCCGCCTGCTCAATTTTTTCGAAAGCATTTCTTTGCGCCTTGAAGCACCCGTCAACTGGCTCATCAATGACCCGCGCTTCAATCCGCTGTATCATACAGGCACCATCACCATTTTTCTTTTGGTGGTTATTCTGCTTACGGGCATCTACCTGACGATGTTCTACCCGTTTGGATTCACCTTCTCGTATCAGGCGATATCCAAAATCGAGGCGAACCTGATCGGACGCATCATCCGCGCCATGCATCGTTATGCATCTGATGCTGCGGTGATTTTTGCCCTCCTGCACGGCTGGCGGACCTTTTTTCAGGATCGTTTCCGCGGACCGCGCTGGCTGGCATGGGTTACTGGTGTTGGTATGGCAGTGGTGGTTTGGGCCATTGGCATCACAGGCTACTGGCTGATCTGGGATGAACGTGCCCAGCTCCTGAACCAAAGTCTTTTCAGCATCCTTGGCAGTTTCAAAAACGGACAGACCTTCATCGTTGATTTCATTGTCGGCGACGCGGCAGGTACAGGCTGGGTCTTCATGATGATCGTCATCGTGCTGCATTTAGGCCTATCTGCGCTGACTGCCTTCTTCCTCTGGCTGCACCTCAAACGAATGAGCCGCGCAAAGTGGCTGCCTCCACGATATTGGATGGCGATTTCGGTTTTTGTACTCTTGCTCTCGGCTGCGCTTTTTCCCCTTGGTATGTTGCCGCCGCTTAATGCCACGCAACTTCCTGCCGAAGCCCCCGTTGACTTATTCTATTTATTCTATCTTTCAACCTTCCTGCGCGGGCCTCAAGCCCTCTTCTGGAGTGTTCTACTTTTCATTGTTGGCCTCGTTACTGCTTTGCCGTGGATCCTGCCGCGTGCCAAAGAACTCGAACCTGTAAAAGTGGATTTGGCCAATTGTGATGGCTGCACCCTGTGCGAACGTGACTGTCCCTACCTTGCCATTAAGATGGTTCCCCGTACCGATGGTGCCAGGCCAAAATTTCAGGCGGAGATCGACCCGAATCTTTGCGTTTCCTGCGGCGTCTGTATTGGTAGCTGCCCCGATAATGCCCTGACCTTTGGCGATATTCCCCTCAACCCACTTTGGAAAACAACCCTCGAGCGAATCGCTCAAGATGACAAGAGCAAGGTAAAAGTTGTCTTCACCTGCGAGCGCCATGCCCTGCACGGTGCAGGGAAGCATTTTGAAGACCCAAATACATACATTGTCCCGCTGACTTGTATTGCCATGGCGAATCCCAACCTGGCTGCACAGGCACTCGAAGCGGGTGCAAGCGATGTTCAATTCATCGGTTGTCCGCCCGAAGATTGTGCCAACCGTGAAGGCAACGTCTGGTTGAATGATCGTGTCTCTGGCGAAAGACTGCCAAAACTCAAACAGAACTTTATTCCGCTGGTTCACACTGCCTGGGCGGCGCCTGCTGATTTTGGTAAGGCGATCAAGACTCAGATTAAGTCTGAACCGAATACATTCAAGTTCACACCGAACGCATCGCATCTTCGATTCATCATTCCTTTGCTTGGAGTGATGGCCGTTGTCACTGCCTTCCAGATCTGGTTGAGTGACTGGCCGACAAAATTCTTCAACGAAGATTCTGCTGTTCTGGCGATTCAGATGACCCATCACAGTGGATACCCCGTTCAGGATGTGACGCCTCTTCCTCCGCTTGAGCCTGATCTTGAACAACCGATTCGTATCACGCTGGAAGTGGATCACGAACTCGTCTTTGACGAAACCTACACCGCCACCGATAACCATATCAATCAAGGCGCTCGTATTTTTGAGCATATCCACCTGCCCGTTGGAAGGCACCACATCACCGTAAAAATGTACGACCGTGCCGATGCCAGTTTTGAGCAAATCTTGTTTGATGATACGGTTAATCTTGAACCTCAACAGGCGTTGACCATCAATTTCAGAGATGTCCACATTCCAGACCCCAAGGCAGGGGAGCAGCTTTACTACGAAACCGCTTCAGGGGTTAACGCGGGCTGCCGCATTTGCCATTCGCTTGAAAAAGGTGAGACCATCATCGGCCCGTCGTTTTATGGTATTGCCAACCGCGCCGGGGAGCGTGTACCCGGGTTGACTGCCGAAGAGTACCTGCACCAATCCATTGTTGACCCGAATGCGTATGTGGTTTCTGGTTATCCTTCGGGACAGATGATCCAAAACTTCGGCACGATCCTCACTGAAGAGGAAATCCAGGACCTGATCGCCTTTTTGTTGACTTTGGATGGACAATAAAAAATTTGAAATGGACAATGAGTGCTTTTCATTCATTGTCCATTGTTTTGATAAGAGGAAAAATGAGACGATTTAGCTTGTTGATTTTGTTGATTGCATTGGGTCTTTCTGCATGCGGACGTAATAAACCAGGTCCGCTGGGTGCAGATGCCTCTGCGGATAATATTCCCGATATTGTAGGCTCCTATGCCTTGAACGCCACCGACCCAACCGGCGAAGAATACGGCGGCACCCTGACCATTACACAAGGTGGACAGGCCAATGAGTACAAATTTCAATGGCTGATCTCAGGCGGTATTCAAGAGGGGACAGGTACCCTGGAAGGCAATCAATTAATCTTCACCTGGAACAGCCTTGCAGGAACTGACCAGACCGTGTCTGGCACAGGTCAATACACGATCACGGTGGATGGTCAACTCTATGGCACTCGCACCATTGATGGCCTGGATACCCCCGGCAAGGAAACTGCATACCCCAACCCCAAATAAACAGGGTTTGGACTCAATCATAAATTTGGCTGTTAAATTTATGTGTTGGCAAAAATCATCACAGGGAATCAAATAAAACAATTCGCACCAAATTACTCGGTTTTACACCCCTGTGGGGGACAAAAAAATCACCCGTCAACGGGATAAAAAATGAATCACAAAAATGCTATGATTTCATCATGGCATTTTTTGTTGGCGCTTGTTAACTCCCCGAGTTGTTGCAGGCGCTGACTACACTAAAACGCAAGGAGACATGGTATATGGCAAAAGTTGTTGTGATTGGTGCAGGGTTTGCAGGTCATACAGCCGCGTTGTATTTGGGGAGCCGCTTGGGTAAAAAACATGAGATCACGGTCATCAGCAACCGTGATGTGTTCGGATATGTACCGTCATGGGTATGGGTGGGGGTGGGGCACATGAAACCTGAGCAGACCATTTTCAAACTCAAACCTGTGTACGACAAAATGAACGTAAAGTTCGTGCATGCCGCTGCAAAAGAAATTCACCCCGATGCAGGCGACCAATATGTATTGGGCGAAGGAGTTGCTTCTGGGCAGGAAGTGCGCCTTGATTACGATTATCTTGTCATCGCCCCCGGGCCGCTGCTTAATTTTGCGGGCACACCCGGCCTTGGGCCAGAAAATGGTTTTACACACTCCATCTGTTCCCTGCCGCATGCCATCAAAACTCGTGATGCCTATCTCGCTTTGTGTGACCGCATGAAGAAGGGAGAAAAGGTCAAACTGGTGATGGGTACGGGGCATCCCGGGGCAACCTGTCAGGGTGCCGCCTTTGAATACATTGTCAATGTTCACAAGGATCTGGTCAAAAAAGGATTGCGTGATAAAGCCGATATTCTCTGGCTTTCCAATGAACCCGCCATCGGTGATTTTGGCGTGAATGGCGTGCAGATCAAACGCAATGGACACATTATGCGTAGTGAGGAATTCCTCACCTCGGTTTTCAATGACCATGGCATTCGATATCAAGTGCAAACTGGCGTCACCAAAGTGGAGGAAGGCAAGATCCACTGGCAAAATTATGATGGCGAAGAAGGCACCACCGATTTTGACTTCTCAATGATGATTCCGCAGTTCAAAGGCCAGCCCTTCAAATACATCGACAAAAACGGCGAAGACATCACCTCGAAGATAACCAACCCCGCTGGTTTTGTCCTTGTGGATGGAAAATACGGTCTGCCTTACCCCGAGCTTGCCCAAACACCCGAAGCATGGCCCTCCCAATATCAGAATCCCACTTACAAAAACGTCTTCGCGGCAGGCATCGCCTTTGCACCTCCCGGGCCAATTTCCAAACCGTTCACCAACAAAAACAACCTGCTCATTGCACCTGCACCTCCACGCACAGGCATGGTCAGCGGGGTGATCGGACGTGTAGTAGCCCTCAACATTGTCGACCTGATCGAAAAAGGTGAAATGACCCATCGCGAGCCGATGACTGAAATGGTGGCCGCCTGTATTGCCAGCATGGGCGATTCTCTTTGGGATGGCAATGCCGTATCCATCGTCATGCAGCCTGTGGTGCCAGACCGCAAAAAATACCAAAACGAATTTGGCCGTGACCTGTTCACCTCGCATCTCGAAATGGGTGTCAGCGGCGCATGGATGAAATTCATGCTCCACCACACCTTCCTCTGGAAATTCAAAGCCCGCCCCGGCTGGACCATTATCCCCGAATAAGGAGAAGGCATATGCAGACCTCACAGGAATTTTCAAAAGCAGAAAAATTCTGGATGAACTTCAAACTTTATCAACTTTGGCGCTTTGT